>JAPPIX010000300.1 GCA_028820495.1 Gammaproteobacteria bacterium
CCCAAGTTACTTTTGAGACCTCGCCGATCAGCCTGGCGAGTTTCGCGGGAGAGAGCCCGGAACTGGAGCACCGAGAACTGCACGCGTTGACCGTGCTTTTCACAGACGTCCGCTCGCTTTCATGCCGCGTGTTCACGAACCGCTGGGCGGCAGCGCTGAAGACCATCTACCGGGCGCCGACCGAAGCCGCGGCGCTGGATGCCCTCAAGGCGGGTCCGTGGGGCCAGAAGTACCCGGCCATCGTGACGAGCTGGCGCGGCACCTGGCAGCATGTGGTGCCGTTCCTGGCGTTCTCGCAGCCGATCCGGTGCGCGATCTACACGACCAACGCGATCGAGAACCTGAACAGCACGATGTGCCCAGCGGTGCGCACGCGCGGGCACTTCGGGAACGACCGCCCTGCGGCGCATGACCGCGGCGCGGGATTGTGCCGCACGCAGTCAGCGGTCGCGCATGGCGGCGATCGGATCGAGCAGGGCGGCTTGCCTGGCGGGGTAGAAGCCGAAGAACAGGCCGGCCGCGCAGGCCGTGCCGACGCCCAGCACCACGGCGGTGGCGGACCATTCCCAAGCCCAGTCGGCGAGTGCGCTGATGACCGCCGAGGCGCCGACGCCGAGCAACGCGCCGAGCAATCCCCCGACCAGGCACAGGAGCACGGCTTCGGCCAGAAACTGCCGCTGCACGTCGCCGCGCCGCGCGCCCAGGGCGCGCCGGATGCCGATCTCCAGCCTGCGTTCCGCAACCGATGCCAGCATGGCGTTCATCACCCCGAACCCGCCCACGACCAGCGAGATGCCGCCGACCGCCCCCAGCAAGAGGGCGAAAAGGCGCATCTGCGCCTCCATCTGCTCGATGATCGGCACGGGGCTGTCCACGCGGACGGTCAGGTTGGGAGCGGTCAATCGGAAATGGCTTTGGATTTCCTCGGTGGCCGCCAAGTAGTGGACGGCCGGGGCGGTGCGCAGCGTGATGCCCTGCAGTTCCTTGGTGGCCAGATTGCGCAACGCCAGTTCAATGGGGATGAGCACGCTGTCGTTCAGCCTTGTGCCGGGCGGGCTGGAATGGGCGTTGGCGAGTATCCCGATGACGGTGTAAATGCCCCGGCCAAGCTGCAGCCGCAGGCCGGCCTCGGGCGCGATGCCGCTTTCCCGCAGGGCTTTGGCGACGCCGGCGCCCAGCACCGCGAAGGGCTGGCGGCCGTCGAACGGCGTGATGAACCGCCCCGCCGTCAACTGGACGTCGTACATGTCGCGGAATGCGGCGGTCACCCCAAGGCGCCGGATGGACCGCGGCGGCTGGCTGCCTAGGGCGAGTTCCGCTGAATCCAGCGTGTAGGGAGCCGCCGCCCTGATCGTTGCCAGCCGCTCAAGATCTGCGGCATCGGTTGCATCGAGCATGTCCGCCCGCTTGAACGAGTTCACGTTGCGCGTGGTATCGACCACCGACAGCATGTCCGTGCCGAGCGATTGAAACTGCTTGCGCGCTTCCGACTTGGCGATGCCGCCGACGGTCAGCAGCGCGATCACCGCGCCGATGCCGACGACGATCCCGACCAAGGCCAGCAGCGTTCGCTGCCCGGCGGCGCGCAGGCTGCGGGCAGCCTCGCGGGCATGGGCGGCAGCGGGCATGGTCATTCCCCGGCGCCCTCACTCGGTTCGGTCGAGGCGGATGGAGCGGCGGTTGTTACCGCTGCCCTGATGCAGCCATCCACGAGTTCCGCGTTCCCGGCGCATTGGCGAGCGACGGCCCGGTCGTGGGTGATGATCACCACGGCGATGCCGTCGGAACCGTTCAGTTCGCGGAACAATTGCATGATCTCGCGGCCGGTGTTCGGATCCAAGGCGCCCGTGGGCTCGTCCGCGAGCAGCAGGGCGGGGGACACCACGAGCGCCCGCGCAATGGCGACGCGCTGCTGCTGTCCGCCGGACAGCTGGTCCGGGCGGTGGTCCGCGCGATTGCCCATCGCCACCTTGTGCAGCATCGCCTGCGCCCGCTCCCGGGCTTCAGCGCCGTCGATCCCTTGGTAGGTGAGCGGCAGCGCGACGTTCTCCCAGGCGGTCAGGCGCGGCAGCAGCCGGAAGGCCTGAAACACGAACCCGATGCTTTGGTTGCGCGTGTCGGACAGCTCATCGTCGCTCATTGCCGAGACGTCACGGCCCGCTACTTGAAGGGACCCCTCCGTCGGGCGGTCGAGCAGGCCCATGATGTTCAGCAGCGTGGACTTGCCGGAACCGGACTCGCCCATGATTGAGAGCAGGTCGCCCGCACCGACATCGAGGTCAACGCGCTTGAGCACTTCCGTTTCAACCGGCCCAATGGAATAGCGCTTGCTGACTTGGGAAAGACTGAGAAGCGGCTCCCCGTCAACGGGCCGCGCAGCTTGGCGGTCGCGCTGGCCGGCCTTCCGGCGCGCACCGCCTGAGCAGGCGAGGAAGGCCGTTCGGACCATTCGGGCGGTCCGCGCCGCCTCCCTGCGGGCCGCTGCCAGGACGTCCATGGCTAGCGCTCCGTCACCAGTATCCGGTCGCCGGGCGTTACGCCTTCAAGAATCTCGATCTGCCCGACCGTGGTCTCCCCAACCACCACCGGAACGGGAACCGGGCCGTCATCGCCGACCACGCGAACCGTCGGCCGGCCATCGACCAGCGCGATTGCGGCGAGCGGCACCAGCACGGCTTCGGCCTCCTGGCGGACCACCACCTCCAGCACCGCGGACATGCCGATGCGCACCGCGGCGCGCTGGCTCGGGGTGAGGCTCGGCACGACCGCGGTGACCTCAAAGAACGGCAGCGAGCGCGGGGCCACGGTGGCCTCGGACGAAACCCGTTCGAGCGCGCCGCGCAGCACGGTGCCCGGGAAGGCGTCGCCGCTGACCATCACTTCGTTGCCGACGGCGACGTTGACGATGTCAACCTCGTCGATGCGGCCATCCACGGCCAGCCCCTCAAGGTCGCCGACAATCATCAGCCGTTCGCCCTGGGTGACGGCGTCGCCGCCCGCGAGACGGCCGTCGCGCGCGCCGCCGCCGGGTCCGCTCTCCGTGGCCGGCGGCCGCATGACCACCCCGGCGACCGGCGCCTTGAGCACGGAGAGGCGCAGGGTCTCGGTGAGTTCGTCGAGCCGGGCGCGGGCGTTCTCCAGTTCCAGCTTGGCCACCCGAATTTCGGCGGCCCCTTTCTGCATGACGCTGGCGAGATCGTGCTCCGCCGCCTCGAGATCGAGCTGACGGCTGGTGAATCCGCGCTGGGCGGCGGTGTGCTCCGAACTGGGGATGACGCCGCGTTCCAACAGGAAGGCGGTCTCCTCAAGCCGTGTCCTGCTGTCCTCAAGGTCCAGCCTCGCCTTGGCGACGCTGCGCCGCGCCCGTGACGCCTCGACGCCGTCGGTCCAGTTTTCGACTTCGGCCAGCCGCTCGACCGCCTTGATGTGACTCGCTTGGGCGTCGCGGTGATCGATGCGCACGTCGCTGGGGTCGAGTTCAACGAGCACCTGTCCCTGCTCCACCCGCGCCCCGTAGTGGACGTGGACGGCTGCGATCTTGCCGCTTATTGGGCTCGTGACGTCCACCTCCCGGCGCGGCGCGAGCTGGCCGGCCAAGGTGATGGTCCTGGTCAGTTCCTGCGGCGCCACGGTCAGCACGGTGGCTTCGTCCCCCGGGGGGGGCTCCCGTTCCGCAACGGCGTCGTCGCCAGCCTGCGGCCGAAGGTCCAAGGCGTAGAGGCCAGCCACAGTCAGCACAACGACCACCGCGCCCAGACCAACGATGCGGGCCAGCCTGGTCTGCCGGTTGGCCTCCGCCAGGGTGCGGTTGCGCTCCTCAAGGCGCAGGTAGGCGTCGCGCAGCTCCTTGTGCTGCGCTTCGACTTCCTGGGCCAGGGCGAGCTCCTTGGCGCGCAGTTCGCGGATCTCGGTGATGTCCTCGAACACCACGGCAACGCCGGCATCGGCCTCCTCTTCGCCGGCGATGCGGGAGACGCTCATTGACAGGGCGCGGGCGCCGCCGCCGAAGTCGGCCTCGACCACGCGCTGCCTGACCAAGGGGCCTTTGTACACGGCGTCCAGGACCGCCTGCGCAAAGTCCTCGGCATCCTCGATGGCGAGGAAGACTTCGGCGAACGTGCGCTTGACGACGGCGGCTGGGGAAAGGCCGGTGATCGCCGCCGCGGCGGCGTTGAAGGTGGTGATCACGCCATCGGGCCGAATCGAAATCACCGCGCTGGCCAGGGTCTGGAGGATGGCCTCGTGGAGCGCCCCCGCCGGCTGGGAGCTGCTGTTCGCCGCCGCTGCGTCGGTAGCGGTCATCGGGGCGCGCCGCCGTCAACCCCGAAGCGCTCGGCCCGGTCGGCGCTTTGCTCCACCCGGTCGATCTCGATGCCCCAGCGCTCCAACGTCGTGCCGAGCGTTATGTCCAGTGCCGTGGCCGCGTTGAGGTGATCAACCAGCGCATCAAGCTCGGCGTTTTCCGCGCTGACCAAGTCGTTTTCGAAGGTGACGAGCTGAAAGTTGGTCGTGACGCCGAGGTTCAGCTTCTCCCGTTCGATCTCGGTCTTGCGCAAGGCGAGCGTCCTGGCGCGGCGCGCCAGTTCCACCCGCTGCTCAGCCAGTTGGACGTCGCGCACGGCGTTGCGGACCTCGATGGCGATGCGCTGGCGCAGGTCGTCGAGGCGGTTGCGCTGCGCCTGCAGACCGGCCACGGCGCGCCGATGGGCCAGCTGGGCCTGGCCGGTGGCGCCCCGGCCCACGGGAACGCTGAGGTCCAAGCTCACCCGGTTGCCGGTGAGATCCAGGCCGCCGATGGCGGCATCGGCGTCGTCGCCGGAGCCCATGAAGGTTCTGCCCAAGGTGAGGGAAAGATCCCAGAGCCGCTGGTTGCGGGCCACCAGCACCTGCGTCTCCGCGTTTTCGACACTGAGCAGGCCGATCTGGTGGTCCGGCCGATTGGCCAAGGCGATCTCAAGCGCCGTCGGCACGTCGATGGAGGCCGTTTCCGCTTGGCCGGCGCCCAGCTCCTCCGCCAACTCGAAGCCGGTGCCGGTGTCGAGGTCCAGGAGGTCGATCAGGCTCAGCCGCGCCGCGTCCAAGCCGCCGCTCGCAGCGACCACGTCGAGTTCCCGGCGCGCGATGTCGGCTTCGGCCTGGATGACGTCGCGTTCCGCCATGCGCCCGGCCTTGACCAGCAGGCGGTTGACCTCCAGCAGGCTCTGTGCCCGCTCCAGCGAGCGCTCAGCGATCTCGTTTCGGCGCCCCGCCTGCACGTAGGCTCGATAGGCCCTGATGGCCCGGGACGTCAGATCCATCACCCCCGCCTCGAACGCCAGGATGTTGATCCGCTCGCTGGCCCTTGCCGTGCGCAGCGCCGCCCGGGCCACGCCGAACCCGGCGCCACGCAAAAGTGGCTGGACGAAGGTCAGTTCGACGGTGCCGGCGTGGGAGGCGAAGGCCGGCGCGGCGTCGCCGAGATCGGCAACGCGGGAAGTGACCGCGAATTCGCCGCCGGTGGGAATGCGCAGGCGGATCGCCGAGCCGACCCCGGCAGTCTCGTCCACGTGGTCCGTGGCGTAGCGGTCGGTGTAGGCGTCGAGGGTGATCCTGGGCCGAAACTCGTCCTCAGCGATGCGCAGCGCGAACCGCTCAACCGACCGGTCGAGCCTGGCGTTCTCGAGCGTACGGCTGTGACGCAAGGCCAAGACGATGACCTCGCGCACCGTGAGTTCAATGGGTTCAGGGCCAGTGGAGTCAGAACGGGAGGGCGTTGCCGCCAGCAGCGCGATGACCGCTCCGGCCGCCAGCACCCAAGGACGTGCCACGCCGGCCAACCCAGTCGCTTCCGAAGGCACCTTGGCGGGGGCAGTGACTTCGACGACTGCTTAGGGGCCTCAGCAGCTCGCCGTGCTGAGCGTCCCGCTGCAGTTGACCAGCGTCTCCACCCCGGCTGGCCCGCCGTGGTAGTCGCTGAAGGTGTCGTGGGCTCCGCCCGGCTCCGAGGCGCAGTTGGCCTTGACGACGCAGTTGTTCACCACGTCGCTGCCCGGCACGTCCGGTTCGGCATTGAGCACCGTGGTTGTGCAGGTGGCGCTGGCAGCGGCCCTGCCCCAAGCGGTCACGCAATCGTTGTCGGTAATGGCCGTTGGGCTGGGGTCGCCCGTCAACTGAGCGACAGCGGTTCCTGACGCAAGCAGCGACAGGGCGGCTAAGGCTACCAATCCGCACCTTGGAATTCTCATCTTGGTTCTCCTCAATTCGCGCCGGATTGCATGCCATGTGGCTTGATGGCGCACCAACAAGCTGCGAGTCTGCAACTCATGCAGTTGCAAGTCAAACACTTTGGCCGAGTGGGACAGCGCAGTGCGAACGCAAGCCCCTTCGTCCGGGTTGCTGCCAAGTCGATCCTTGCCAGGATCGAGTGGCTTTGTTCAGCTACTTCCGGGGCATAGCGCCAAGTGGTTGGGCACCTTGCCCATGAGTCGTCCGATCCCTGCTCGCGCTTGGGGATTCCACCCTAGCTGCCTGTCCATCCCTCCGGCCTAAGCCAGACATCTGAACCGCTGTTGCCGTGATTACTCACAGCGTGGCAAAAGGGATAGACTTTCTTCATTTCCGACTCATAGCCGCGGAACCAGCCTTGTGCCCTGGACGTACAGTTGCTTCTGCCCCACCCCGGCCCGACGCAGTACACATGGCTACTGCGCATGCTTTGATGCTGGCATTTCGAGCATTTCACATAGACTTCACAAATTAGCTGCCCCGTGCTGTCGAGGCCGTCTTCCTTGGTCCACTGCCAATCGCAGTCGTAGGTATCTGTTGCTGCGTGGCTGTCATTCCAAGCCTGCTTGCATCTTTCGTAGTAGGTTTGCGCGTGCGTTGAGGCCGAGGCCAGCCCTAGGCAGCCAAGAAGGGCAAGCGCGAGCAAACCACGACGGCTTGAGTGATTGGGTTGATTTGAGTGATTGGGTTGAATAGTCACTTTTCGATCCTCATGTAGTCTTGTTTCGTGGTTGACCGGCCCCAGTCACCAAAACTGGGCCGAACTGTCCGATGGACGGATTCTGAACCTTTTCGGCACATTTCGTCAATCACACTGACAAATAAATTGTGCACAGCACTGCTGCTCGACTGCTGCTTGACTGAATCTCTCTCACGCCAAATGTGCCGCCCACCACGAACCGTGCTCAACCCAGCGTGGGAAAGCCTGCAACTGCTAGTCAAATCCCTTGACTTTACCGATGCGGCAAGCACACACTTGGAAACTAACCATGGAAATCAAAGGAGTCATCATGAACATGAAACTTGCGGTTGCGTTCGCCTGCGGGGTGGCGCTGCTCGGGTTGGCCTCCCCGTCGGCCTTCGCGGATGCGGACTCTGCGGATGCGGACGTGGATTCATTGAACAGCGCATGCCAGCAGGCATGGGCCGATAGCGAGGCGAGTGCCACCTGCCAAGCCACCTCGGATGGCGAGCCGAGGCACGTTCGGATCGAGACGTACACCCACACTACACACCACATCTGCTGGCTAAAGGTGGATTGCACGTGGATTCATCCAGCCGTTTACGGGAACCAAACCTCAACGCGCGAATACGAGGGCCGAAGGAGCCACGTCAGGAAGCTCAGGAATTGCCATGGCATCCTCTTGGCAAAAGCCTGCGACACTTAAGCGGGCATTCTAGCCAGGAGAACCTAGTGAAAAGCAAAGACGCAACAAAGACGCAACTATGGTCCGCCGTGCAATGCATGGCCGCAATTGGAGTTATGGCGTTTCTTCCCGCGATGGCGAACGCCTCGGAATATGAAAACCACGTCGCATGCAACGAGGAGTGGCGCGATTCCACAGCCTACGACAAACAAGACTGCAAGAGCCACAGGATCAACTATGATGGCGAGACAGACGGCATCCATTATTGCTACCACGACATCTATTGCGATGCCATCCCTGGAAGGCCCAACAGTGGCGCGTCGCGAAAGGGGTTGATCGACATATTGAAGCTCCGGTACTTGCGCCGGTGTGAACATGACGTGACCGTCATTAACACGGAGTGCCGTGCTTACCAGCCGTGATGCCAAGCCGGTTCGGTTGTTGCGCGCACTGTCTGGCAGGCAGCGTTGCGCCATGCTCCATTCCGGTGGATTGAAGCGCCTTCATCAAGGCGAAAGGCCGTTGGTGCCGCTGCCGCCAGAGCCCTTCAGCAACTCACCTTCGGGACGCCATCGCAATTCCTTAGGCTCCTGACGTCGACGTTTCGACCTTCGTAGGAATGGATGGGATAGGACACATTTGAGCTCCTAACGCGCAGGCACTTCACCTTGAGCCAGCAGATGTTGTGCTGGTCCTCGACCCGAACGTGCCTCGGCTCGCCGTCATCGGTGGTCTGGCAGGTGGAAGTGGCCGGAGCCGCCGCCCAGTCCTGCCTGCATTCGCAATTCCAATAGTCTTCGCCGGTCTGGGGGCCTGGGCATTCGGCAAGGGCCGCCGGGGAGGCCAGCCCGAGCAGCGCCCACATACCGACCGATGCAATCGCATGTTTCACGATCGTGACGACTCCTTTCGTGCCCATGGCGATTTCCCAACACAGCCTCGCAACTCGGCTTAAGTCGGGAGAATTGCCTTATCCTCAGCAATTCTCACTAGGTGGTTGGGTTTTTTGCCCATGAGGCGTCCCACCCCCGCCTCTTGCCCATTAGCAATACTCCCCTGGCGGTCGCAGGCAGAGATCCGTCGCGTCGGGGTCGGGGTCGGAGGTGTCCGATTGATTCGGCACACACCTGGGAAGGACTCTTTTCAAATCATTCTCATAGCCGCGGTACCAGCCTTGCGCCTTCGACTCGCAAGAGGTTACGGAGTTCTGAGGCCCGACGCAGATAGTGCTGCCGGCGCGCACGCACATCCTGCATTTGACGTAGACTTCGCAGGTTAGTTGTCCCGTACTGTCGACTCCGTCTTCCTTGGTCCAGTGCCAATCGCAGTCGTAGCCGCCTGTTGCTGCGGTGCTGTCATTCCAGGCCTGCTTGCATCTTTCGTAGTAGGATTGCGCGTGCGTTGAGGCCGAGGCCAGCCCAAGGCAGCCAAGAACGGCAACCAAGAGCAAACGGCGGTTCCGTGGCTTTGGTTTCTTCATCATCATGCTGACATCCATGTTTTTCCCGTCTATCCGCTTATCCGTGCTCCAACTGTAACCGATGATTCAATGATTGCCAAGCTGCTTGACTGCTGCCGACTCCCGACTATCAGACTCCCGACTATCGGTTGCGCACCGGATTGGAACCCGGATAGAATCGAGGCATTGAGGGCATGTTGAGCCATTGATCCCATTCCGCGCAGCCGATGCGGTCGTCCGTCGGCTCATGGACAGCCCCGCAAACGACATGAGGAACCACAATGACCGCATCCGTGCTTTACGAGAAACA
>JAPPIX010000232.1 GCA_028820495.1 Gammaproteobacteria bacterium
CCCGCTTCAGCGCCCCGCAGGCAGCCGGACCAGCATCTTGCCGAGGTTTTGGCCTTCGTAGAGTTGTTGGAAGGCGCGGGGGAAGTCGGCCACGTCGCCATCGACGACGTGTTCGGCGAGCTTGAGATCGCCGTTGGCGATCCAGCGGGCCATGCGGGCGCGGGCCTCGGAATAGCGGTCGGCGTAGTCGAAGATCACGAAGCCCTGCATGCGGGCGCGCATGGTGCCGAGCCAGATGTAGTTGTTGGGGCCGGTCATGGTCTCGGCGGCGTATTGGGAGGTGGAGCCGCACAGCAGCACCACGCCGCGCATGGCGACAAGTTTCAGGCTCTCGTCTAGGATCGGTCCGCCGACATTGTCGAAGATTACGTCGAGGCGGTCCGGGGCTGCCTCCGCCAAACACTCGTAGAGGTTGCCCTCCTTGTAGTTGATGGCAACATCGTAGCCGAGCGTCTCGGTCAGCCACCGGCACTTCTCGGTGCTGCTGGTCAAGCCAATGACCCGTGCTCCCGCCAAGCGGGCGATCTGGCCGGCGATGGAGCCCACGGCGCCTGCAGCGCCGTTCACCAACACGGTCTGGCCCGGCTGCGGCTTGCACTCCTCTGTGATGGCGAAGTAGGCCGTCAGCCCGGAGACGCCAAAGCCGCCCAGCCAAGCGCTCAAGGGGGCTTGGCTGACATCGCACTTCTCCAAGTCGTCGCCATTGCTGACGGCGTAGTTCTGCACGCCTTGGGAGGCGAGCACGTAGTCGCCCACTTGGTAGTCCGAATGGTTGGACTCAATGACCTGGCCGGCCATGGAGCCGCGCACCAAGTCGCCGGGGCGCACCCGAAACAGGAATTCGTCGCTGTCACGAACGATCAGCCGCAGGGCGGCATCGACACCCAAGTAGTGGGCTGCGACCAGCACCTCACCGGGACCGATTTCCGGCATGGGCGCGCTGCGCACCTCGAAGTCATCCGGCCCGGCAATGCCTTCCGGCACCTGCTTCAGATAGACCTGCTGGTTGACGCCCTCGTTAGCCGATGGGTCCGTCATGGCTCCCTCCCTTGCAAGACCAGTTAACCGGTCGGCGCCAGCGCCGCGATGGCGGCCAAGCTCTCCTCCCGCGGGGTGCCCGAGGTGCCGAACAAACAGGTTTCCCCGCTCGGCCCCCCGTCGCCGTGGGCGATCAGGTTGATGATGGCTTGGCCGATGTCTTCCGGCTTCATGGCCGAGTCCGCCAGATCCGGCGCGGCACCCCGCAGCATGGGGCTGTCGGTGGCGCCAAAGCAAAGCCCGTTGACCCGAATGTTGACGTCCGCCAATTCCATCGCCCAAGTTTCGGTCTGCCGCCATTGCGAGAACTTGGCGCAGTCGTAGCCGAGCGCCGGCATGCCGGTGATGTAGTGGCCTTCCTTCACATGCTCGGTGATGTTGTTGATGATGTGCCCGCCGCCCACCTGCACCATTGCGGGCACACAGGCCCGGGCGCAGTAGTAGCTGCCCATCGCGCAAGCGCCCATGGACGCCTCATAGGCGGCGGTCTGGGTTTCATAGGTGCCGTTCAGGAGCGAGGAGTCGTCCCACACCGCAGCGTTGTTGACCAGCACGTCAATGCGCCCGAAAGCCTGCAAGCCCGCATCGATGGCGCTGCGCACCTGAAGCCGGTCCGCCACATCGCAGGCAATGGGCAGGCACTCCCGACTCGTGGCGCGCACCGCTTCAGCGGTGGTCCGGTTCTCGAGGCTGTCAACGTCCAGGGCGACGATGTCAGCGCCCTCTTCCGCCAGCCGCACCGAAACCCCGCGGCCGATGCCGACCGCGGAGCCGGTGACGACGGCGACCTTACCCTCAAGGAGTTTTGACATCATCATCCTCCTTTTTCAGCTTAGGTCGCCGATTGTTCAGTTGATCAATACGCGCTTAGTTGCCGAACAGGAAGCCCAGCTCAACGCCCCACTGCAAGGGAGCGCCATATTGGCTGAAATTCCACAAGCCGCCCACGGAGTTGGCCGACACGCGATACTCCTCGTTCAGCAGATTCTTCCCAAACAGGCTCGCAAACCACCGCTCATCCGGGCTGTTGTACGTGATCGCGGCGTCAATCAGGGTGCGCTCCTCCAACTGGGTGTAGGTGGGATGGCGGGCAACCGTCCCAGCGAACTTCGGGTTGGTGCCGGTGGCCGCGTTCGGGTCGAAGGGGCTCATTTCGGCATCGCTCTGGTAGTGGACGCTGGCCGCAAACGTCATGTGGCCACCATTGCCCAACGGGTGGTCGTAGGTGATTTGGCCGCCCACCTGCCATTTCGAGGCGAAGGGGATGTCCAAGTCGGTGAGATCCAAGCCTTCAAATTCGAAGACGTCGTAGCTCGCGTCCAGGAAACCGAGGGAGCCTTTCAGCTGCAGATTCTCGGTGACCAGCCAAGTGGTTTCAATCTCCACGCCCTTGGCGTTGGACTCCCCGGCGTTCAGCGTGATGGTCTCCTGCCCCTCCACACCGCTCACCGGATCAGTGAACCGGAACACTTGGTTGCGCTGCAGATCCTCAAAGTCCGTGTAGAAGGCGGCGGCGTTGAAACGCAACCGGCTGCCAAGCAAGTCTGCCTTGAAACCCACTTCGTAGTTGATGTTCTTTTCCGGGTCGTAGGCAATGCAGGTCAGCTCTTGCGAGCAGGTTTCGCTAAATCCGCCGGCCAAGAAGCCAGTGGCCACGCTGGCGTACCAGAGTTGGTCGTTGTTCGGCTTGTAGTCAAGCACCACCCGCCAAGTCGTCTCAGACCACTTTTCGGTGCTGTCGGCGATGAATCGATACGCCGAATCGGGCAGCACTTGATTGCGCTGATCGATTTGCGAGCCTTCCAACCCGGCACGGCTTACCGTGGCGGAAAGCGCATCGATGCAGTTGGTCGCCAGGTCGAGCGGCTTGCTTGGGTCCGCAGGCTGCGCATCGCGAAGCTCCGTGTACTGGTTGCAGGGGCCGCCACCGCCGGTGGGCTTGTAGAAGTCCTTTTTGTCCTTGGTGTAGCGCACACCGGCCGTAACGCTGAACTGGTCGTTAATGACGAATGTGCCGTCCGTATAGACCGCCCAGGACTTCCGATCCTGCTTGACAATGCCGTGGTTCGGATTGCCAGTGATGCCCCGAAGATCAAAGGCCACAAACCCACGATCATCCAAGGCCACCGGTTGCCCGGTAAGAAGCGCCGTCAACGGCGTTGTGAGAATCGAAGACAACCCAACGGTGGAGTAGGCCCGAAAATCGAGTTCATCACTGATGTAGATGCCGCCCGCGACGAAATTGAGCGGACCCTCAAACTCAGTGATCAGGCGCACCTCCTGCTGAAGCTGTTCCCGCTCCAAGTTTCTGGTCGCGTCAAAGAGCGACAGGAAAGCCTCCCCAGTGTAAGTGCTCGGCAGCGTCTCCTCCTGCTCACGCAGACCAGTGATCGACTTGATCGTGAACCGGTCGAAGTCGAGGGTCTGGGTCAGGTAGTAGCCATCGACGTCCACCCGATGGCCGTCGCGTATATTGATGCCGTTGCCCTGTTGGGTCTGGCCTGTACTGAAGGGGTCGTCGTGTCCGGCGGCATGGATGCCGGGAAAGCCGAGCAGGTCGAACAGAAATCCCTCTCCGGCCGGCGTCTCGTTAATGCTGGCCGGGGAATCCGAATCATCGCGCACGATTTCCCAAATGAAATAGGCTTCATAGCGGTCATTAGGCTGCCACAGAAGCTTCGACTTGGCAGCAAGCACGTCCTTGCCACTCAATCGCTCGCCTGCGCCTGTAGTAACCAAACTCAACTCCGGCGGCAACATATCAACGCTAATCCCGGTCGCTGCGTGGAGCGGGGAATTTGGGAAGGTGGCGGTGTCCTTATCGTTCGTGTAGAACCCTTGCTCACTGACATAGGAACCGGCGAAGCGAAACCCTAGCTCACCCTGAATCAAAGGAACGTCCAACGCCACTTGGGCCTTGTAGTTGTCCGATCCACCGTCATAGCCTCCCGTGGACAGCCGCACCGTGGAACCGTAGCTGTCAAGGTCCGGCCGCTTCGACGTGATGGCGATGGTGCCGCCCGTGCTGTTCTTGCCGAACAGGGTGCCTTGGGGGCCGCGGTAGATTTCCACCTGCTCTAGGTCGAAAAGCTCAACGAACTGGGTCTGCACATGGTTCAGTGCGAATTCATCGATGAGCAGGCCGACGCTGGGGTCTTGGGTGGTCAGAATGGATATGGTGCCGGTGCCACGAATGCCGCCCGCAAGAGCATTGAAGCCGGTTTGCAGAGTGAGGTTGACGTTCGGCGACAGGTCACCCACGGCACGGATGTCGTTGCCATAGGTCCTGGAAATGTCGTTGGCGGTGATGGTGGAAATCGCGATCGGCGTGTCCTGCTGGCTGGCTGACCGCTTGGTGCCGGTCACGATGATCTCCTCCAGCACCCCGGCTTGTGCCTCTTCGGCCACGGCCACCGAAGGTCCAGCCCATGCGAGCAATGCCACAAGAAACGCCGTCAAGGCACCAGCGGTTCGCCGTGCGGCAAATGAAAGACTGCAAGGTAGGCTCATTCTCTCTCTCCTTTGGTTGAACCCGACAAAGTTGGCAATGCTATCACCCCAACAGCATTGCGCAAGCCAATACGACAGCCAATACGACAGCCAATACGACAGCCGAGTACGACAACCGAACTACCAGCAGCAATTCTCCATCGTGGCCTTCAGCCCCTCCGCAGTAGGGGTTGGCCGATCGGCGTGGCTAGGGTTGGCCCCGACGGTAATCGCCATCCACGCCCCAAACCGGAAGTCCGGCGGCTCATCGGCCCCGCACGAGCGCCCTCTGCCGCAGCCTGCGTCGGTCCGCGGATGTGAACCGGCCGCGAAGATTGATTCCTTCCCTAATCAGGCGGGAAACATAGGCGGTTACGTCCGACGGGACCTCCGGGACGAAACGCAAGCACAGGATGCCTGCGGGTGCCCGCAGTCCCCGACGGAAAACCAGCTCACCGAAATCTCGGTCGAAGGTGACAACGATCCGATGCTCCGCATGAGCCAAGCGCAACACCTCCTCAAGACATTCCCGGAGACCTCTCAGCGACTGAGACCACGTCGTGGCCGAGATCACGCAGGCCCCGCACACTCGCCAGTGGAATGTTCTCGTCGGCGAGGAACTTCAGCCCACCTCACCCCCCATGACGTGGATGCGTTCGTCACGGGTGCACTCCGCCGCGAAAGCGTACATGGCCTGCAACGCTTGCGGGTGGAGCTGTGGGTAATTCTCGAGAAGCCGCTCCTGGGTCCATCCTTCCGCCATCAACCCAAGCAGGAAATCCACTGAGAGCCTAGTGCCGCGTATCACGGGCTTGCCCACCAGCACGGACGGGTCGCTGCAGATGTGGTCATGCCAATTCAAAGGGTCGCCTTCGATCAATGCGGCAGATCAGGGCCGGCGATGCTATCACATTCGAAGGAATTGAAATCGGTGTCGGCTGTTCCTCCGCGGCGACCGGCTACACACCGGCCGGATCGTCCGATGCACGCCTAGGCAACACACCGAGGAGAAACTGGAGGAGCAATCCTACGCCGACGATGGTCAGCACGAAGCTGATGATGCCGCCGATGAACGGCAGGTTGACCGCCACGGTGACGATAACGAGCCCGGCCAACAACGTCCACGCCAGGCTATCACTCCCACTCAGGAGCATCCGTCCAACCATCGATGCGACGACGATCTGGGCGAGGTAGATGGCCAATGCCCAAGCCACAATCACAATCAATGAGAGCGGCAGCCCGACCAGCGTCATGCCCGCCAATACGGCCATGATGGGCACGCCCACCAACATGAGAAGGCCCACGCCCGATGTCTTCAAGGCATCGACACCCGTGCCGAGCGAGAGCGAACGAGCGCCCGGCACCAACCACAGGAAGATCAGTCCCACGATGAACGCCCCAGCCAACCACGCCATTTCCCACAGGTAGAACGCGCCGGTGGCGTAGCGGCTGCGATCGCGCAACGCTTCCGGAACACCTAAGAACACTAACTCACCGCCCACTTGCGCAGCGTCCGCCACGTGCAACTTGTCCTCATCCTCGGTGCGATATCGCACGTCGCCGCCAACCTGCGCCTCGCCAAGCAAGCGGACGCGGGCCGCGAATGCCTCGAGGTCTTGGCCGAGCGTGCCGCCTACTTCGACGGTCTCGCCGAAAGCGTACAAATCCTTGGCAACAGACCCATCCATGGACGTCATCCGGGATGCCACGGTCGCGTTGCCCTCGATGCGCGCGTCGTCGTCGACTCGCAGCGTCTCGCCAGCCACCCACAGATCGCCGCCCAACGCCGAGCCGAGGAAGTCGAGCGAAGAAGCGGCGCCCAGCACCGCGCCGTTTACCGCGCCGCTCACGGCAACCGTTTCCGAAAAGCCCAACAGGTTGCCTTCGACCGTGCCGGAGACTTCGATCCTGCGCGCCGCCGCGACAACATCACCGGTAACCGTGCCTTCGATCAACACCGTCTCGGCCGCCACGATGAGCGTGTCGTCCACGGTCTCGCTGGCACCGATGGTCACCACGGCTCGGTCGCTGCGGATGTCCAAGGCGCTCACCGGTGCGGGCATCGCCAAGATGGCGCCGAAAACGAGCAGGCAGGCGATCGGTGCGCCGTGCGTCTTCCTGTAGCGCACCAGCAGCACAAGCGTCGCGACAGTCAACAAACTTACGGCAACAAAGCCTACATATGCATCGAACATGGCTGTTCCTTCCTCTATCAAGTGCAAGGCGGTGGCGCTTGCCATCGCGTAAACATCCGGCAGGTAGATGGATGCGACCCAAGAGGCCGCGTTAAAGACCAGCTCACCGAACACGGTCTTCCACAGAAACTGCGCCAGCCACACGGCCAACCCCGCCACTACGTTGGCCAGCGCGAACCCGCCCAAGCTCGTCGGTCTGGAGAACTTCGGCACCCTGGTCGCAGCAACCATGCCGGGCTCCTCGATCTTGAGCGCGGCACCAATGAGCTGCGCTTCATCACGCACGGCGGCCAACGCCGCCTGGCAGGTCGGGCACGAATCGATGTGCTGTCGGAGCGAGGCCGCCTCCTCCGCAGCCAACGCTTCGTCGGCGTACATCGACAGCTTGAGCTCGCTTGGATGGGTCACGGGCCACCCTCCGCAGCTTCGAGTTCGACCCGCAGCCGCTGTTTCGCTCGAAGCAGCAGCACGCCAACGTGGTTGCGGCTGATCTGCAGCTGGGTGGCGATCTCGTCGTAGCTGCACTGGTTGAAGTAAGCCAGCACCAATGGCACCCGGTACTTCGCGCTCAGGTTCCCTACCGCCCGGTTGAGCGACTCGGCTTCCTGAAGCGAGATGAGGTCGCTCAGCACCGGCGCTTGTGCTCCGGCAAGTTGCTCCACTTCGGTCGCTTCATCATCCACGACCAGGTTGGCACGGTTTTGCTGTCGCAAGACATCGATGCAGTGGTTGCTGGCGATCGCCGCGATCCACTGCCAGAACGGCTGTTCCGAGCGGTATTTGCGAAAGCTCCTGTACGCGCGCATGAATGCCTCTTGGGTTGCATCCTCTGCCAATTCGTTCGAATTCAACAGCCGGCGGCACAGCCCGAGCACACGAACGTAATACTCTCGATAGAGAATCTCGAAGGCTGCGTTTCTCGCCACTGTCGATTTCCGAACATTCAATCGGTTATACGATGCCAGTCGGAATTTATTACAGAATTGCCCTGCTAGACTTCCCGTCACACCGAAGCGACGGACAAAAACTGACCCACAGGAGGCTCCAATGACCCAGGGATTTGCCGGACTTCCCATCGCTGCACCGCAAGACACGGGCTTCTGCGCCGACCGGCTCGGGCGCATCGGACCCGCCATGGACGCGGCCGTCGCGGCCGGCGACGTTCCGGGAACGGCGACGGTGGTCCTGCGCCACGGCCAAGTCGTGCATCGACACGCCGCGGGCCGACTGGATATGGACCGGGAGGCGCCGGTCTCGATGGATTCGCTGTTCCGCATGTATTCGCAGACCAAGCCGGTCACGGCCGCGGTGGTGATGTCGCTCTTCGAGGAGGGGGCCTTCTTCCTCGACGAGCCGGTGTCGAAGTGGCTGCCGGAGTTCGAGAATCCCCGGGTGGCGGCTTATCCGGGCGCGGATGAGCGGGTGCGCAGCGGGCTTTCGGTGGAGGCCACGGTGCCGGCCCGGCGGGAGATCACCCTGTTTGACCTGTTGACGATGACCTCCGGGCTGCCGGCCATCAACCGCACGCCCGCCGCCTATGGCCCGCTGATGGAGCCCACTTGGGAGGGGACGGGTTTCTTCGGCCCGGCCGAGCCGGTCAACCATCCTGAGCACAGCTACGAGGAAAAGGTGCTGGCCATCGCCGAAGCGCCGCTTTTCGCGCAACCGGGCGAGACCTGGAACTACGCGTCGGATTTCGACGTCTTGAGCCTGTTCCTCACCCGGCTCACCGGCCAGGATCTCGACACGCTGTTCCGCGAACGCATCTTCGAGCCCCTGGGCATGGCGGACAGCGGCTTCTACTGCACTGAGCAGGACCTAGGGCGGCTGGCCACCGAGTACGAGTGGGACGAGGATGAAAACCTCAAGGTCCGCGAACGGCCGGAGGACGCCGAGAAGGCGGGCGGTTCCAATCGCCCGCTCAGGTCCGGCAACGGCATGTTCGGCGGCATTCTCAGCACGCCAGCGGATTTCGCGCGCTTTGCCCAGATGCTGCTGAACGGCGGCGAACTCGACGGCGTGCGCGTCCTGGGGCGCAAGACCGTGGACCTGATGACCACCAACCACATCGGCACCCGGAACATCGATCTGGCGACCGGGCCCAACTACGGCTTCGGTTTCGGCTATTCGGTGCGCAAGGACATTGGCGGCTCGTTCACGCCCGGCTCGCCCGGCCAATTCGGCTGGGGCGGCGCCGCTGGCACCTACTTCTTCGTGGACCCGGCCGAAGACTTGGCTGGCCTGTTCTTCACCCAGGTGTTCATGTACCAGTTCCTCCCCAAGGCGAACCTTGGGGAGCGCTTCGAGAAGCTGACCTTCGAGGCGCTGGCCTGACTGTCGGGAGGACATGCAGCGGTCGCGAGTACCCTCGCTCAACTTGTGCCGGAGGTCTCTCGCCGCGTATGTTCGAAGCTCACGAAGACAGGAGCAGCCTATATGCGATCCTATTTTGAATTCGCCGGCCGGACCCGCACGCTAGCCGTAACCTTCGCCGCCACGGCGGCGTTTCGCCAAAGCGACGAACATCGCCGTCAGTGGTTCGTGAGGATGGCTCCCGGCAGCGCCGTCGTGCAGTTGCCTGCCTCGACGATCGATTCGCCGCCGACAATGACATGGTCAATGCCTTGGGCACGAC
>JAPPIX010000117.1 GCA_028820495.1 Gammaproteobacteria bacterium
CGCGGCCAAGGCGGCCAGCGCGGCGGCTCGCCTTGGGGCTGGTCGCCAATCACCGTGACCCGTTGGATGATGCGCTCGCTGTCGAAGTCGTTGAGCACGAAGTGCTGGGTGCAGCGGTTGTCCCAGATCGCGACGGTGCCCTCTGACCAGCGGTAGCGCACGGTGAAGCGCGGGTTCTTCACCCAATTGGTGAGATAGCGCAGCAGCGCATCGCTTTCGCCGGCACTCATCTCGACGATGCGCCGGGTGAAGTGCTCGTTGACGTAGAGCGCCTTGCGCCCGGTTTCGGGGTGTTCCCGCACCACTGGATGCACCATCATACTGTCGGGCCGGTTGTGGGGCGCTGCGTCATGCAGGGCGGTTAAGCCGAGGCACAGATCCTGCATCGGCGGCGACAGCTCCTCGAAGGCGGCGTAAAGGCTGGTCCATAGGGTGTCGCCGCCGGTCTCCGGGCACTTCACCATGTGCAGTATCGACATCACCGCCGGCCTTTCCTGGAAGGTCAGGTCGGTATGCCACTCGTCGGCGATGCCGCCGTGGCTGGCGGCGAGTTCAAAGAGTTCGTCTCGATCCGTGAACGGGTTCTTCAGGTTGGGATGCGACTCCAGGGTGCCGAAGTGACGGCCGAAGGCGATGTGCTCATCGACGGTGATGCGCTGGCCGGGCAGGAAGAGCACGAGGTGCTCAAGCAGCAGGGAGCGAATCGCCTCTGCCTGTTCCGGACCCGCCACGGCAAGATCAATGCCGCGCACCTCGGCGCCGAGGGCACCGGCCAGCCGAGTGACCTCCATGTTTGCATGCTCCGCCTGGGTCATCCGGCACGCTCCCAAACCCCTTCCAGGAAGCCCCTAGCTTAACCCAGATAGTGGGAGCAGGCCCCGCAAGCCGAGTAGAATGCGCTGCGCCTGCGATGTTACGGAAGAACCTTGACCCTAGAAATCACCCCGGTGACCAACAAGCGCCTGCTCAAGGCGTTCATCAAGGTGCCTTGGCCCATCTACAAGGAGGATGGCGCTTGGCGGCCGCCCTTGGTGATGGAGCGCCTGATGGCCTTCTCCCCAAAATCGCCGGTGTTCGACCACCTGGATTGGCAGGCTTGGATCGCCCGGCGCAACGGCCGGCCCGTCGGCCGGATCACAGCCCAGGTCGATGCCTTGCATCAGGCGCAACACGGCGAGGGGACCGGCTTTTTTGGGCTGATCGAGGGCGAGGATGACCAAGACCTCTTCCATGCCCTGTTCGAGACCGCCGAGGATTGGCTGCGCCAACGGGGGATGCAGCGGATCATTGGCCCGATCAACCTGAACATCAACCAGGAAATCGGGCTGCTCACCGAAGGCTTCGACACCCCGCCCTACATCATGATGGGCCACGCCCGCCCCTATTACCGCCAACGCATCGAAGCCCTCGGCTACCAGCCCTGCCAGCGCATGCTTGCCTACGAAGCGGTGACCGCCTACGAGGAGCCCCGGGCCATCGCCGTGCAGCGCAAACGGTTGGCGCGGCGCATCGCCCTGCGCCCTTTCGACCGATCCCAGAAGTCCGCGGACCTGGAACGGCTGCGCAGCATCTTCAACGACGCTTGGGCCGGCAACTGGGGCTTCGTGCCCTTCACGGAGCGGGAGTTTCAAGCCTTGGGCCAAATGCTGCTGCTGGTGGTGCCCGACGACCTGATCTGGCTCGCCGAAATCGACGGCGAAGCGGTCGGCTTCATCGTCATGCTGCCCAACATCAACGAAGCGATTGCCGACTTGAACGGCAGGCTGCTGCCGTGGGGATGGGCAAAGCTGCTGTGGCGACTGAAGGTCCGGCTGCCGGCCAGCGGCCGGGTGCCGCTAATGGGCGTGCGCCGTCACCTGCATGACGGCCCGCTCGGCGCCGGCGTGGCCATGAGCCTGATCCACCGCACCCGCGAAGCGGGCCTCGGACATGGCATCATCACCACCGAGACCTCGTGGATACTGGAGGACAACAAGGGCATGCGGGCCATCATGGAGCGCATCGGCGGCGTGGTCAGCAAGCGCTATACGGTGTACGAAAAATCCCTGGGGCAGCGATGAAGGCCATCGTGCTGTCAGGAACCCGCGCAGAGGAACGGCGCTTCGCGCCGTCCGAGGGCGGGACGCCCTCGCTCCAGGACGCAATGCGACCGTCTCCCCTGACGCCGGTGGCGGGGATTCCTTCGCTCGTTCGGGTATTGGGCGCGCTCCGCGGCACCGAGGCCATTGACCGCGGCCTACTGGCCGGCCCAGAGAAACGGCACGGCCAACATGACGGCATCGTCGCCGATCTGCTTGCCGCCGGGGACTTTGAGTGGACTGCGCCAGCGTCTGGACCAGCCCAAAGCGCGCTCAAGGCCGTTCAGCAACTCGATACTTGGCCAATTCTGTTGACCACGGGCGATCACGCCCTGCTGACGGCACGAACCATTGACGACTTCTGCACTGCGGCAGCCGCTCAAGGCGCCGATTTGACGGTGGGCCTTGCGCCCCATCGCACGGTCGCCGAGCGCTTTCCGGGCCTCAAGCGCACCCGGTTGCGCTTCGCGGACGGCGCCTATTGCGGAACCAATCTCTTCTACCTCCACAGCCCCAAGGCAGCTCGGGCCATCGCCTTCTGGGCCAGCGTGCAGGCCAACCGCAAGCAGCCTTGGCGGATTTTACGGCGCCTGGGTTGGCGCACCTTGGCCACCTACGCCTGCGGCCGCTTGAGCGTCGATGGAGCGTTGGTGGCGCTGTCCCGATTGACGGACTGCACCCTGGGCTGGGTTGAGGTTAAAGACCCCTTGGCGGCCATCGACGTGGATTCCCCCGCCGACCTCGCCGTTGCGGAACGGACACTGCAGTGCCAGTCCCGCTCCTCTTAACCAACCCGCGGGCGGGGCTCGGCAAGCGCCAACTCGCCTTTCCCGGGGAGCGGTTCGTGCTCGGTTCGGGGCCGCTTCCAGACCTGACCGGGTTCAGTCTGCTGGTCCTTGCCGGTGGCGACGGCACCCTGCAGCGCACCCTGACCGAGGCCCTTGAGCAAACGCCGGCCAGCGCCCTGCCGCCCATCGCCGTGCTGCCCGCCGGGCGCACCAACATGTCGGCTGCGGACCTCAATCACCATCGGCGCTTCACGCAATGCGCCAAGGCGCTTGAAGCGATGGTTGACGGCACCCTGCCTCCCGCCACGGCTCGGCCGCTCATTCGAGTGGACCAGGTGGACGGCCACCAATATGGCTGGTTCTTCGGGCTTGGCGCAGTGAGCGCCGGGATCGCCCGCTGGAGCGATGCCCGCTCCGGCAGCCAGATGGGCACGACCCTACGCACCGCTTGGTACTCGGCGAAAGGGCTCCTAGCCCCGAGCGAGCCTCAAGAAGTTCGCTGGAACGGCGAAACCCGGCAGGTGTTCGCCATGCTCGCCACGTCTCTCGACCGGCTGCTCTTCGGTTGCCGTCCCTACTGGGGGGACGGCGAGGGGATGCACAACACCTGGGTGTTTGCCGAAGCCCGAGGCCGGGTGCGGCGCAGCTTGCGACTGCTTAGGGGCGATGCGTCCTTGGAGCGGATGCCGGGCTACTCCAGCGGCAACCGCACCAACCTCGAATTCGAACTCGACGGCCCGTACACCATCGACGGCGAGCTGTTCGACAACCGCGGCCCCTTGCGCCTTTCCCTGAGCGAACCCTTGCGATGGCTGGCGCTGTGAGCGACCGAGGCGCCGGCATGAAAGACGGCACGCCCAAGCCGCGGTTCGCCATCCGCTTGGGCAAGGTGGTCATGCGCACCTTGGACGCCTTTCTCGCCCGCCATTCGCGCATTGCCACCACGCCCTTCATCGACCGCAGCGCCTTTGCCTGGGTGCCCGCGCTGGAGGCCGAAGCCGTCGCCATCCGCGCCGAACTCGACGCCATCATGCGCCATCCCCAAGACATACCCACCTTCCATGAGATGTCGCCCGACCAAGTCCGCATCTCCAAGGGGGACAACTGGAAGACGTTCGTGATGCGCGTGTTCGGCCATCGGATCGACGACAACTGCGCCGCTTGCCCGAACACCGCGGCGCTCATCGACGCCCTGCCGGGCGTGCAGAACGCCTGGTTCTCGATCCTGGCCCCCGGCTACCACATTCCTTCCCATCGAGGACCGACCAAGGCCTTGGTGCGCTGCCACCTCGGGTTGCGGATACCCGCCAAGGCGGCGGACTGCTGGCTTCGGGTGGGCGACCAAGTTCGTCACTGGGAGGACGGCCGCTGCCTGCTGTTCGACGACACCTTTGAGCACGAAGTGCGCAATGACACCGCCGAATCCCGGGTGGTGCTGTTCCTGGACGTGGAACGCCCCCTGGATCGCGCCGGGGAGTACTGCCGCAACCTAGTGCTGGGCCTGTTTCGAGCCACCGCCTACGTCAAGCGCCCGCTGGCCAACATCAAGCGCTGGAACCAAGGACTGCGGGAAGGTGCTGACTGACTTTGCCCAGGCCAGGGCACCCCGCACCGCCCAAGCCGATGTCTGCATCATCGGTGCCGGCGCCGCAGGCATCACGCTCGCCAGGGGCCTGAGCGGCCAGGGCCTGCGCATCCTGCTGCTGGAGAGCGGCGGCTTGGACTACGGGCCCCAAAGCGCCGCCCTCGGCGTCGGCGAGAACATCGGCGCTGCCTACTATCCGCTCGAGGACAGCCGCCTGCGTTTTTTTGGCGGCACCACCAACATCTGGGGCGGCCGCTGCGCCCCCTTGGACGACATCGACTTTCGAGCGCGGGGCTGGGTGGCGCACAGCGGCTGGCCCATCGACGGGGGCGAATTGGAAGAGGGCTACAGCGCGGCCCATCGGGACTTGGGGGTCGGCGCACCGGACAGTGGTGCCAAGGAGGAAGGCCAATGGGGCGCCGCCACGCTGTCCATGGACGCAGATCGTTTCATGAGCCGCTGCTGGCGCTTTGACACCCAGCGGGAGCGCTTTCATGCCAAGCGAACCCAGGACGTCCTCAAGGCGCCGGACATCGAGACACTCATCAACGCCACGGCGGTGGGCATCCAAGCCCATCCCGGTCGATCGGGCCTCGACCATGTGCTGGTGCGCCATGCCGGCGGACAGGCCGCAAAGATCAAGGCCAACAGCTATGTGCTGGCCTGCGGCGGCATCGAAAACGCCCGCCTGCTGCTGGCTTCGAACGATGTCGAACCGCTGGGCATCGGCAACGGCCACGACCAAGTGGGGCGTTTCTTCATGGAACACCCCCACGGACGCCTGGGCCGCATCCGAACCCGCAATCCCTATCGCCTCTGGAACGCATTCCGCATGCGCTTCCCGCAGGGCGGCGTTCCGGTGGCACCCGTCCTGTTGCCGACACCCGCCCTACAGCGGGAACTGGAAATTCTCAACACCGCCCTGACCCTCAAATGGCAACGCAATCCAGCAGCGGGCGTACCCCGCGCCCGGCAGGTCTACCAGGCGCTGAAGCACCAGCTCGCGCCCGGACGCGGCAACCGTCAGCTTTGGCACGCCTACCGGGGGCTGCGGTTCGCCTACGCCCGTTCCTTGCGGCCCCTCCTCACCCGAGGCCTGATGCACCTGCAGGACTTCCAACTCAGCGTCATGATCCGCGCTGAGCAGGCACCCAACCCGGCCAGCCGCGTCGTGCTGTCCACGGCGAAGGATGAACTCGGCTGCCCCAAGGCGAACTTGGATTGGCGGCTTGGCGAACAGGACAAGCACACCCTGCGCGAATTGGCCCGCGCGCTGAACGATGAGCTGGTCCGCCTCGACCTAGGCGCTTTGGAGCCGTCGCCCTGGCTGCATGAACCCAGCCTCGATTGGCCCGTTGACGGCACCGTGGGCAACCACCCCATCGGCGGCTATCACCACGCAGGCACCACCCGCATGAGCGCCAGCCCGACCAATGGGGTGGTGGACCGCAATTGCGCAGTGCACGGCTATCCCGACCTCTACATCCTCGGCTGTTCCGTGTTTCCCACCGCCGGCTGGGCCAACCCAACCCTGACCATCCTGGCCCTGGCGCACCGCTTGAAGGCACACCTGCTTTCGAAGCGCACTGCGGACCATCATCAAGTAAAATAGCGTGATGAAAGTGATCGTTCTATCGGCCGGTCAAGGCAAGCGGCTGCTGCCGTTGACCGAGGACCGGCCCAAGTGTGCCCTGATGCTCGGCGAACGGACCGTGCTTGGCTGGCAGTTGGAAGCCTTTGCAGCCGCCGGCGTCACCGAAGTGGTGGTGGCCACGGGCTTTCGCGCCGGGCTCATCGGCCAGCTCATCGACGGCTACGCCAAGCTCGACGTGCGCACGGCGCACAACCCCTTCTACGCCCACTGCGACAATCTCGGCACCTGCTGGGTGGTGCGCCATGAAATGACCGACCCCTTCGTCATCGTCAATGGCGACACCCTCTTCGAGCCGGAGATCTTTGCGCGGCTCATCAACAGCCCGGACGAACATCCCATCACCTTGGTCACCAACGTCAAGGACAGCTACGACGATGACGACATGAAGGTCATCGTCTCCGGCAATGAACTCAAGCAGGTGGACAAGAAGCTGCCCGCCAGTGAAGTGCACGGCGAGTCCATCGGCATGATCCGCTTCCAAGGCGACGGCCCCCGGCTTTTCCGGGAGCGGCTTGAGTCCATGATGACCGTCGAGTCCACCCTGGGCCGCTGGTATCTGTCCGCCATCGACGCCCTGGCGGCACAAGGCTATGTCGGCGTGGTCACCACTGGCAGCCATGATTGGTGCGAGATCGACGACCGCAAGGACTTGGAACACGCACGCACCACCGTGCCCCTGTGGTTTAGACGGCGCCTTTCAGCCGAGGAAAGGCTGGCCGGTGCCATTCGCTGAAGCGCTTGGTCTTCAGGCGCAGATGAGGCGCCTGAAGGCCAAGCGTTCGGGTTGCTTCGCAACCCGGCACGCTAGACCAGCGTATAGCCCAACTCGCTCAAAGGCATGGACCGCACTCGCTCGCCGGTGGCTGCGAAAATGGCGTTGGCGACGGCTGGCGCCAGCGGCGGCAGGGCCGGTTCGCCGAGCCCGGTTGATGGGTTGTCGCTTTCGATGAAGTGCACGTCAATCTCGGGCGTCGGGGCGATGCGCATCACTTGATACTCATCGAAGTTATCCTGTTGTATGACGCCCCGCTGCATGGTGATCTGCTGCAGCGCCATGGTGCTAAGGCCATCCACGACCGCGCCCTGCACCTGGCTCAACGCCCCGCTCAGGTTGATGATGGGGCCCACATCGACCGCCACCCAGACCTTTTCGACGCTGATCTTCCGGTCTGCCGTGACGCGCACCTCGGCTACCTCCGCCACGTGCGCAGCGTGGCAGAAGTAGAAGGCCAAGCCCAGCCCGCTGCCATCCGGCGTGGTCCTGCCCCACTGCGCCTGCTCTGCTGCCAGCTTGATCACGTCGATGGCGCGGCCGGTGTTCAACGCATTGATGTCGCCTTCCTTGATCCATCGCGGTTCGCCCATGAGCTCCAGCAGAAACTCCAGGTGATCCCTGCCCGCCAGCACCGCCAGTTCATGGATGAAGCTCTGCTCCACGAAGGCGTTGGTGTTTGACCCGGGCGCCCGCCAAGGGCCGCAGGGTGTGGCGATCTCCTTGGTGCTGAGCTTGATGCGGGCATTGGGAAAGGCCACTGCCGGGAATTCGTTGCCGCGCAGGCCGGACCCCATGACCGGCCGACCGTTCTGGCTGAACCCGATGTAGTGCTGCTCCCAAGCCGCGAGCTTGCCCTCCGGACCCACCGCGCCCTTCATGTTCTCGAATCCACCGGCGCGGAAGTGGTCGTTGTGAATGTCATCCGTGCGCGTCCAGGTCAGCTTCACGGGAACGCCCGCCCGATACGAGATGGCCATGGCTTCCGTGGCGAAGTCGTGCAGTGCCCGCCGGCCGAAGCCCCCGCCCATGCGCAACGGATGCACCTGCACCTGTTCGGGCTGCATGCCGAACAGGCGGCCGGCGATCTCGATGACCCGTGCGGGAAACTGGCTGCCAAGCCACACCTCCAGGGAATCCGGCTTGCCATTGCGGCCCTTGCGGTAGTCGGCGGTGCAGTTCATCGGCTCCATGCACACATGGGCCACATAGGGAAACTGGTAGAAGGCCTCGATTGTCCGGTTGCCCGTATCGGCAAGCGCTGCATCGACGCCCTCGTGGTCGGCAATGACTCTGCCGCCACCTTCTTCGGCCATCCGTTCGGCCCAAGCGACCATTGCGGACCAATCGTCAGTGGATGCCGATGATTCGTCCCACTCCACCTTGAGCCTGCGGCGGGCATCGAACACCGACCAAGTGTCGCTGCCGACGATCGCAACGCCGCCACGCAAGGCGGATACACCGCTCAGGAACCACACGTCAGTCTCGCCCACAGCTTCATTGGGCCCGAGGATGAAGGCGTCCGTGACGCCGGGCAGGCCCTTGACTTCGCCTTCGTTGAAGCTGACCGCAGTGCCCCCGATGCGCGGACAACGCACATAGGTGGCGTACTTCATGCCTGGCACATCGACGTCTATGCCAAACTTAGGCCTACCCGTGGCAATGACAAAATTATCCACGCCACTGACCGACGTGCCGATGATCCGGTAGTCGCTCGGATCCTTGTAGGTCAGCGTCTCCGGGTCGGGCACGGGTTGCTCCGCCGCCAGGCTGGCGAGCTGGCCGAAAGAACGTTGCCGGCCCGAGGTATGCACAACCTGGCTGTCTTGCGCCTTCAGGTCTTCCCGGTCCACCTCCATCAACAGCGCGGCAGCGCCGACCAGCATCTCGCGCGCCGATGCGCCCATGCGCCGCATCGCGCCAATGTTCCGGGGCACCGAGGTGGAGCCGCCCGCGCCTTGGCGTCCGAACTGGTCCTCATCAAGGGGCGCGGCCATGACGGTCACGTCCTCCCAACGCGCACCCATCTCCTCGGCGATGATCATCGGCAGGGTTGTCTTGATCCCCTGCCCCATCTCCGGGATGCTCGAATAGATCGTGATCTGGCCGTCACGGTCTATCTGCACGTAAACGTTAAGCTCCTTCGAACCGACCAGCACGTCGTCCGGTGGCGATGCGTCGGCCATCGGCACGGTCACCTGCAGCAGCACGCCACCCCCCGCGACCGCGGAGACCTTCAACATTTCGCGCCGGGTGAGCCCGGATTTGTCCGACATGCTCAAACTCCCCCGGCCGCGTTGCGGGCCGCTGCGGCACTGTGCACCGCCTTGCGAATGCGAATATAGGTGCCGCAGCGGCAATAGTTGCCGGCAAGCGCCTGGTCGATGTCCGCATCGCTTGGCCGAGGTTTGCTTTCGAGCAAGGCCGCGGCGCTCATGATCTGCCCCGATTGGCAGTACCCGCACTGCGGCACGTC
>JAPPIX010000173.1 GCA_028820495.1 Gammaproteobacteria bacterium
GGGGTCCCCGCCCCCCCCCCCCCTTTTTGCGGGGGTGGGGGGGGGTTTTTTTTTTTGGGTTTCCGGGCGCCCGGGTTTTTGGTTGGGGGGGGCCGGGCCCCCCGCCGAGGCGAACATGGCCAAGATGCTGGCCTCGGAGGCGTCCTGGAAGGCGGGCGACGTCTGCCTGCAAACCCATGGCGGCTTCGCCTTCGCCAAGGAGTACCACATCGAGCGCAAGTTCCGCGAAACCCGCCTCTACCAGATCGCGCCCATCTCGACCAACCTGATCCTGAGCTACATCGGCGAGCACGTGCTAGGGATGCCACGGTCATTTTAGCTGCCGTGACCAAACTACCCGACCCAATGCGCGCCAACCTGACCCGAGTTGCGGAGCAACTCAAACGCGCACCACGTGCGCGCCTTCGCCGTAGGCGAAGCGGGGATGCCGCGATCGTTCTAACTTCGAATTCAAGGAGAAGCACATGGGACCACTCACCGGCCTTCGGGTCATCGAACTGCAGGGCATCGGACCCGGCCCCTTCTGCGGCATGATGCTGGCCGACATGGGCGCTGAGGTCATTCGCATCGACCGCGCCTCGGCGGTCGGCCAAGAACTTCGGCGCGCCGACATTCTGGCCCGGGGACGCCGCAGCATCGCGGTGGACTTGAAGAACCCGGATGGCGTCGAGACGGTGCTCAAGCTGCTCGAGCAGGCGGATGCGCTGATCGAGGGGTTCCGTCCGGGCGTCATGGAAAGGCTCGGGTTGGGCCCCGACGTCTGCCTGGAGCGGAATCCCGGCCTCATCTACGGGCGCATGACCGGCTGGGGGCAGACCGGCACCTTGGCCCATGCCGCCGGCCACGACATCAACTACATCTCGCTGACCGCCGCCCTGCACTCCATCGGCGAGCCGGACGGCGCTCCGGTGCCACCGCTGAACCTGGTGGGCGACTTCGGCGGCGGCGGCATGCTGCTGGCCTTCGGCGTGGTGGCAGCACTGTTCGAGCGCGGCCGCTCCGGCAAGGGGCAGGTGGTGGACGCCGCCATGACCGACGGCTCGGCGCTGCTGATGAACGGCGTCTTCGGCATGATGAACCTCGGCCACTGGCTGCCCGAACGGGGCCGCAACATGCTCGATGGCGGCGCCCACTTCTACGGCACCTTCGAGACCCAAGACGGCAAGCACGTCTCCATCGGCTCCATCGAACCCCAGTTCTACGCCCTGCTGCTGGAGAAGTCCGGCCTCGGCGAGGAGGACGGCCTAGCCGGGCAGATGGACCGCGGCAACTGGCCCGCCATGCGCGAGCGCCTGGAGCGCATCTTCAAGACCAAGACCCGCGAAGAGTGGGACGCCATCATGCTCGGCACCGACATCTGCTACGCCCCCGTGCTGAACTTCCATGAAGCCATCGACCATCCCCACAACCGCGCCCGCAGCACCTTCGTGGAAATCGACGGCCTGCACCAAGCCGCGGCCGCCCCCCGCTTCAGCCGAACGCCGCCGCAGACGCCGGGCGCGGCGGCGGCACCAGGCGCACACACGGATGAGCTGCTGCGGGAATTGGGATTTGATGAAGCGGCAGTGGCGAGCTTGCGAACTTCCGGCGCGGTGGCCGGTTAGTCCAGCACTTCTCACACCCCGCGCATCACGAAGTTGAAAATCCCATGGGCAACCAATTCGCCGCCGGCACGCACTTCCGCCTTCAAGCTGGCCATCCGCGCCCCGGCCTTGACCACTTCGGCGACGGCTTCCAGCGACATGCCCGCCTCGACGGCGTGCAGGTAGGTCATGTTGGCGTTTTGGGTGACGCCGCCGGGGCCGATGCTCTTCAGCGCGTAGGCGCAGGCCGTATCCGCCATGAGGAAAGCCAAGCCGCCGTGAACCCGCCCTCCCGCGTTGACCATCACCTCCATGGCCTCGGCCTGGACCACCGCCCTGCCCTTGCCGGCGCCCACGAACCGAATGCCGTGGTGGGCAAGCAGGGCAGCGTCCGCAGCCACGCCATCCAACACGGCTTGGGGAACGTCTTCGGAAGTCATCAGCTTCCTCCTATTGCGTTGCGGCTAAGGGCAATGGCTGTTGGCCGGCCAAAGCCAGCAGGCGCCAAGCACCCCGCTGGCGTCCCCGTGGCGGGCGCGCAGCACCCGGGTTCCTCCCTCGTGGGAAAAACCGTAGCGGGCCACCCGCGCCTCCGTCTCTTCCGCCAACCCTTTGAGGTTTGACAATCCGCCAGCAAGCACGATCACGTCCGGATCCAGGACGTTGACGATCTGCGCAAGCGAGCGGGCCAGCATCGTCGTGTACAGGTCGATGCTTGGCGAATCAAGGGGAATATCTTCGGGCACCACTTGATCCCCCGTCAGTTCCCTGTGGGTGGCGGCCAGGCCTGGGCCGGACAGAAAGGTCTCCACGCAGTTCATCCGCCCGCAGTAGCAGGAACGATCCCCAAGATCCGCTTCCATCGCCAAGGTCCGCTCATCCGTACGCAGGTACGGCAAGGGCGTATGGCCCCACTCGCCCGCCACCGAGTTGGCACCCGCCAACAGCTGGCCGTCCACCACGATGCCGCCGCCCACCCCGGTTCCCAGAATCACGCCAAAGACAACCCGCGCACCCCGGCCCGCACCATCAAGCGCCTCGGCAAGCGCCATGCAGTTGGCGTCGTTGGCGATTCGCACACGGCCCCCCAAGGCCGCATTCAGGTCGTCAAGCAACGGCTTGCCGTTGAGCCAAGTCGAATTGCAGTTCTTCATCGTCCCGCTGGACTCGACCCAAGCGCCCGGCGCGCCGATGCCCACCGGCGGCCGGGCGCCGCAATGGGCATCGATGCGCCGCACCAGTTCAGCGATTCGGTCCAGCGTACCGCCGTAGTCGCGCGGCGTGGCGACCCGTTCACGGAACACCGGGCGCCCGGAGCCATTGAGCAGCACCGCCTCGATCTTGGTGCCGCCCAGATCCAAGCCGATGCGATTTCCATCTTGGCTGGGGAGGACTCTGACGCTATCCATTGGAGGGTGATTCAGCAGGGTCCGCAGCCGCCGGGCTTCGCCGGAAAATCAAACCAAGCCGCCAAGGCGTTCAGCGCCACCTGCGGAGCGTTGTCGAAAACCATGGGGCCAGATGCAGCCGAGCCTAGACGTTCCGTTCGAGGGCATCAGGCCCCTGCTTGCCTGCGTCGAACACGGCTGCCACGGCCACGGAAAAGTCCGGCAGGCATCCTGAACGGGCCTGCTGTCCCCGGCGGAACACGCCGCGCTCGACATACTGGCCATCGACCAGGGTGAGCACGGTCAAGGTTTCATCCATCGGGTTGACAATCCAATACTCCGGGATGTTCGCCTCAGCGTAGTCGGTGCGCTTCTCCACCAAATCGCTAACGAGGCGATGCTTCAGAACGACGCGTGGGCGGTCGCCGGGCGCAAAAGTTGGTTCATTCGGCAACCTCATCCCGCGATCAAGAAAACCAACGGGGTTATCGGGGCTGACCACCTCAAGCACTAGGTCCGCGCCCAGCCAGTAGTCGTCCCGCCGACGCGGATCCTGGGCATCGAGCAACAGCAATAGGTCCGGCTCGCGAAACTTGCCCTCACGAACGCGCAGCCGCAAGGCCGCAAAGTGGACAACCCCGCCGATGTCTTCAACAAAAAGCAGAGCCCGGAAAAGGAACTTTAGGATGGATTGGTGACGATCGGTGGGCATCGGCTGCAACTCAAGCTGTCCGTCGGTGAATTCAATCGGATGGTTGCAGCCGTCGGTCAACCGTAGGTACTGCGCTTCAGTCCAGAGGCCTTGCATGGTGCGCGAATCGCCCAAAGCAACCCCATCGTCAGTGACAATTCGGGCGCCGTTCTCGTATTTCGCTTCCGCTCCGTTCATGGTTGCTGCAAGCCACTGCCTGTGGGCACAAGCTAACACACTCGCGGTAGAAAGTGGCTGCGAATAGGTTGCGTTGCGGAACAATCTAGTTTAGTGTACTGGTTCACTAGTACACTAAACTTCATGCTGTTGTGAACGAGTGGAACGACAACGAACCCATCTACCGGCAACTGCGGCGGATCGTGCTCGGCCAAATTCTCAGCGGCGCCCTGCCGGAAGGCGAAGCGGTGCCGTCGGTGCGCGTCGTGGCCGGCCAGGAACGCATCAATCCGCTGACGGTGTCCAAGGCCTACCAAACCCTGGTCGATGATGGCTTGTTGGAAAAGCGGCGCGGCCTCGGGCTGTTCGTCACCGCGGGCGCGCAGGAAGCGGCCCTCAAGCAGGAGCGTGAGCGCTTCCTAAAGGAGGAGTGGCCCGCCACCCGCACCTTGATTGAAACCCTCGGACTCGATCTCAACCAATTGCTCGAAGCCTTTAGCTCGCCTCAGAGTGGGGCACCACCCCTGCCGAAGGAACAACCGGACAGCAAACGGGGCATCTCTAGTGAATCCAAGAAAGGAGAAGACGAATGACCGTTGTGCAAGCGCAGGGCCTAAGCAAGCGGTTCGGCGACGTGCAGGCCCTTGATGGCTTTGGCCTGACCGTCGAACCGGGGCAGATCGTTGGCCTCATCGGCCCCAACGGCTCCGGCAAGACGACCGCGCTGAAGGCCATTCTGGGCCTGTCGCGCCTTGACGGCGGCCACATTCAGGCGTTCGGCCTCGATCCGTTCAAGCAACGCCCCGATCTGATGCGGCGCACGGCCTACATCGCGGACACCGGCATTCTGCCCCGCTGGATGCGGATTCGCGATCTGCTGGCCTTCGTCGCTTCGGTCAACCCGGCCTTCGACCGCAACACGGCGGAAGCCGCCCTGGCCAACACCGAAATCAGGCCGGAAAAGAAGGTGGGAACGCTCTCCAAGGGCATGACCGTGCAGTTGCACTTGGCCATCGTGCTGGCCGTCAACGCCGAGTTGCTGGTGCTCGACGAACCCACCTTGGGCTTGGACATCCTCTACCGGCAGCGGTTTTACGACGCCTTGCTTAACGATTACTTTGCCGAGCAGCGCGCCATTCTGGTGACCACCCACGAAGTCCGCGAGATCGAGCACATCCTCACACAGGTCGTCTTCATCGACCGAGGCCGCACCCGGCTCCACTTGGGCACGGACGAGCTGGCCGCGAGCTTTGCCAAGGTGGTGGCCGACGCGGAGCGCAGCGACGCCTTAAGGGCCCTGAACCCGCTTTCCGAGCGCCGCAGCCTGCGGGGCCGGGAATTCATCTTCCGGGACGCGAACGCCCAAGCATTGGCTGAATGCGGCGAGGTCTCGACCCCGAGCCTGCCGGAACTCTTCACTGCGGTCATGGAGGAGGGACGATGAACAGTTTCATTGGCCTTTGCCGCCGCGAATGGCTGGAGCATCGCGGCGGATTCCTTTGGGCGCCGGCGAGCGTCGCCGCCGTGATCGTCGTCGCAGTCGTGCTGGTCCTGATGATCGGCCAACTGGACATGGCCCGGGTCGATTTGGATTTGGACCTCAGTGAAGCCGCCGGCTCCGATGTGGAATTGCGCATTGAAGGCGAGGACACCAGCATTCTGGACTTGGTCGACGGCTGGCTGGCCAACCATGAATGGACCGACGAGGAACTCTCCGCCCATTTAAGCGGACTGCTCCGAGGCGTTGCCGAGCCCTTCCACTACGTCTATTTCATCGTCCTGGTGTTCGTGCTGCTCGGCGCCCTGCATGACGACCGCAAGGACCGAACGGTGCTGTTCTGGAAATCGATGCCGGTGACGGACGCCGAGACGGTGCTGAGCAAACTCGTCACCGCCGTCTGGGTGGCCCCCGCCGCCACCATCGCCATGATCCTCGCTGTGCAGATCTTTCTGCTTACGGTCATCAGCGGCTTGGCCGCCACCCGGGAGACCTTGAGCATCTGGCCGATCTGGGCAAACTCCGGGTTGTTCATCGGCTTGGTTGAACTGCTGGTCGGCTACCTTATCCAAGGCTTGTGGGCTTTGCCCCTTTACGGCTGGCTGCTGTTCGTTTCCGCCGCCGTCAACCGCCTGCCCTTCCTTTGGGCGCTGTTCGTCCCCGCCGCGCTCGTGGCGCTCGAAGCCCTGGTCGGCCTGACGTCCGCGGCGCGAAACTTCATCCACGACCACCTCGGCTTCAGGGCGCTGCCGCGGGGCCATGGCGGCGAAGACACCCTCGTTCACGCATCCACCGGACTCGGAGACAGCATCGCCCTGTTCGCTACCGCCGACCTTTGGGCGGGCATCGCCATCGGAGCCGCATTCCTGGCAGGCACCGTGCATTTGCGCCGCACCAGAAATGAGATTTGAGGCTAAAGCCCTTAGCTCAACGGCGCTGCGCGCCGTCCGAGGAGGGCGGGACGCCCTTATCTCCAGGGGTCCACGCCCGAACCCAGCGTCATCCCCCGGAGCGAGGGCATCTTGCCCTCGATTGGGCTAGTGGAAGGCGCTTTCCGCCACGAAGTCAGGCTTTGGTTCCATAGAAGCGGAGGATCAACGTGAACGATAGGCAGGGCGATAGGGAAAGAACCCGGGCGCGGCGCGCCCTGTGGGCCTCCTTGGCGTTTTACGTTCTCATCGCCTTTGAGTTCCTTTACATGGCCTCGCCTTTCGCGGCCTACTTCTATGCCGTCTATGGCCCAGGGCTCGACTGGTTGGAGCGCTTTGGCGGCACGAGTTGGGTCATCCAGTTCTTTCTGCCGCACATCGTCGAGGAAACGCGCTCGGTGCTGATCGACAACCTTGAAGCGTTCGGCGCCGTGCTGTTTCTCGGCGGTCTGGCGGCGTTTGCGGTCGGCGTCGTGCAGATCTACCGCGCCAAGCTCCGCCGGGATGATGCGGTCATGGGTGGCCTGTACCGCCACATTCGACATCCGCAGTACCTGGCGCTGATCGTAGCCAGCATCGGCATGGCGCTCATCTGGCCACGCTATCTGGTGGTGATGATGACGGTGACTGTGACATTCGTTTACGCTGCCTTGGCAAAGGCTGAAGAGCGCATCTGCCTGCACCAGTATCCTGGCTACGCGGACTACATGCGGCGGACGGGCATGTTTCTTCCCCCACGGCTTGCACCACGCACCAGCATGCTTCTTCCCCCGCGGCTTTGGCCAAAGGGTGCCCTGCTGTCAGGCGGGAGCAGCGCGTCGCGGCTTGCCCGATGGATGCTTGCTTATGCGGTCGCGCTAGTGGTCGCGCTGCTGTTGGCCTTCGGTTTGCGGGTTCATGCGATAGCCTCTCTGCATGCGATTGAGGCAGACGATGGCGTTTACGTTTCGGTGACAGCGCTTTCCCAGGAAGCCTTGGCGGCAGTGGCCGAAATCGCCCGCTCGGCGCCGCAAGCCGGGCCGGTGCTGAAGGGAAGAACCAATCTTCTGAACTACGTGGTGCCGGTGGACATGTACATCGGCGAAGTTCCCATGCACTTGCCGGCCGGCGCGGCATTCGGACACCGGATTCCTGCCGACCACGATCCGGCTCGCAACAAGGTGATCTTTACCCAAGCGCAGTTTGCCGGAGCCGGGCTGCCAGCCGACGGCAACATTCTCTGGCACGCGATCAACAAAAGAGCGCTCCTCGAGGTGCATGTGGACCTTGATGCCGGCAGGGCAACGGCCACCTACCCGCCGCCAGCGGAGCCGCTGTACGGAAACCGGCAGGTGCCCGTCTTCTGAAGGCCGCCGGCCGCCCTTCACAAATCGCCCGCACATGCGTTAAATGAACGCTCTTCGCGAGCTCGGAAAGGCAGGCCAAATGTCCGCGACCGTGCGGCTCACCAACACCAGGCTGGCAGCGTACTCGCTGCCCGCGCTGCCCATCGCCGCGTTCGCAACGCCGCTGACCATCTACGCGCCGCCGTTCTACGCCACGGACATGGGCCTCGGGCTCGCTGCCGTCGGCACCATCTTCATGGTGGCCCGGTTCTGGGACCTGTTCACCGATCCGGTGATGGGGGCGCTGTCCGACAGGTTCCCGTCGCGATGGGGCCGCCGGCGCCATTGGATGGTCATCGCCATCCCCATCCTCATGCTCTCCACAGTGTTGGTCATGTTTCCCAATTGGTTCGCCGGGGCCCACGGCAGCGGCGCCTATCTGCTGGGCACCCTGCTGCTGCTGTACGTGGGCTTCACGCTGCTGACCATCTCCCACATCGCCTGGGGCGCGGAACTGACCGACGACTACCACGAGCGTTCGCGCGTCCAAGGTTGGCGGGAGTTTGCGCACCTCGGATCGATGGCGCTGGTGCTGATGATCCCGGCGGCGCTCGAGCAGACGGGCCACGCCCTGTCGAACGTGGTGAAGATGAATGCCATGGGCTGGTACGTGCTGGCGCTCACCCCCATCGCCATTTTCATCGCCGTGCGCTTTGTCGGCGAGCGTCCCGTAAAGCGCGCGCCCAATCCAATCGGCTTCAAAACCGCCGTCAAGGTGTTGGCGCAGAATCCGTTCCTGCGCCGGATCGTGATCGCCGACCTGTTCATTCACGTGCCAAGCGCCATCCGCGCCTCCGTGTTCATCTTCTACGTAGCCGCCATCATTGAAATGCCGGAATGGTCGGCGGTCATCATGCTATCGTACTTCGCCGCCGGGCCCATCGCCGTGCCGCTCTGGGTGAAGGTGTCGAAGGACCTGAGCAAGCACAAGGCGGCGGCGCTGGGCGTGCTCCTGCACGTGGCGGTGACCCTCGCCTACCTGCTTCCGGGAAAGGGCGATGCCCTGTTGTTCGCCGGCCTGTTTTTCGCGTCAGGCATCGTCTATGCGGGCGTGCCCTTCCTCATTCGCGCGATGGTTGCCGACATCGTGGACTACGACCGGCTGCAGACGGGCCAGGATCGAGCCGGCCTGTTCTACGCCACGGTGACCACCACCATGAAAGTGGGCGGCGCGCTCGGCATCGGGCTCGGCTACCCGTTGCTGGCGCTGATCGGCTTCAATCCGTCCGGCCCCAACGAGCAGGCGCAACTGGACGGGCTCCGGTACGTGTACGCGTTCATTCCGGCCGTCTCCGAGCTGTTGGTGGTCTATCTGCTCTACCGCTTTCCGCTCGACGAGGCCGCGCAGATTCGGCTCCGGGAGCAACTGGCCGCACGGGACGCGAGCCGATAGAGAGAAAATGCTCTCTCTATTGACACGGAAATTGCGGATTACATATAGTGGTTTCATTGATGTCCGGCTAATATTCCAATAAATTCAATTGGTTCGGGCAGCAACAAGTTGATCGCAGGGGCTCGAAAGCACGATATCGACCTAGCCTCAGGTGGCTCGGCCCGCTTGACGCTCGCTGAATGTCGCGGTGAACCCCTTCACTTGGAGGCCGTACCGGATGAACCCCAGAAGGACTGCAGCATGGACTTGACCCATCTGGACCGCCTTGAGGCGGAGAGCATTCACATCATTCGCGAGGTGATGG
>JAPPIX010000090.1 GCA_028820495.1 Gammaproteobacteria bacterium
TGTAGCGGTAGATGTTGTCGATGAACAGCAGCACGTCGCGGCCTTCGTCGCGGAACTGCTCCGCCAGGGTCAAGCCGGTGAGGCCCACCCGCAGGCGATTGCCGGGCGGTTCGTTCATTTGTCCGAAGACTAGGGATATCTTCTCAAGAACCCCGGCCTCCTCCATCTCGTAGTAGAAGTCGTTGCCTTCGCGGGTGCGTTCGCCGACGCCGGCGAACACCGAAAGCCCGGAGTGTTCGATGGCGATGTTGCGGATCAATTCCAGCATGGTGACCGTCTTGCCCACGCCGGCACCGCCGAACAGGCCCACCTTGCCGCCCTTGGCGAACGGGCAGATCAGGTCGATGACCTTGACGCCTGTCTCAAGCAGCTCGTTGCCGCCGATTTGGTCCTCGTAGTTGGGTGCCTTGCGGTGGATGGGCATCTTGACCGGCGCGTTCACCGGACCCTTCTCATCGATGGGGTTGCCGAGCACGTCCATGATGCGGCCCAGGGTCTCCTCGCCGACCGGCACGGCGATGGGCTGGCCGGTGTTGATCACTTCCAGCCCCCGGGAGAGGCCGTCGCTCACGCCCATGGCGATGGCTCGCACTACGCCGTCGCCCAACTGCTGCTGCACCTCCAAGGTGGTGCCGCTTTGGGTCACCGTCAGTGCGTCATAGACCTTGGGAACGTCCTCGCGATTGAACTCGACGTCAATCACCGCTCCGATGATCTGTACGATTCGGCCACTCGACATGCTCTTAGCCCCTTGCCTGATTCATTAGTGTTTAAGTGTTTCTCGATCGATGCCGCTACACCGCAGCGGCGCCGCCCACGATTTCCGCGATTTCCTGGGTGATCGCCGCTTGGCGGGCATTGTTGTAGATCAGCGTCAACTCGCCGATCAGCTTCTCCGCGTTCTCGGTGGCGTTCTTCATGGCGATCATCTTCGCCGCCTGTTCGCAGGCGGAATTCTCCACCACCGCTTGATAGACTTGGGATTCGATGTAGCGGATCACCAAGCCCTCGATCAACTGCCGGGCGTCGGGTTCGTAGATGTAGTCCCAGCGGCGCTGGAGTTCCTCGTCCGCTTCCGGGTCGAGGGGCAGCAGTTGGCGCACCGTGGGCGCTTGGGTCATGGTGTTGACGAAGTCGTTGCTGGCGATGAACAGCTTGTCGATCTGGCCCTCCTCGAAGGCGTCGAACATCACCTTGACGCCGCCGATCAAGTCGGCCAGCACTGGTGTCTCGCCCACTTGGTTGACCGCGGCGAGTACGTTGCCGCCCACCGACTTGAAGAACGCCGCCGCCTTGTTGCCGATCAGGCCGAGGTCGCTCTCGACGCCCCTGGCGTGCCAGCCGGCCATGTCCTTGACCAATTCCCGGAACAGGTTGACGTTCAGCCCGCCGCACAGCCCCTTGTCGGTGGAGACCACGAGGTAGCCGACCCGGCGCACCTCGCGCTCGGCGATGTAAACGTGGCGGTACTCCGGGTTGGCGTTGGCGAGGTGGCCGATCATTTGGCGAATCTTCTCGGCGTAGGGCTTGCCTTGGCGCATGTTCTCCTGGGTGCGGCGCATCTTGCTCGCCGCCACCATCTGCATGGCGGAGGTGATCTTCTGCGTGTTCTCCACGCTGCCGATCTTTTTGCGAATTTCCTTGCCGACCGCCATTGTTCCGCTCTGCCTTGCCCTGCCTCGCCCTGCGCTACCAGGTCTGGGTGCTCTTGAACCGTTCGATGGCGTCGCGCATGTGCTGCTCCACCTCGTCGCTGTAGGCGCCGGTTTCGTTGATGTTGGCCATCCAGTCGCCGTGCTCCGCATTCATGTAGCCAAGCAGCGCTTGCTCAAAGTCCAGCACCTTGTCAACGGCCACGTCCTCAAGGTAGCCCTCGTTGGCAGCGAACAGGACCACGCCCATGTCCGCCACCGTCATCGGCGCGTACTGCTTCTGCTTCATCAGCTCGGTGACCCGCTGGCCGTGCTCAAGCTGGCGGCGGGTGGCATCGTCGAGGTCGGAGGCGAACTGGGAGAAGGCCGCCAGCTCCCGGTACTGGGCCAAGGCGAGCTTGATGCCGCCGGCGATCTTCTTCATGAAGGGCACTTGGGCCGCGCCACCCACCCGCGAAACCGAGATGCCCGGGCTCATGGCCGGGCGCAGGCCGGCATTGAAGTTGTCGGTCTCCAGGAAGATCTGGCCGTCGGTGATGGAGATCACGTTGGTGGGCACGAAGGCCGACACGTCGCCGGCTTGGGTCTCGATGATCGGCAGGGCGGTCAGCGAACCGGTCTGGCCCTTGACGCGCCCGTCGGTGATGCGCTCCACGTACTCGGCATTGACCCGGGAGGCCCGCTCAAGCAGCCGCGAGTGCAGGTAGAACACGTCGCCCGGATAGGCTTCGCGACCCGGCGGTCGGCGCAGCAGCAGGGAAATCTGCCGGTACGCCCAGGCCTGCTTGGTCAGGTCGTCGTAGATGATGAGGGCATCCTCGCCCTCGTCGCGGAAGAACTCGCCCATGGAGCATCCGGAATAGGGCGCGATGAACTGCATGGGCGCCGGATCCGAGGCGCTGGCGGCGACCACGATGGTGTTGTCCATCACGCCATGATCTTCAAAGGTGCGCACGATGTTGGCGATGGTGGACATCTTCTGGCCAATGGCCACGTAGACGCACTTAATGCCACTGTCCTTCTGGTTGATGATGGCGTCCACGGCGATGGCGGTCTTGCCGATCTGCCGGTCGCCGATGATGAGCTCGCGCTGGCCGCGGCCGATGGGCACCATGGCGTCGATGCACTTCAGGCCAATCTGCACTGGCTGTTCCACCGATTGGCGGGCGATGACACCGGGCGCCACCTTCTCGATGGGTGCCGCCTGCGCCGCGTTGATGGTCCCTTTGCCGTCGATGGGCGCGCCCAGGGAGTCCACCACCCGGCCGAGCAGCTCCCGGCCCACCGGCACTTCGAGGATGCGGCCCGTGCAGCGGGCGGTCATGCCCTCCGAGAGGTTCAGGTAGTCGCCGAGGATGACGGCGCCCACGGAGTCCCGCTCCAGGTTCAGGGCCATGCCGTAGAGGCCGCCGGGAAACTCGATCATCTCGCCGTATTGAGCATCGGCCAGCCCGTGAATGCGGACGATGCCATCCGACACGCCGACGATGACGCCTTCGTTCTGCGCCTCCGCATGCACGTCGAGGCTCTCGATGCGCTGGCGGATGATGTCGCTGATTTCCGAGGGATTGAGTGGCTGCATTGGGTTTCCCTTAGCTCTTCCTAGTTGCCTGTAAGAGGCTGATTTCAAAATTCGTGCTGGTTTCGACTGCGGCTCAAGTCGGTGCCGGCTTAGGCTCGCGCCATCGTTTCCGCCAACTTGGCGAGGCGGCCGCGCACCGAGCCGTCGATGACCATGTCCCCGGCGCGAACGACCGCGCCGCCAAGCAGATCGCCGTCCACTGTGCTCGATAGGGTCACTTCCTTGTCAAAGCGCCGCTGCAGCGCGGATTTCAAGGTTTCCGCCTGGGCGTCGGAAAGCGGCTGGGCCGACCGCACCTCGACGTCCAGGGTGCGCTCCTCAAGCGCTTTGAGCTCCTCAAAGCGGCGCTGGACCTCGCCGAGCAGCGCCAGCCGGCCATTGGCGCTCAGGACCTGCAAAAACTGACGGCCCGCTGGATCAATGTCGTCGCCGCACAGCTCCCCCAGCCGATGCGCCTTGGTCTGGGCGGCAATCTCCGGCGAATCGATCAATGCCCGCACCTGCGCCTCGCCCACCGCGGTGCCTAACACGCTAAGCAGGCGCGACCAGCGGGGCAGGGCTGAGGCCGACTTGGCCAACGCGAACACCGCGTTGCCGTAGGGACGGGCTAGGGTTGCGAGCTCCGCCATTTGACCTAGAGCTCCGCCGCCAGGCGTTCGAGCATGCGCTCGTGGCGGCTGGGGTCGATGCTCTCCTCGAGCACCCGTTCCGCGCCCGTCAGGGCTAGTGTGGCGACCTGGCGGCGCAGGCTCTCCCGAGCCCGGTTGACTTCCTGGTCGATCTCCGCCTGGGCCGCTCCGAGCAGCCGCTCGCCTTCCGCGCGGGCGTTGCCCTTGGCGTCCTCGATCATCTGGTTGGCTTGCTGGCGGGCCTGTTCAATGATCTGAGCGGCCTCCGCCCGGGCCTTGGCCCGTTCCTCCTCCGCCCCGCTCTCGGCCTCGCCAAGCTTGCGCTCGGCTTCCTCCGCCGCTACCAAGCCCTGGGCAATGGCCTGCTGGCGTTCGGTCATGGCCGACTTCAGGACCGGCCAGATGTACTTCATGCAGAACGCGACGAAGATCAGGAAGACCAGGCTTTGCGCGAACAGCGTCAGTCCTATGTTCATGTCCGACTTCCGGCTAGTTGGGTGATGGTTGGGTGCTTGTTCCGCGCCTTGCGGGCCGGAACTGTGGCGCTAGCCGACCGCGAAGATGGCGTACAGGCCGATGCCGACAGCGATCATCGGCACGGCGTCCACGAGACCGAGCACGATGAAGAGCTGGGTGCGCAGCATCGGCATCAGTTCCGGCTGGCGGGCGACGCCTTCGAGGTACTTGCCGCCGAGCACGCCCACGCCGACGGCGGCGCCGACCGCGCCAAGCCCCAGCATGAGGCCGCCTGCTACATACAAAAGAACTGCTAGTTCCATGGTTACTCCCGGTTATGACGGTTGGTTGAAGCGGATCAATGCTCGTCCGTGTCGTGGGCCTGAGCCAAGTAAACGATGGTCAGCACTGCGAATACGAACGCCTGCAAGGTGATGACGATTAGGTGGAACGCCGCCCACACGAACTGGAACACTCCGCCGGCCATCGCGAAGACGATGCCGGCCGAGAACATGAGCGCGATGAGAACGAAGATCATCTCACCGGCGTAGAGATTACCGAACAGGCGCAACCCCAGCGACAGCGGCTTGGCGATCAGGGTGACGAACTCCAACACGAAGTTCACCGGCACCAGCAGCTTTGATGGGAAGGGATGGAACGACAGTTCCGCCAAGAAGCCGCCAATGCCCTTGCACTTGATGCTGTAGTAGAGGATGAGCGCGAACACGGACAGGGCCATCGCCATGGTGATGTTGGGGTCGGTGCTCGGCACGATCTTCATGTAGTGGATGCCAAAGAGCTTGGCCAACTCCGGCACCCAATCCACGGGCACCAAGTCCATGAGGTTCATGAGGAAGACCCAGACGAAGATGGTCAGGGCCAAGGGGGCGATGAGGTCGTTTTTGTGGTTGAAGATGCTCTCGGTGGTGTCGTCGATGAACTCCACGATGATCTCGACAAAGTTCTGCCAGTTGCCCGGCACCCCGGCGGTGGCACGGCTCGCGGCACGGCGGAAGAGGGCCAGGAAGATCACGCCAAGGCCGATGGACCAGGCCATGGAATCAACGTGCAGGGACATGAAGCCCATCTCGGTGGCCTCCTCCGCCGAATGGGCGAAGCCCCAACTGCCGTCCGGATGCTGGCCGTAGGTGAGGTTGGTCAGGTGGTGCTTTATGTACTCAGCACTGGTTGGATTGTCTGCGGATGCCATACCTGAGCAAAAACCGTCCTGTCTTCAAATCTCCGTTGCCTTCACTGCCCTAGCTGGTTCCACCGCCATGGTGGGACCGCCGCCGCCGAGCAAGCGTCTGCCCCAAGGGCGCCGCGACGTAGGCGAGATGCACCGCGCCCAACGTGGCGAAAAAGCCTAGCGGCGCGGGCGTCGCCCAAGCGAAGGCCACCGCCATCAATGCCACCGTGGCCAGCGACCGCGCTAGCCCGTAGCCTAAAACCCGGCCCGCCTTGCGCTCCCGCTCAGCAGCCCATGCGAACCAAGCCGTCGGCACCACGCTCACCGCGCCGCCCCAAGCCGCTGCCGCGGCCTGTTCGGCCCCAAGCAGCGCAAAAAGGCACACAGCCAACCCGGCCACGACAATCTGCATGACCACAATTGCGCAAACCAGACTGATGCTTCCCACGCTTCGCTTGAGCGATGCGCGGGACCAATCGAAAGCCAAGTCAGGCGGGTCCCGTGAAGGCGGCGCGGATTATAGAGAGGTGGTTTGGCGCATTCAACAACAGGTTTGCTGTAATCCGTTTGGCCACGCTCAGCGCGGCCACGCGACTCGTGCCTCCAAGGCCCGCTCAAAACTGACCAGACGTCGTATCAGCGCGTTGTAGGCAGAGTGGGCATCAACCTTCTCAGCCGCGCAAAGCGCCGCGTACAGTGCGAGTTCGGGTTCTTGGATTCCCGGCAGGGTGGGGACATCCAACCCTGCATGGCGCAGCCGCGATGCGCCGATGGCGACCAACAGCGCTTCAACTGTGGGTTCGCCCCGCTCAAGGGCATCGAGGCCGGCACTCACCAGCTCTGCGCCTGGCAATTCGTCCCACGGGTTGTGAACGGCGGCTTCGGCGGTCATCGCGCTGCGGCTTCCATCGACTCAATGGCTCGCTGCGTTTTGTCGTGGAAACAGCCCGCATCGATGGCCGGATAGCGCACCAGCGAAGGCTCGATGGCGGTGAAGAACCGCAGCAGGACGTCGGGCTCAATCAAGTCCAGCCGATGCATGGCCATCAAGTCTTGCAAGTCCAGCTCATGGCCGCGCTCGATTTTGGCGAGGGCTTGGCCATAGAAGTCGTAATGCAGGAAGTCCACTGAGCCAAACCGGGCAACGAAGACGCTGCGCGCCTGCCAATCGGGCAGGGCCGGAATGAAGTCATCCGGGGCCGCAAGCTCCACGTTCATGTTCAAATCCGTCTTGGCCCGAGCGATCGCCTCGAACACCCCCGGCGGTTCAGGCGCCAGCTTGAGATCGACGTCCACGGTCGTAGCCCGCCATCCGATCAGTACGGCGGAGGCACCCCCAACGAGGTAAATGCGCCCGGACCCGGTCGCTTCTTCGCCAAGCCGCCGCATGAGCTGCCGCACTTTTTCAGCATTGCTCGGTTCTCTGCTCATGGCCGTTGAGTATGGCTGTCAGCCACCAACCCGGCAAGGCTGCGACCAGCAGCTAGCCTTCGGTGAAAGCCTCCCCTCGATCGGGCAGCAAGTGGTCGAGTATGCCGTCGAGTTCATCGAGCGAGGCGTAGCGAATGGTCATCCGGCCTGCGCCCTTGGTGTCGTGGGCAATCGTGACCGGCGCGCCAAGCCGTTCCGTGACTCGCCGTTCAAGAGCCAGCGTGTCCGGATCCTTGGGGGCGGATTGCTTCTTGGGTGGTGCATCTGGGGCGAGCAGGCGCCGCACCAAGGCTTCGGTTTGGCGCACGTTAAGCCTTTCCCGGACCGTCTGTTGGGCGGCGGCAATCTGCTCGGCGGTGGGCAAGGGCAGGAGGGCGCGGGCGTGGCCCATCTCCAAGGCGCCCTCATCGAGCAGTTCACGTACCGTCGGATCGAGATTGAGCAGCCGCAGCAGATTAGCCACCGCTTCGCGGGACTTGCCCACGGCATCGGCAACGGCCTGCTGGGTCAATCCGAACTCATCGCGCAAGCGGCGCAGCGCCTCGGCTTCCTCGAGCGGCCTCAAGTCCTCGCGCTGCACGTTTTCGATGAGCGCCATGGCAGCGGCCTGCTCATCGCTGACCTCGCGGACGATGGCGGGCACCGCTTCGAGGCCGGCCAAGCCCGCTGCCCGCAAGCGCCGCTCGCCGGCTACCAGCTCATAGCCGCCTTGGGGCCGGGAGCGCAGGACCACCGGCTGCATCAGGCCGTGGGCGCCGATTGACCGGCTCAGTTCCGCCAAGGCGTCGTCGTCGAAGTGTCGGCGTGGCTGGTAGCGGCTGCGGTGAATGTCCTGGAGGGCGATGGGGGCCGCCGCCGAAGGCTCGGGATCCAAGGCGCCGCCATCGCTCAACAGCGCTTCGAGACCGCGCCCCAAGGGTCTCCTGGCCATGTGCGCTATTCTCCTTGATCGCGGGAAAAGGTCATCAAGTTAGTCACTTTTGCGCCCGGCGACCTCCTACTCGTTAGTCTGAGGCATCGCCTCGTTAGGTTTCCTCTGCCTTGACCAATTCCGCGGCCAAGGCCATGTAGGCGATGGCGCCCCGGGAATGGCGGTCATAGAGGATTGCCGGCAAGCCGTGGCTGGGCGCCTCCGCCAAGCGGACGTTGCGGGGAATCACCGTGCGGAACACCTTGTTGCCGAAGTGTGCGATCAATTGCCGTGACACGTCGCGGGTCAGGCCGTTGCGCGGATCATACATGGTTCGCAGCAGCCCTTGCACGGTGAGGCGCGGATTGGCCCGGCGGCGGATCTGGTTGACCGTGTTCAGCAACGCCGTCAACCCTTCCAAGGCATAGTATTCGCACTGCATCGGAATCAACACGCTGTCCGCCGCCACCAAGGCGTTCAAGGTGAGGATGTTAAGGCTCGGCGGGCAGTCCATGATGAGGTAGCTGTAGCGCTGCACTGCCTCGGCGCTGGCTAGGCGGCGGCGGAGCCGGGCTTCGCGGCCATCCACCGCGAGCAACTCCACTTCGGCAGCGGTGAGATCGCTGTTGCACGGCACCAGATCGAAGCCGCCTGGGCAGGATTGGAGGACGTCCTCAAGAGCGGCATCGTCCATCAGCCAGTCGCGCATCGAAATGGCGAGGCCGGTCTTGTCCACCCCGGACCCGGTGGTTGCATTGCCCTGCGGGTCGAGATCAAGCAAGAGGGTGCGGTGGCCGGCCAGACTTAACGAGGCGCTCAAGTTAACGCTCGTCGTGGTCTTGCCGACGCCGCCTTTTTGATTCGCTACCGCTATGATCCGGGTCATCCTTGGTCACCACCAGCAGCCCATGCCAGGCCGAAAGCCTTGGCATTTTCGCCCAATGGCGCCGAGCGATGGAACCGCCGGGAAAATCAACCGGCGCATCCGCCGCCGCGACGGCGGCTTGGCGCGAACGAACGACCCGATCCAAGGCCAGCAGATGCCCGCCCGGCTTAAGCATCCTTTGTGCCTGCTTCCACAAGGCGGGTGGCGGCATCAGCGCCCGGGCCGTCACCACATCCGCGCTCGCCGACGGCACTTGGCCAACGTCGGCGCACAGGACGGTGATGTTGGCCAAGCCCAGCTCACGCTGCGCCAAGCGCAGAAAGCGCGCCTTGCGGACGCTGCGCTCCACCAGCGTCACCCAAACCTCGGGCAGCGCCACCGCCAGCGGAATGCCGGGCAGGCCAGCTCCGGAGCCAAGGTCCGCCACCCGCAAGGCCTCACAACCGCGGTCACTTCGAGTGTCGCGCAACACGTGCGCCGCAACCAAGCCATC
>JAPPIX010000096.1 GCA_028820495.1 Gammaproteobacteria bacterium
GGGCGTGCGGTGCTGGATCAGGGCTTGCAGCGGAACCACGAACAAGCCGCCGAACAGGCCGAGCAACAGCAAGTCCACGAGCAGCCGGGCGCTGCCGCTGCCGGCGACGAAGACGGCAGCCGTGCGCAGGCCGTCGCCGTCGATGGCTTCGATGGCGAAGTAGGCGTCGATGCCCGCGATGCTGATGCCGAGCGCGCCGAAAGGCACCAAGCCGATCTCAATTCGCCGCCTTGAGAGCTTTTCGCAGGCCAGCGAGCCCACCGCCACTGCCACGGTGAACACCGTGAGGATCAGCGTCACCACGGTTGGCCCGCCGGCCAAGTGCACTCGCGCCAGGTTCGGAATCTGCGCCAGGTACACGCCGCCGAGCAGCCAGAACCAGGAGATGCCCAGTATGGAAAGGAACACGCTGCGCTGCAGCCTGGCCAACCTCATGAGGCGCAGGGTTTCCGTGATGGGGTTCCAACCGACCTGCTGTTCAGGGTCGTTGGCGGGCGCTTCCGGGATGTGGCGGCTGGCCAGGTATCCGGCTAGGGCAACGCCAGCCACCAACACGAAGAGCCCGAGGGACAGGCCCGTGCCCCCGCCGATCAAGCTGCCCACCAAGGTGCCGAGCAGGATGGCGACGAAGGTGCCCATCTTCACCAGTCCATTGCCGCCCACCAATTCGGTTTCATGCAGGTGTTGCGGCAGGATCGAGTACTTCAACGGGCCGAAGAAGGTGGACTGCACGCCGAACAGGAACAGCACCGCCAACATGGCGGCGGCATCTTGCAAGTACAGCGACAGTCCCGCCAGCAGGGCGACGGCGATCTCGAAGACCTTGATGCGGCGGATCAGGCGGGACTTCTCATACTTGTCGGCGATCTGCCCGGCGGTGGCGGAGAACAGGAAGAAGGGCAGCACGAACAGGCCCGCAGCGGCATTCACGGCGAAGTCCGCCGACTCGGCGGCGACGATGCCGCCGTAAACGAACATGACCGACAGGGCGGCCTTGAACAGGTTGTCGTTGAACGCGCCGAAGAACTGGGTGATGAACAGCGGCGCCATGCGGCGCGTTGCAAACAACCGAAATTGCCCTTGGGGTTCGACCATGTCCGTGCCGTTTGGATGGATGCGGCCACCATAACGCACAACGCCCTTGGAGATTAAGGCCCAACCAAGCGATGCCTCAGCGCAACGAGCGCTCTGTCAGGTGGCAGTGGGAGACTTGAGGCCGGTCAATGCGCTGGCTTGCACCAACGGAATCACCTGGTTCAGGTCGATCGCCTTGGGGTCGGCGAGTGCCTGCATGGTGACGCCGCGCAGGAGAGCGAGAATGAGTATGCCCGCTGCCTCCGAGTCCACGCCCGAGTTGAATTCGCCGTTGTCCACCCCCCTCTGCACCAGCTTGGTCAACCTCAACCTGAATCCTTCGTTCAGATGGGCAATCTCAGTCTGCACCTCGGGCACTGCGCCCAGCGCTTCACCCATGATCACGTAGAGCGCACGGATCCGGCTTTGTCGGATGGTGACTTCCTTGAGGTAAACAGGCAGCATTCATTTATTGGTTAACCGATAAGTGAATATGAGCGACCCAGATTTTTCCGGCTTCCAGCTCTGGCGGCGCGGCCAACAATTTGAGGATTTCGCGCTAGGCCAGTCGTTTACGCATCATTGGGGGCGCACGCTGACCGCCGGGGACGCCACGCTTTTCGCATCTGTGGCGCTGCGCTACTGCCCGCTCTACCTCAATGCGGAATACGCGAAGGCGGCTGGGCACCGCGACTTGGTCGTCGATCCGCTACTCGTCCTGTCAACGGTGATCGGCCTGTCGGTGGAGGATCTGTCGGAGGCTGGCGGGCCGTTCTTGGGCGTGAACAAGGTCGAGTTCGGGGCGCCTGTGCATCCCGGCGACACCATCACAGCGGCAAGCACGGTCATCGACCTGCGTGAATCAGAGTCCCGGCCGACGGCTGGCATCGTCAGTTGGCGCACCGTCGGCACCAACCAGCATGGGGAAACCGTGATCGAGTACGAACGCACTAACTTGGTCGCAAAGCGGCAGTCAAAGCGGGAACGACGTATGAGCAAATCAGCATGAGCGCCCTAACCAGCAGCAACAACTACTTCGAGAACTTTCACGTCGGCCAGAAAATCCGTCATGCCCGGGGCACCACCATTGGTGAAGTGGAAAACCAACTGCTCACCAAGCTGGTGATGAACAGCGCCGACGGGCACTGGAACGAGGCCAAGATGGCGAAGACCGCATTCGGCCAGCGGCTGGTTTTCGGGTTCATCACCGCGTCCATGGTCATGGGGCTGGCGACCCAGGACACAGCGGAAAACGCGGTGAAGGAAACCGGCCTCGATAGGATTCGTTTCAAGAAGCCCGTGTTTCACGGGGATACGGTCAACGCGTTCACTGAAGTGCTGAGCAAGCAGGACACGGAGAATCCAACGGAGGGGCTCATCCGCTTCAAGCACTGGGGCGTCAACCAGCACGACGAAGTGGTCTTTGAAGGGGAGCGCAGGGTAGTGTTGAAGCGGCGCCCGACAATTCACCCGTAGGAGGCCAGCCATGAGAGAACGGACCGGACCGCTGTCCGACGTCACCATCATCGACTGCACCATGGCGCTTGCAGGGCCGTTCGGCACGGCCATGCTTGCCGATCTAGGCGCGAACGTGATCAAGGTGGAGCCGCCCCAAGGTGACGGCGCCCGGACAGTGCCGCCCTTGCCGCCCGATTATGCGAACGTCGCCTCCGATGAGCCAGGCGGGGTGGACTACGGGGGCTACTTCGCCAGCATCAATCGCAACAAGCGCAGCATCGTGCTCAATCTGAAGGATCCAGCCGACCGGGAAGTGCTGCTCAAGCTGTGCGAACAGGCGGACGCCATCGTCGAGAACATGCGGGTCGGGGTCATGGACCGGCTTCGCGTGGGTTACGACGTAATCAAAGCCCGAAATCGCAAAATCGTTTACGGCTGCATTCGCGGATTTGGCGATCCACGCACAGGCGAAAGCCCCTACGCGCACTGGCCCGCCTACGACATCGTCGCCCAGAGCATGAGCGGACACGTGGGAATCACTGGGCCGGAGGGCTCGGTAGGGCACCCAAGCGGCGTCAGCGTGGGCGACATCTACCCCGGCACGCTGATGGCCATGGCGGTCATCGCCGGCATACATCACGCTCGAACCACCGGCGAGGGCCAGTTCTGTGATGTGGGCATGTACGACGGCATGCTCGCGTTCGCTGAAACGGTGCTCGTCAACTACGGCTTCGCTCAGCAGGAGCTGCCGGCCCGGGGCCAGCACCATCCAAACCTGATGCCGTTCGGCCTGTTTCCCACCAAGGACGGCGGCGTGGCGATTGCAGCCCCCGGGCCCGGTCACTGGGCGCTGCTGTGCGAAGCCATGGAGCGGCCTGACCTGCTGGTGGACGAGCGAACCAAGAACACCTTCATCAGGCGTCGAAACCAAGGCTACGTGGAAGGCGAGATCGCCGCCTGGACCCAGCGGCACACCAAGCAGGAAGTCTTCGAGGCGCTCGGCGGCAAGGTGCCCTGCGGGCCAGTGAACACAGCGGCCGAAATTTTTGCCGACCCGCATGTGAAGAGCCGGGAGATGATTGCGCAGTTCGACCTGCCCGGGGACAACCCCCGGGTGTCCATCGTCGGCAACCCCATCAAGTACACCCAAACTCCCACCGGCCTGTACCGAAGGCCGCCCATGCACGGTGAGCACACGGAAGAGGTCTTGGAGGAATTCAACATCAGGAGGAACAAGCCATGAATCAACCCAGACTGCGCCGGTCCGAGCTGGCCGTGCCTGCCTCAAGTGAAAGGTTCATCGAGAAGTCGGCGGCTTCGGAAGCGGATCTTGTCTTTCTCGATCTCGAAGATGCCACGGCTCCGGATGCGAAGGAAGGGGCGCGCCAGACCGCGGTGGATGCGCTCAATGGCCTTGATTGGGGCAGCAAGGTCCGGGCCGTTCGAGTCAATGACCACGAAACCGAGTGGGCGGTGTACGACGTGGTCAGCATTCTCGAAGGTGCCGGGAATAACCTTGACGTGATCATCCTTCCCAAGGTGAAGAAGCCATCTGACCTGCTGTTCTTCGAGACCATGCTGAAGTCCCTCGAAAAGAAGCTGAAGATCAAAAAGCCCATCGGTCTCGAAGTTCTGATCGAGGAGGCGGAAGGGCTCGGCAACGTGGAAGCCATTGCCAGTTGCTCAGACCGGCTGGAAGCGCTAATCCTCGGTTTTGGCGACTTGGCGGCGAGCATGGGCATGCGCTTCGGTCACGAGCGGGATGACACTTTGCGCTATCCCGGTGACCTATGGCATGCGCATCGCGTGCGTCTGATCGCCGCCTGCCGGGCGGTAGGCATCGACGCCATCGACGGTCCGTTCGGCAACTTCAAGAATGCGGATGCCTACCGGGCGCAGGCCACTTGGGCCGCCACGCTCGGAGCAGTGGGCAAATGGTGCATCCATCCGAGCCAGATCGAGCACGCCAACGAAATCTTCGCGCCTTCGGAAAGGGAAATAGCCGTGGCCAAGAAGATGGTGGATGCCTACGAAGCATCGGTGCAGTCGGGCGACGGCGCCGCTGGTGCCGGCGGCATGCTGGTCGATGCTGCGACAGTGCGTCTCTATCAGCCGGTCATCGACCGAGCCCGGCAGATCGGACTGCTCGAATGACACCTCTGAGGAAGACCATGGAAATCGAAGGAAAGTCCGCAGTGGTGACCGGGGGTGGCAACGGCATCGGCCGGGCCATCTGCTTGGCCCTTGCGGCGAAAGGCGCCAATGTGGCGGTGGCGGATATCGAACTCGAAGCTGCCGAGGCGGTGGCGGCGGAGGTGGCGTCAAGCGGGGTCAGGAGCCTCGCGCGGCAGGTGGATGTCGCTGTGGAAGAGGAGGTTCAGGCGCTGGCGGATGCCGCATGGGCAGCTTTTGGCAGCGTCGAGATCCTCGTCAACAACGCCGGCGTGATGCATGCAACCAAGCCCCTGTGGGAAACCACGACCGATGAGTTTGATTGGTGCTTCGCAGTGAACGTTCGCGGCGTCTCGAACGGCATCCGTGCGTTCGTGCCGAGATTTGCTGCGAGCGACCAACCGGCGTGGATTCTCAACACGGGGTCGGAGCACAGCTTGGGCGTGCCGCATCTGTTCGGCGGGCTTTATACCGCGACCAAGCACGCGCTGCTGGGTCTCTCCGACGTGTTGCGGCGTGAGTTGCCCAACCATGTGGGTGTCACTGTGCTCTGTCCAGGCCTCGTGGAGTCCACGCTTTGGCGGGCTTCCGAACGACGACAAGCCGCGTTCGGTGGCACCGAGGCCCCAAATGAGGCGGGCGCTGCCGCCATGAAGTTGGGGATGCCCGCCGAAGAGGTGGCGGAGAGCGCGATAGCCGCGGTCGAGGCCGGTAGTTTCCTGGCGATCTCACATGCTCACGTCATCGACTATGCCGACGAGCGCTGGGCGGAGATACGGGATGCCTGCGCCGCGCAGGCGCCACGCAGCCCAGGGGATGACCAATACAAGCTCGACGTCGTGATCGAGAAGCTGATGAGCCAGAACAGGGGTGATCAAGCATGACAAAGGCCATCGACACCAATCTCGTGGATCCAGACCTGATTCCCGGTCTCGAAGGGCCGCCGCACGCGCTCTTCGATGCTTGGCGGCAGTCCGATCCCGTGCACTGGAACCCGCCCAACGAGAGCTACCGATCCCCTCTGCCCGACGGCCATCTGGATCAGGGCTTCTGGGTGCTGACGCGCTATCAAGATCTGTACGAGGTTTCCAGAAACCAAGACCTTTTTTCCTCCCATGAGGGTGGCCCGATCATCTGGGACCTAAAAGGCGAGTCGCTCAAGCGTCAGCAGGCCAACCTCATGGGCATGGAGAAGCGGCAGCACCTGGCCATGAAGCGCCTGCTCCTGCCCCCGTTTGCGCCTCGGCAACTGGCTGCGTTTGAGCCTGAAATTCAGCAGGCGGCCAAGGAAATCGTCGATGCCGTTGCCCCACGGGGTGAGTGCGAGTTCGTCTTTGACGTGGCATCCCGTCTGCCGGTCTACACCTTCTGCAAGCTCATGGGCATCCCGGACGAGATGCGGGAGCAGGTGTTGCGGCTCGGCAACATGGCGGCGGACACGGAAAACCGGGTCGAGGGGGAGGAGCCCGCGTTATTCCAGCTCTTTGCCATGAGCGATAAGCTGTCCGCCGAGAAGCGGGAAAAGCCCGACGCCTCGCTGCTCAGCAGCCTCATTCACAACGAGGTCGATGGGGAAAAGCTTGACCAGCTCTCGATCAACATGTTTTTCGTCACCATGTCGATCGCCGGCCACGAAACCACGCGCGGCACGGCCGTGCACTTCATACGGCTCATGCACGAGCATCCGGAGCAATACGAACTGCTCAAGAGCGATCCGGACAAGCACCTGCCCAATGCCATCGACGAAGTGCTGCGGCATTCGCCGCCGGTCATCAAGTTTCGCCGCACCGTCATGGAAGACACGGCAATCGGCGGGCGGCCGGTGAGGAAGGGCGACAAGGTCTATCTCTCCTATCCGGCGGCCAACCGGGACCCGGCTGTCTTCGACGACCCGCATCGCTTCGACATCACCCGGGAAAACGCCAACAAGCACCTGGCATTCGGCACCGGGCCCCACGTTTGCTTGGGCGCACGGCTCGCGCACATGCAGTTGAAGGCGCTCCTAGCGGAGATCGTCACCCGCGTTCCGGACATTCACCCGGTCGGTGAAAGAACCATGCTGCGTTCCATCTGGTTCAATGCCATTGTGCGGATGCCGGTCGCGTTCACGCCGGAGATGCGGCACTAGCGCCGTAATGGGCTAAGCTGGCTTTCCCTTTCCCATTTCGAGGTGCTTTCGTGGACAACCGCCAAATCGTCATCCAGTCTTTGCCCGAGGGACGGCTTGCTGAGGACAACTTCGCCATGCGGACCGAGGCCGCGCCGGTGCCTAGTGACGGCGAAGTGCTTTGCCGAACCTTGGCGCTGACGGTCGGTGCCGGACAACGGGCCGGTTTGCAGGGGAGTGCCAGCTACGCGGGCGCGCCGAAGGCCGGCGTCGTGATGGGCGGCAGCGGCGTGGCGCGGGTGGAGGCGTCCAATGCGGACGGCATCGGGGTGGGCGATCTGGTCACCTGCCAAACCGGCTGGCAGGACTATTCCGCCCACGCCGCCAAGGCGGTTCAGGCGGTCGAGCCGGCCGGCGATCCGGCGCATCATTTGGGCGTGTACGGCACCAACGGGCTGACTGCCTACTTCGGGCTGTTCGAATTGGGGGCGCCGCAGGCGGGGCAAACCGTCGTGGTTTCCGCAGCGGCCGGCTCGGTGGGGCACTTGGTCGGCCAGATGGCGAAGATCAGCGGTTGCCGAACCGTCGGCGTCACCGGCAGCGATGAAAAATGCCAACGGCTCACCGATGAACTTGGTTTCGATGCCGCGGTGAATCACCGCTCGCCAGACTTCCGCCACCAGTTCCGGGACGCCTGCGCCGATGGCATCGGCATTTACTTCGACAACACCGGCGGCGACATCCTCGGTGCCGCCCTGCGGCGCATGCAGCGGGGCGGACGCATCGTCTGCTGTGGCGTCGTTTCCCAATACGACACCAGCAACCCGGCCCCAGGGCCGCGCGGCGTGCCGGGGCTGTTGATCAACAACCGGGTGCGCATGGAGGGCTTTTTGGTCTTTGACTACATGGCCCGGTATGGGGAGGCGCGCGCCAAGATGAGGGGTTGGGTGGAATCAGGCGAACTCAAGCCCATGCAGGACGAGTTCCACGGACTTGAGGAAGCGCCTCGCGCCTTTGTCGACCTGCTGGCGGGCGGCAATGTGGGCACCCGCATCATTCGGGTAACGAAGTAAGGCGCTGAGTTGCGAAGCTTCTGCGCACTTCGGCTCTGTTCTTCTCGTGCTGATTCCATTCAACCTACTGTTTTATAAGACCTTTATAGGGTGAATCAGCCGAAGAGCTCACCGTGCCGGTGCGATCGTCCTTGCGCACCCCATGCTTGCGGACATGGCGCATCAGCTCCAGGTACTGCCTCACGCTTTCCTCCTCTGCGGCCGGCGGCGCCGACTCCTCAGACGAGCGTCAGCAGGATCGCCTTCTGCGCGTCGAGGCGGTTCTCCGCCTGATCGTAGATGATGGAGCGTTCGCCCTCGGCCACCTCCTCCGTGATCTCGTACCCGAGGTGCATGGGCATGTCGTGCATGACTCTGGCGTTGCTGCCGGCGAGGAGCTCCGTGTTGACCTGGTAGGGCAGCATCAGCTCGCAGCGCCGCTCCTTCTCCTCGGCGTAGGCGGCGTCGTTGAAATACTCCATGTCGATCCAAGTGTCAGTGTAGACGTAGTCCGCTTTCGCGACCGCCGCCTTCGCATCGAGGGTCTCGGTCAGCAGGCCGAGACCAAGGAGCCGGCCCCGGCTCTCCTCGTCGACCACCGCTTCGTCGCGGATGGGACAGACCAGCGTGAGCTCGACCCCAAGCGCCGCGGAGATTGAAACGAGCGAGTTCACCACGTTGTTGTACGCGCCGACATAGGTCAGGCGTACGCCGCCGGGGTCCCCGCTCCGGTCCTCCGCGATAGTCAGCACGTCCGCGAGCGCCTGGCAGGGGTGGTAGAGATTGCAGCAACCGTTGATCACCGGCACCGTCGCCCCCGCGACCATGTCGAGCAGGTCCGCGTGGCTCTTCAGCCGCGCCATGATGACGGCCGAGTTGCGTGAGAGGTACCGCGTCTCCGAACGGATGTCGCTCAGCGTGAAGTTGGTGGACATCCAGTCAAGGTTGACCGCATGGCCGCCGAGCTCCGTCATGCCCGCCTCGAACGACACCCGGGTGCGGGTGGACGTCTTCTGGAAGATCATCACCAGGGTACGGCCCTGCATGTGGCCCTGGAACTCCCAGCGCTGGCGCTTCACGCGGCGGGCCAGCGCGAGCACCTCGCGGATTTCTCCGTCGTCCCAGAACTTCCAGTCGATGAGGTGCTTCGGCCCTTCGGTCATGCCTGCGGCTCCCTGAGTGATGATTCGGCGGTCACTTCGCGGGACGCTCGATGCGCATCCCGCGAGAGGGTCGGACCCGTGCTTCCGTGCGCGTGAAGATTGCCAGCATTGGCCGGTGAATCCAAACGTGGAC
>JAPPIX010000311.1 GCA_028820495.1 Gammaproteobacteria bacterium
CAGGCCCGGTCGGCGGACGCCGCGCCGCCCGCCCCGAGCCGGGCAAGGCCGGCGTGAAACAGCAATTCTCACTTTGTCGGAGCGAGGGCATCTTGCCCTCGAAATGAACCGGGGAATTCCATCGAGGGCGGGACGCCCTTATCTCCGGGGTGCCCTCGCATCGGCAAGCCTTTCGGAGCGAGGGCATCTTGCCCTCGATTTGATTCGAGCGAAGGTGACGATGAATTGTGTGATGAGCTGAGGCAAGGCTGATGGATATGGGTCGGCACAGGGGTTTGGGGGCGATCATCGCCCTTGTCTTTCATCTAACCGCCTTGTGGCCTGTGCGTCCCGCTGCTAGCTTGGAGTTGGCCCAGTCTGGAAATCGAATAATGAAGAACATCGTCATCTGCTGTGACGGCACTGGCAACGAGTTTGGCCGCAACAACACCAACGTCGTGCTGACGTACATGCTCGCAGAGAAAGACGAACAGCAAGTTGCGTACTACGATCCTGGAGTTGGGACGGGCGGCTGGGAGTACGAAGAGGACAAAGGCGGGCTGCGGGCCAAGGGTGACCAAGCGACAGGCCACGGACTGCAGCGCAACGTTGAGGATGCGTATCGGTATCTGATGGGCCGGTACGTGCCGGGCGATGGCGTTTATCTGTTCGGCTTCAGTCGCGGCGCCTTTACGGTGCGGTCGCTGGCAGGAATGCTGCACAAGTGCGGGCTCCTTTGGGCCGATGCGGAAAACCTCGTCGAATACGCCAGCAAGTTGTACAACTCGACCAACGTTGACGCGGTGGCACGGGAGTTTCGGGCGGCGTTCGGCAGGCCCTGCCCGGTGCACTTCATCGGCGTCTGGGACACCGTGGAATCGCTCGTCATGAACGCCGGCAAGCGATTCCACGACGCCTCGCTGAACCCGGAGGTGGCCAACGGGTATCACGCCTTGGCGATCGACGAGGTGCGGCGTGACTTTCCGCCGTGCTTGTGGGACGAGCCGGCGGCCGATGGGCAAACCATCGAGCAGGTCTGGTTCGCCGGCGTCCACGCTGACATCGGCGGCTGGTACGACGAGCGAGGGCTCTCGAACCTGACATTGCATTGGATGCTTGAAAAGGCGAGCTCATGCGGTCTCCACGTAAACCACGACAAGCTTGCGGAATACAAACCTAATCCGTGCGATGTTGCCCAGAAATCCTATGACGGATTCTGGAAACTCCGGGGCCGGAAGACGCGCAAAATCCCGCCGCAAGCCAAAATCCACACGAGCGTCTTCGAGCGCATGGAATATAAGGCCAGTGATTACCACCCCGTAGACTTGCCGGAGAAGGGCGTGATCGTCGAGTGAGGGCCACTCTCAGCCTTCATCGCTCGCGACGTTCGACCATTTCCATCACGACAAAGCTGAGCCCGAACAATAGCGCTTTGGTATCAGGAAGCCCTTGGAAATCGACGGGTGTTCTTTTAAGTTGCGCGATATTGGGGGAGAAAACATCAATGCACTCTCGAACAGGGCCATTTGTCTTGGTCGCGCTGGTCATCGTCGGCTGCATTGGCGCGAGCATTGCTCTAGCGCTATTTGTTGAAGACACTCCCGCAATGCTGATGTCAGTGGTTCTGGCATGCGCAGTCGCCGCACTCTTGTACGGGATCTTGGGCGGAGTATCGGACGCTGGCTTCAACTTCGGCCCCGTCAAGATGGGCGGTAGCGCCGCCGTACTGCTTGGCGGTGCCTTTCTGTTCAACTACTTTCTGGAGGTGCAGATGCAGTTGATCCGAAGCACCAGCATTGAGGAAGCCGTTAAGGAGGCGCTGAACAACGCTCGCTTCGACCCCAACACGCACATTGAGCCCTCAAGCGGCTGGATAGCCATCGACCAGCTAACAGCGAAGCCAATCGACGTGAGCATCAAAAACCCGGAAGCAGACAGTGATCCTGGGGGCCGAGATACGCTAAAGACCTTCAAGAAACCCAATGAAGCCGTGCTGCGGCTCAAGCTGAATGGAAGCGGAAATGAGGAAGGGCCATTTCTGGTATCCGGGCTTCGTGCGGACAGCAACGAAGGGTTGGGCTACATCGACTTGCGGGAGATCGAGAAAGCTGTGGATTTGTCCGGCGACTTCAAGCCCATCGCACTGCACGGACCGCAACGCCTGCATCTGGTGCGCGAAGGCGAACTCCACAAAAGCACTCCACGGGAATGGGGTTCAAGTAACCGCTGTCTCGGCACACGCCTTCCCATGCTGCTTCGAGCCGAACGGTTCGACGGCGGCTACGCCGACTACTCGCTGTTCACCTGCGACACTGCGGATGAATCAACAGCGGACCACCATTCGAGCTTGGCTAAGGGCCAAAGCGAGTTAGTCGAGTTAACGATTGGCGGCAACCGTCGAAACTTCCTCATCTCCGTGCTGGCGGCGAACCATCAAGAGCAACCTCTCTGGTCGAGCTTTCTGGTCACCGAGATGGAGGAAAGGTGAATAGTGCCGTGTTGGAGCGGCGGGCATTTCAAGCGCGCGGACTGCGTACCGGCTACGCTGGCATCCGGCGCCATGATTCGATGTGGCCTGAACGTCAGGATTGCGCCATGGCACGAGGGCAGAATGAACGAGCGGTGAACTGCCGCCACTTTCTGCCACACTGGCAACTCGTGACCTCGGTGACAAGTGGGGCACCAAAAGTGACTTCCCGATTTCGCAAAATTTTCCGTACACACGCTGATTCCGATCACCACGAATTGGAAGTCAGCAGCGACCTTAACCTGTCTGATGATGTAGAGCTCATTCACATCAGCTTGGCTGACTTTTCACCCACCCCCTCGGGCAGGAACGATGACGATGGGGACTACAATGCCACCCGCTTTCGCGAGAAACACCTCCTCTACCGGCTTTGTCACTTCCTATCTTCTTCACGTCCGGCTCGTTCCCAAGGTCCAACGTCTTTCTGAGCTTCGTCTCGACTTTTACGAATTTCTGCGGCTGGTAACTGACGTTTGCCCAAGAAACGACCATCAGTATCGAGGACGCCACCAAGAGACTTATTCGCCAAAATGCCAAACTGCCGGATTCTGAAATCGCCATCGAGACGGTAACGCCGACCGGAACCTTTTCTGGCAGCAAGGTTTGCAGCGTGGCAGCAACAAGGGACGCCATCGTGACGGAGACGGCGAATAGAATGTACGCTTGCGGTGGCGCAAAAACACTGTCCAGCCCCTTCTAGTGCGCCACATCCGCCTTTTGGAATAGATCATTGAAACGAAGTATGTGCCGCTCAATGCCTTCCCTTCTAGCAACACCCTTAAGCGCCCAGCCAGCGACGGAAAGACAATTCACAAGCTCATATGTGCGCACGGTAGAGCCATACTCATGCTGCGACAGGTAAGCCATGCGCCCGCCATCAATGGCCTTTATGTGCGTATCTCTCGGTGCATTCGATCCAAGCCCGGTTGTTCGGGCTTCAAACCGGCTGTTGCCCGAAAACTTATCGAGCAAAGCACCCGGCACCGGGCAATTAAACAGGCATTGCACGACGAAATCCGGATTCGCTTTCAACTTTTCCCACAAAGCGGACAGCACGGCATCATTGGAGTACAAGCTGTCGCCGACCGGATCGCCATCGTCGTACACGATCATCTTGTCCCGTGCGCGCTCCAAGAGAAGAAGAAAAGAATCCCTCGTTACATCTCCATCATTCCGGCCCGTAAGCCGGTACGCTCCCATCCTGCCGATGTAGATGAAAAAGGGCCACAAAGGTCAGACTCACGGAGAAGACGGCGAGGCCGTAGGCCACTAAGGCAGCCATTGGCCACCCTCGCGGCTAAGCTTTTGCAACATGGAACCCCCCTGAGATCGCGGTGGTGTGAACTAGTGCTCAAAGCACTTTTGGGAACACCCTATCACCTGTAATTTAAGGGATCAAACCCTTGATATCGGCGAAAGCTCCGGCAACTACGCAGCTTCCCTGTTCCGAAAACCCCGAAAATCGCCGCGAGTCGTGGCACATTGGCGCTTTGGGATTGGGCACTGATCATGTCATTTGCTCCACTCTAGCCCAATTGGCGCCGATCGGGGGACCTGCTCGCAAAAAAACCGCGATCACTGAAGAAGCGTCCCCGTATTGCCCTACATGCGCTGTTACAGTGATATCAACCAGCCCCACTACCTCCCGGATACTTTCCCTACTTCCTTGCAGGATCACTTCCCTTGGCCCTTTCCAGCAAACCCTTGAGGCGCCTCCATTTGTTCCAGGCCATTGCCCGACTCTGAATCGAGGGCGGGACGCCCTCCGAAGAGCTTCACTTGGCCCAACGAAAAGCCAAAATGAGAACTGCTGGGCGTGAAATCACCCTGCCCGTTGGGAACGGCCGCATCAGCGGAGCGGCGTGGTTCATGGTTCCGGCCTGGATGCCGCCGCCCGCAGAATGTTCCGGAAACGCTTCTCGACGCCGCGCAATTGCGGCCCCGGCGGGAAGATGTAGAAGCGGTCAGCGTGGATGCCCTCGATTACCCAGTCGGCCACGTCGCCGGCTTCAAAGCCGCCACCGCCCGCCGCTGGGCCCGGATGAGGATTGCGCGGCGTTGCCGTACTGGGCCTTGTTTTGTACCGCTCGGGCCGGTTCCGCTCCGAGGCGCCGATGCGGGTGTTGACGTAGGACGGGCAGAGCAGGGCGGTTTTTACGTTGGACCCCGTGTGGGCAAGCTCTTTCTGGAGCGTTTCGGTGATGGCTGCCACGGCGTGCTTGCTGGCGCCGTAGGCGCCGATTTCCGGGACAGCGGCCAGACCGCCGATGGAGGCGGTGTTGATGATTCTCGCCTCCTGCCCCTGCTGTTCCATTCGTGGGAGAAAGGCCGAGATGCCGTGGATCACCCCCCAAAGATTGACCCCCAGCAACCATTTCCAGTCATTGATCTCCGTTTCCGCCAAGGACTTGATCAGGGCCACGCCCGCGTTGTTGAACAGCAGATGCACATGGCCAAATCGGTTGAAGACCGCATCCGCCAGCCCCAGGACGTCACGCTCCGCGGCCACGTCGGTGGGGACGGGCAGAACCTCCGTGCCCGGGCGGCGCAGCCGCTCGGCGGCCTCCGACAGCGCAGCCGCCTCCACATCCGCAAGCGCGATGTGGCAGCCGAGGCCGGCCAGGCGGTCGGCCAAGGCGAAGCCGATGCCGGAGGCACCGCCGGTGATGACCGCCACCTTGCCCTTGAAGTCGTACAACTCAGGCGTCCATCGGTTCCAAGGAGCGTGAAGCTCGCGACGCCTATCGCCTGATGCTGAAGGTGGCCGTTGCGTGGGCGTAGAGCCTCCCCTCGGCATCCTCCAGCTTCCCTTGCGCCAAGGCGACCCGGTTGCGAACCTGTATGGTTTTGGCGCGGGCTAGGAGCTCACCCGAGTCCGCGGTTGGGCCATCCAAATAGTTGATCTTCAACTCCAGCGTGCGGCAGCGCGCCCCCACCGGCATTTCACTGTTGACCGCCGCGGACATGGCCGAGTCGAGAATGGTCGCCATGGCCCCGCCGTGCAGGGTCCAATTGTTGTATAGGTGGCTCCCCGGCGTCACCGCCAGCGTCACCCGCCCCTTGCGCACCTCCCTGAATTGGTAGCCAATGGTCCTCGCCATGGGCGCCAAGGGGATCCGCTGGTCGCGCAGCGCCTCGACGTACTCAAGGCCACTCATGGCCCTGCGCAGTTCCGCCAGCGGGATGTCCTTGCTTGCCGACCGCTTTGAATCAATCAATTTCGAAGCCCTGTGCCGTTGTTCCGTTGGCGCGCCGTGCCAGCGGCTACTTTCTGGGCAATCCCAACACCCTCTCGCCGATGATGTTGCGCCTGATCTGCGCGGTGCCGCCGGTGATGGTGAACTTGAAGGAATTGAGAAACTCCCAGTTCCAGTCGTCGTGGGAACGGATCTCCATGCCGGCGGGGCCCATCACTTCCATGGACATGCGAAACACCCGCTGGGCCAACTCGGAGTAGTAGAGCGCGATCATTGAGCCTTCCGGCCCCGGCATCTCTTGGCGCTGGGCCTGGGAGACGGCGATGTAGGTCATGGCTTTGAGTGCCGAGACCTCGGATTGGAGCGTGGCGAGGCGCTGGGCGCAGTCGCCGTCGTCAATGGCCATGCCGATGCCGTGCGCCGAGGGCGTGGCGCGCGCCAAATCGATGAGTTTGCGCACCTTGTGCTCCAGGGCGATCTGGCGGGCGATGAATGACTGCCCGCGTTCCAGGCTCAGGGTGCACATGGCCACCTGCCAGCCGTCGTCGATCTCGCCGACCACGTTGGACAGCGGAATCCGCACCTCGTCGTAGAACACCTCGTTGCAATGGTACTCGCCGGCCATCGACAGGATGGGGCGCACGGTGATGCCGGGCAGCTTCATGTCGCAGATCACCCAAGTGATGCCCTTGTGCTTGGGGGCGTCGGGGTTGGTGCGCACCAGCAGTTCCTGGTAGTCGGCATGCTGCGCATAACTGGTCCAGACCTTTTGGCCGGTGACCACCAGGTGGTCGCCATCAACCACCCCCCTGGTTCGCAAGCTCGCCAGATCGGAACCCGAGTTCGGTTCGGAGAAGCCCTGGCACCAGACCGATTCCCCCCTCAATATCCTCGGCAGGTGAAACGCCTTCTGCGCCTCGGAGCCGCGCAGGATCAAGGTCGGCCCCGCATGATTGCAGGCCGGGAAGAGGCTGCCGATCTGCGGCGCATTGGCACGGGCGTACTCCTCGTGCCAGATCAGTTGCTGCGAGAGGCTCAGGCCCAGCCCGCCGTATTCCTTCGGCCAATTGATGCCGGCCCAGCCGCCGTCGTACTGCCGCCGCTGCCAGGCGAGGTCGAAAGCCACCGATTCCGGCCCGTCCAGCGGCCTCGGGTCGGTGGGGAGGTTGTCCCGCAACCATTGCCGCACCTCGGTACGGAATTGCCGCTCCTCTTCGCTATAGCCTAAATTCACAATCGGATCCTAAAGTTTCGGTGGTAATTTTCTTGGCTCAAGCGCGTGGCGCATCTTGTGCGCATTGCGGCCACACCGACATGGGCCAGCATCGCTATTCGTCGTCAATTTCGAGGTATTCCCGTTCTAGTGTTTGCACCTCGCCAAAGCCAACCAGGCGCTGCGCCACGCCAAATCCGCACAGCAGGCCGGCGTACCCGCCGATGCCCCCGCACTCCCGCACCTTGGCAAACACGTTTCTCAAGGCGGCGATCTGCGCCTGCATGGCCGTGGAGGGCAGGCTGACCCGGGCGATGCCGGCCGCCTGCAGCTGCGCGAAGGTCGCATCCTGGGGAGATTTCCCGCCCTCAACAAGATTGACGGCGACCGGCCCATCGATGTCGCGAACAGCCTGTTCCATGACCTCGATGGAATTGGCGCCCTCAACAAAGACCATGGTGGCGCCGGCGTCAAGGAAGGCGTTGCCTCGCCGCACGGCTTCCGCGTAGCCAAGGGGCGCAAGTGCGTCGGTTCTCGCGTTGATGACGAAGTCGGGGTCGGTGCGGGCTTCGGCGGCGGCCCGCACCTTGGTCACCGCTTCGTGAAAGGGCAGCACCTCCTTGCCGTCGAGATGGCCGCAACGCTTCGGTTCGACCTGGTCCTCCAAGTTCATCCCGGCCACCCCGGCGCGCTCGAACTCGCGCACGCAGAAGTGGGCGTTCACGGCGTTGCCGAAGCCCGTGTCGGCATCGGCCATGACCGGAATGTCCAGTGCGCGGGCGATGCGGCCGCTGTGTTCGGCCATTTCCCGCATGGACACCATGCTGTAGTCCGGCACCCCATAGTGGCAGGCAATGAGGTTGGCGCCGGAAACCTGCGCCGCGTGAAAGCCGGCCTCCTCCACGATTTTGCCGCTGATCACGTCATGGCAGCCGGGCATGACCAGCAGTTCCGGGGCTTCAATGAGCTGGCGCAGCCGAGTGGTTTTACGCATGTGGCAAAGGCCCTTGTTCGGTCACGCCCGGCGGTCATCCTGGTGGGCGAGCGCATCCAGGACCTCCTGGGTGTGCTCCCCGATCATGGGGGGCGGCCTGTACTGCTGGATCGGGGTTTCGGAGAATCGGATGGGGTTGCGGATGATGTTCAGCTTGGCCGCCAGCGGGTGCCGAATCGTCTCGATCATCCGGCGGTGCTTGACCTGCTCGTTCTCCAGCGCCGCGCCGACGTTGTTGACCGGGGAGCACATGACCCCGGCGGCCTCAAGCCTGGCAATCCAGTTGCCCAGGCTGTCGGCTTGCAGCTTTTCGACGATGGCGGGGATCAGGGTGTCCATGTTCTCCACCCGCTTGGAGCGGCTGGCGTAGCGGGGGTCGTCGATGAGGCCGGGCCGGTCGATGGCCTTGCACAGGCGCTTGAACTGATCGTCGCCCCCGGCCTGAATCATGATCGTTCCGTCGCTGCAGGGAAACGTCTGCGCGGGCGCGGAGCCAAACGAGGCATTGCCGTTGCGGCCGGGCTCCTCCCCGGAGATGAGGTAGGTTTGAAGGCGCGGCCCCAGCATGGCGATGCCGCAGTCGAGCAGGGAAAGATCGATGTGCTGGCCGCTGCCGCCGTTGACCTCGCGATGGCGCAGGGCGGCAAGAATCGCGACGCAGGCGTACATGCCCGTGGCAAAGTCGTCGATGATCATGCCCACCTTCTGCGGCTCCTGGTTGGCCTCCCCGGTCAGGCTCATCAGGCCGCTCAGCGCCTGGATGAGGCTGTCCAGGCCGCCGCGCCCGGCGTAGGGGCCGTCCTGGCCGAAGCCGGTGATGGAGCAATAGACGATGCCAGGGTTGATGGCCTTGATCGATTCGTAATCGAGGCCGTACTTGGCGAGCCCCCCGACCTTGAAGTTCTCCACCAGCACATCCGCGGACGCCGCCAGCTTGCGGATGACCTCCTGCCCCTCGGCGGCAGCGAGATCGACCGCCGCGGACTTCTTGTTGCGGTTGGCGGAGAGGTAGTAGCCGGACTCGCGGGAATCGCCGCCGTCCGCGTCCGGGAGAAAGGGGGGGC
>JAPPIX010000178.1:0-6800 GCA_028820495.1 Gammaproteobacteria bacterium
CCCGCCAACGGCGCTCCCCGGGAGCTCGCCGCCCTGGACCTCGGCTCCAACAGCTTTCACCTCATCGTCGCCCAAGAGTCGGGCGGCCACCTGCAAACGCTCGACAAGATCCGCGAGATGGTGCGGCTCGCCGAGGGGCTTGACCACTGCCAAAGGCTGACCGCCACGGCCAGCCACAGGGCCTTGGAATGCCTGGAGCGATTTGGGCAACGCCTGCGCCACCTGCGTCGCGAAAACGTGCGCGTGGTGGGCACAAACGCCCTGCGCAAGGCTCGTGATTCGGAGGCCTTCATCGAAAGCGCGGAGCAGGCCTTGGGGCATCGGGTGGAGATCATTTCCGGGCGGGAGGAGGCGCGGCTGATCTATCTCGGCGTTTCCCACGACTTGGAGGACAACCACGACCGGCGGCTGGTGATCGACATCGGCGGCGGCAGCACGGAGTTGATCCTCGGCCGCCACTTTGAGCCGGAAGTGATGGAGAGCCTCCACATCGGCTGCGTCGCCCAAAGCCAGCAGTGCTTTGCGGACGGTGCACTCACGCGGCGGGCCTTCGTCGAGGCGACCAATCACTGCCTCAGGGAACTCGAAGCGGTGCGCAGCCTGTACCCGGCGTCCGCTTGGGACGTGGCTATCGGCGCTTCGGGCACCATGCTCGCCGTGCGCAGTGTGCTTATGGGCCTGCACGGCGATGGGGCCGCCCGCTTTGGGCCGACCGGCGTGGCCGAACTCATTGATCGCTTGATCGATGCCCAACGCTTGGACCGGGTTGATCTCCCCGGCCTGTCCGCGGAAAGGCGGGCCGTGTTTCCCGGCGGCGTAGCGGTGCTTGCGGCAGTAGTGGAGTCGTTGGGCATTCGGGAGTTGAGGGTCAGCCAAGGCGCGCTGCGCGAGGGGCTGCTCTACGACTTGTTGGGGCGGGTGCATCACCAGGACATTCGCGATGCCACCGTGCGCAACCTCATGGGCCGCTACCACGTCGATGCAGCCCACGCCAAGCGGGTGCGGGACACGGCCTTGGCCCTGCTGGCCCAGGTTGCGGTGTCTTGGCGGCTGCAGGCGGCCGAGCACCGCCAACTGCTGGCTTGGGCGGCAGACCTCCACGAGGTCGGCATGGACATCGCCCACAACCAGTACCACAAGCACGGCGGCTACCTGCTCGCCCACATGGACATGCCCGGCTTTTCCCGACTCGACCAGAGCCAGCTCGCCACCCTGGTACGCCTGCACCGCCGCAAGTTTGCCGTTGAGGACCAGGCGCTGCCAGCGGAGGGGGACATCCTGAGATTGACGGCGCTGCTGCGGTTGGCCGTCATCCTGCACCGCAGCCGCAGCAACGACGCCCTGCCCCACGTCGCTATCGAAGCCGATGGCGGAAAGATGGTGGTCACGCTGTTCAAGGAGTGGCTGGCGAAGCACCCCCTCACCAAGCTCGACCTCAAGGAGGAGGCCCGCTACCTGCAGACCTCGTCGCTGTCCTTGAAGGTCAAGGCCCGTTAGCTGCCTAGGGCGCCTCCGGGACTTGACCAAAGGCTCCCTAGGCTACTGCCGGCGCCACATGGCCCGAACGTAGTAGTAGCCGCCGTTGAAGCCGAAAGGCGAGCTTTCGGGATAGATCAGGCCGGCCACATCGCCCTTCGGGTTCTTCTCCGGATACGTATCGAAGACGTTTTGCGCACCAACCAGCACGCTAAATGACTCGTTGAGGTCATATGACGCCTCAAGATCGACCAGGAATTTCGGATCTGCGTAGAACGCGAAGGCAGCCGTATCGGTGGGAACGTCATAGGATTTTCCGTAGTGACGTCCGCGAGCCATGAACCGCCACGGACCTTGCAGGTGGGTCCATGACACAACGAAACGCGATTCGGGGCGCCCTTCCTCGATTTGTAACTGCCGACTCCTTGGGGTGAACTCGGGAGTGAACTTGCTCAGATCGACATCCGACCAGTTGGCCACCGCGGTCAAAGTCGAAGTGCCGTTGCCCAAATCGAAGGGCACCGTTGCGACCAAGTCAATCCCTGACGCCTCCACCGTTTGCTGGTTAGTGAAGAAGCGCGCGGACTTGAAACTCCTCGCGTCACTGACGCCAGCAGCTAGCAGCGAATCAACGTCGCTCTGCGACAGGGTTAGTTGGTTGGTGAAGGCGATCCGATCCTTGATCTCAATGTTGTAGTAGTCAACGGTGACGTCAACAGGGCCAGCACTGAACACCGCACCGATTGTGATGTTGACTGATTCCTCCGGAGTCAGCGCTTCGGCACCTAGCTGTTGAGCGACAGGGTTGGTCGGTGGCAAGGTGGCAACGTCAGCGAGCTTGCCGTCAATGAACGCGGTGGTCACGTTGCGCAGGTTGGCCTGTCCCGCGGTGGGCACCCGGAAGCCGGTGCTCACCGCGCCCCGAAGGGCGAAGTTCTCGGCCACTTGGATTCGGGCAGTGCCCTTGACGTCCAAGGTGTCGCCAAACTCCTTGTAGTCCTCGTAGCGCAGGGCGGCACCTAGCAGCAGCCTCTCCGTCACGTTCGACTCCAAATCAATGTAGGCGGCAATCGAACTGGACTTGTTCTTCCCCGCGTCACCCGGCTGAAAGCCCGGAAAGCCGTTAGAGCCAACCCCGAAGCCTTGGACATCAAGGCCATATTCGGTGTCGATGTAAAACGAGTTGGGTTCACCGTTGGTGATCTTGAAGGTCTCATCCCGGTACTCGAAGCCAAGCGCCAAGTTGACCGGCCCATAGAGGTTGCCGATATCCAAGGGCCTGGACAGATCGATGTTCACCGTGCGGTCGGTTTCCGTGTAGTCACCAGCCTCATAGTAGGTGTCGATTTCGTTGCGCTGGCCGAGGAGCTGCGGGTTGATGGTGTTGTAGATGTAGAACTCCGCGTTGCTGCGGCCAGCGACCGCGCTTAAGTCGAAATACCAATCGCCGAGTTGCCCGCGCAGCCCGCCCGCCAAGGCGTAGTCGTCGATGTAGGCGCCGAACTGGGGCGTGAAACCGCCCGGGAACCGCTCGTAGAGGGTGTAGCAGTTGGCGCTCCCCTGCACCATGGCCATGATGCCGGCGTCGGGTACGTGGTTCATGATCGGCACGCCGCCGGGGCAGGTGGTGGAGCCGGGAGACCAGTTGCCGCTCAAATCGGCGACCTTGACGCTGGGCACGCTGGCATTGCCCCCTTGATCGGCGGTGAAGCCAGTGGCCGGATCAACGGTTGGACCCTCAAAAACTCCGCCCCGGGTGTGTGGATTACGATAGTAGAACCCACCTTCCACTTGGCGCTCCGCCCAGTTGCCGAAGGCGTAGGCCTCCATGCCGTTTCCGAGTTCGAGGCCGAAGTTGCCGAACAGCTTGAAGTCGTCGGAGTATTCCGGCGCCCCCCAGATCTGCGCCGCCGGTTGTCGGACGTTGGTGTTGCCCGCATTGATCAGATCTTGGGCATCGCCGCGCTGCACGCTGCGGCTGGTGGGGTCGGATTCCTTCCACTCGAAGCTGAAGTTGGCGAAGCCGTACTCCGTCAAGGGCAGGCCCACGTTGGTGGACAGCGTCAGCGCATCGCCGTCGTTTTCGTAGTGGCTGCCCCACTTGGCGTCGAAGGCCATGCCGGAATTGTCTTCCTTGAGCACGAAGTTCATGACGCCAGCGATGGCGTCGGAGCCGTATTGGGCGGAGGCGCCGTCCCGCAGCACCTCGAGCCGGTCAAGGGCGATGGCGGGAATGACGGATACGTCCGCCCCTTGGGCGCCGCCGGAAATGCCTGCGCCGAGCAAGGCAATGACGGCGGCCCGATGCCGACGTTTGCCATTAACCAGCACTAGGGTGGTATCTGGTGCGAGACCACGCAGCGTGGCCGGTCGAATGAAAGTGGCGGCGTCGCTGATCGGTTCCTGGCTGACGTTGTAGGAGGGCACCAGGCTGGCGATCAGGTCATCCATGTTGGAGTTGCCCTGGGCCTCGAACTGGTCGCCGCCGATGACGTCAACCGGAACTGGCGAGTCAGCCGCCGACCGGTCGCGGCGCCGGGAGCCGACCACGACTACCTCTTCGATCTCGCCAGCCGCCGCCTGAGCGGCTTCAGCTTCGGCCGCCTGAACCAAGGAAGCGCTGAACGAAGCCAGCAATCCGAAGGATGCAGCGAAGCCAAAAGCCACTGCTTTTGTTCTCTTAAACATGGGAATCTCCTGAGTTAAAGGGGGGGGGAAGTCCATCTCATCCCAATCATTCTTTTGACCAAGGCTTAATCCGACAACAGGGTCAACAACGACTGCTGCGCACTTCTGCGCTTTGCTGGCGAGCCGCTAGCCGAACGATAGACCCCGTTTTCTCCGAGTTGCCAAGCTTGGCAATTATCTTGCAGGTAATTGTCGATGGATTCAAGTACCACGCGCTTTTTCAAGTCTTCATTCTCAACGGGGAAGCACACTTCGACGCGGTTGAAGAAGTTGCGCCCCATCCAGTCGGCGCTAGAGAGGTAAACCTTGGATTCCCCGCCGTTCTCGAAGTAGAACACCCGGGTGTGCTCCAGGAACCGGCCGACGATGGAGCGCACTCGGATGTTCTCCGACACCCCGGACACTCCAGGGCGCAGGGCGCAGATGCCGCGTATGATCAAATCGACTTTCACGCCCGCCTGGCTGGCCCGGTAGAGCGCCTGGATGACGCTGCGGTCAATCAGTGAGTTCATTTTCGCCGCCACCCGGGCCGGCTTGTTGTTGCGGGCGTTCTCCGCCTCCGCATCAATGTACTCCAGCATCGACTTGTGCAGGGTGAACGGCGACTGCAGCAGCTTCTTCAGACGCCCGGCCTTGCCCATGGCGGTCAACTGCGCAAACACCCTCTGCACGTCGTTGCCCATCGCCGGGTCGCAGGTGAACAGGCCGTAGTCGGTGTAGAGCCGTGCCGTGCTGGTGTGGTAATTGCCGGTGCCAAGGTGCACGTAGCGCTTCAGCGCCCGCCCTTCGCGGCGGATCACCATGCACATCTTGGCGTGCGTCTTATGCCCCACCACGCCGTAAACCACTTGGGCGCCAGCGCTTTGCAGGTGGTTGGCGAGCTCGATGTTGGCGGCCTCGTCGAAGCGCGCCCGCAATTCGATCACCACCATCACCTCCTTGCCGTTGGAGGCGGCTTCGGTCAGCGCCTCCACCACCGCCGACTGGGCGCCGGTGCGGTAGAGGGTTTGGCGAATGGACAGTACGCCGGGATCCTTGGCGGCTTGGCGCAGAAACTCAAGGAAGGGCGCAAAGGACTCGAACGGATGGTGCAGCAGCACATCCCCGGCAGCGATGGCCTCGAACATGTCGTTGGCCCGGCGTACCCGGTCGGGGACGCCGGGCCGAAACCCCGGATACTTGAGGTCCGGCCGCTCCACCAAGTCCGGCACCGTGGCCAAGCGCATGAGGTTGACCGGGCCGTTGCAGCGGTACACGTCCTCCCGTGAGAGCTGGAATTGGGCGGTCAGGAAGGCCTCGAGCTCCTCTGGACAGTTCTGGGCCACTTCGAGACGCACCGCCTCGCCGTAGCGGCGCGAGGGCAGTTCCCCTTCCAGGGCGCGCAGCAGGTCGTCCACCTCCTCTTCGTCAACGAACAGATCGCTGTTGCGGGTGACCCGGAACTGATAGACCCCGGTGGCCTGCATGCCGGGGAACAGTTCATCCATGTGCGCGTCGATGATTGACGACAGCAGCACGAAGTCGTTGGGGCCGTCGGCGCAGGACTCCGGCAGCCGCACCACCCGCGGCAGGGCGCGGGGCGCCTGCACGATGGCCTTGCCGCTGTTGCGGCCGAAGGCGTCCTTGCCCTTGAGGTTGACGATGAAGGCCAGGCTCTTGTTGAGCGGGTCGGGAAAGGGGTGGGCCGGGTCCAGCCCGATGGGGCTCATGATGGGCGCCAGCTCGTGGTTGAAGTAGCGCTTGATCCACTTGCGCTGGGCGGCGTTCCAATCGGCCTTGTTGATGAAGTGGATGCCCTCCTGGTCCAAGGCGGGCAGCAGCACCTCGTTCAAAACCCGGTACTGTTCGTCAATGAGGTCGCGGGCCTTGGGCGCGATGCGGCGAAGCTGCTCGGCGGGAGACAGGTTGTCCGCGCCCCGCTGCACCACCCCGTAGGCCGCCTGCTGCTTGAGGCCCGCCACGCGAATCTCAAAAAACTCGTCGAGGATCGAACTGGAAATGCACAGGAAGCGCAGCCGCTCGAGCAGCGGCAGCGTCTCGTCCCGAGCCTGGGCCAGCACCCGTAGGTGGAACTCCAGCAGGGAGAGCTCCCGATTGATGTACAGGTCCGGATTGGCGAGCGCTTCTGCGTCCACGGGCTGCGGCTAAAATGGGTGGTGATTGGAACAATCAGTTTAACACCGCCAACAACCGGCTCATGACCCAAGAGGACCAGCTCTTTCGCACCAAACGCCCGCACATCGTGGACTTCGCCTTCGACGAAGCGGTGGCCGAGGTGTTCCCCGACATGATACGGCGCAGCGTTCCGGGCTTTGAAACCGTCATTCCGATCACCGGGCTGATCGCTGCTGAAAGCCTCCCGGAAGGTGGCTTGGCCTTCGATCTTGGCTGCTCCCAGGGTGCCACCACCTTGGCTCTGCTGCGCGCCTTAGGCAGCAAGCCATGCCGAATTGTCGCCGTGGACTCCTCGGCGCCGATGCTGGACCGGGCGGCGGCGAACATCGAGGATCCGAGAGTGACCTTCCGCCTAGAGGACATTCGGCAAACGGATGTTGCCGGCGCCAGCGTTCTGCTCATGAACTACGTCCTGCAGTTCATTCCACCCGCCGACCGCCAAGCCTTGCTGGACCGCTGCG
>JAPPIX010000178.1:6900-8957 GCA_028820495.1 Gammaproteobacteria bacterium
AAATGGCGCCGGGTGGCGCCGGCGGTGGACTTGGCGGGCGCTCACGTGCTCGACGTCGGCTGCGGCAACGGCTACTTCGGCTGGCGGATGCTGCAGGCCGGGGCTCGGCGGGTGGTCGGCATCGACGCCACGCCCCTGTTCCACATGCAGCATCAAGCCATCAACCACTACGCGGGCGACCACCGCAATGCGGTGCTGCCCATTCGCTTCGAGCAGTTGCCGGAGCGGCTCACCGAGGCTCGGTTCGATGCCGCGTTCAGCATGGGGGTGCTCTACCATCAGCGCAACCCGGGCGAGCATCTCAGGCGCTTGTGCCGCAGCCTCAAGACGGGTGGTCAAGTCATCGTGGAAACCCTCATCGTTGAGAGCGCCGCGCCGCTGCGCCCAGCCGGACGTTACGCCCGAATGCGCAACGTCTTCGAGATTCCGACCCCAAACAGCTTGCTGAACGCCATGGCTGCGGCGGGATTCGAGGAAGCGCGGGTCATCGACATTGCCGCCACCACTCACGCTGAGCAGCGTTCGACGCCCTGGATGCGTTTCGAATCCCTTGCCGAGGCCCTGAATCCCGACGATGCCAGGCGAACCGTCGAAGGGCATCCGGCGCCCAGACGTTGCGTTGCGGCGGCGAGGAACCTAAATTGAGGTGCCATGTTCGGCCTGATTCCCTTCAACTTCAGATTTCGCGGCAAGATTCGCCGGCTGTTCGACCTGTACCAGTGCTTTTTGAGCCACCCGGGGAAGGGCTTGCATCCCACGCAGTTGTCCCGCCACACGGGCATCGCCTTCGCGGATGTGGTCCGCATGCTGGACCGCACCCCGGAATTGTTCGTGCGGCTGCCGAAGCGTGACGGCATCACCCGCTACCGCCTCACCAGCGCCATGACCGCCAGCGAGCCGGAAGCGGTGGAGCAGTTCCTGAAGGCCTCTGCGCGCCGGGAGAGCCTGGTCTTCTACGCCTTCGCGGCGATGGTGCTGTGCCTCCTGCTGATCGTCGCCATCCTGGTCGCGCCAGCGCTGTAAGACCTCCTCAAGGAAAAACCCCAATGCCCGAATCCCTTGACGCCGAACTCAAGGCCTTGCGCGAGCGCGCCAAAGGCTTCGCGGAATCGACCCTGCTGCCCTTGGCGGGCGAAGCCGACGCACGGGCCAAGGTGATTGCGGCGGCCCAGGCGGAAGGCTTCTACGCCATGACCCAACCCCGGGAATATGGCGGCACGGCGGCGGGCCCGCTGGCGCTGACGGTCGTGCGCGAGGAGCTGGCGGCCCACAACCCGCCGTGGCTGGAAGCGGTATTCGGCCCCGGCCCGGGGGTGCTGGCCAACTGCGGGGAGCCCTTGGCGAGCGGCTTCCTCGAACCCATGCTGCGCGGCGAGAAACGGGCGGCGTTCGGCTTCACCGAACCGGAGGATAGGCCGGTGACGGGCCGTTTCGATGGCGAGACCTTGATCGTCAACGGCTGCAAGTCCTACGTGACCGGCGGTGCCGATGCCGACTTCATCAACACCTTGGTGCGCATCGACGAAGCGGGACCGGCGCTCGCGGTGGTCGAGACGGCGAGCCCCGGCCTGGAAATGACGCAGCGTTTCGAATCCCTGGACGGCAGCCACCACGCCGCCTTTGAATTCAATGCCGTCCGTGTGCCTAGGACGCACATCATCGGCCAACCGGGCGAAGGGCTACCCAGGGCACTCGGCCAAATCGGCGACACTCGGCTACTGATTGCGGCCCAGTGCGTGGGTCTCGCCCGCTGGGTGATCGACACCGTCACCACCCACCTGCATCAACCGGACCGCAAGGGAACACCAAGGGGCGCCAAGGAGGGCGTGCGGCTGCGCTACGCGGACATGCGCATCAAGGCGTTCGCCGCCCGCAGCATGCTCTACCGCACCGCCCGCTTGGCGGAAAACGGCGCCAACACGGTCAACGAAGGCATCATGTGCAAGGTGTTCGCCACCGAAGCCATCACCGAGATCGTCGATGCGGGCATCCAGTTGGTCGGCGGCGGCGCGTTGGTGGTGGGGCACCCCTTGGAAAGCCTGTACCGCCGGGTGCGC
>JAPPIX010000305.1:0-3500 GCA_028820495.1 Gammaproteobacteria bacterium
TGACGTGCTCGACAACGCCATCGAATCCGTTCGCGTTTCCTTGAGGCGTCGGTTTAAACATCTCATGCTGTTCTTCGGCCCGCGCGGGTTCGGCAAAACCCACCTGCTCTCACGCATTGAAGATGCCATTCAATCTGACGAAGCGTTAAACGCACAAGCGGTAGTGGTCCGATTTCCGGAGGAATCGAATCAAACGCTGTCCTTTGCGGACTTCCTGATTGGTCTATGCCGAATTTTGAAGGATGTCCTTGAAGACGAACCCATATGGGCGGAACTGTTCACTACAGTGGAGACCAATGAGGACGACAACAATGTCATTGACACGCTGGTGCCAGCGATTCGCGAGCAGAATCGCCAACACAGTCGCACACTGGTCGTCATGCTGGAAAATCTAGGCGAGATCTTTACACGGCAAATCCGCAACAAGGACGACATCGCCTCATTGCGCAAGTTTCTAATGGCCAACAACGGCTGCTTGCTGATGGCCACCGCGCCGCTGCACTTCCAAGGCATCACCGACATCGACCAGCCGTTTTATGATTTCTTCGACATCCAGATTCTGGAGAACCTGACGTTCGACGAGACCGTTGAAGTCATTCGGCGAAATCTAGAGTGGGATGGGCGGACGAGCACCCTCGAATCCCTCAACGACATGCGCCCTAAGTTGCAAGCGCTGTACCGCATGACGGGCGGCAACCCGCGGCTCACTATGATGCTCTACGAACTGATCGCCCAGGAATCGGTGACCCTGGTGCATGACCAGTTCCATCTGCTGCTCGATAAGATCTCTCCGTTCTATCAAAGCCGATTGAACGATCTGCCCCCCAGCCAGCGGGCATTGCTGGAGTGTCTGGCCCGCATGCGCGACCAAGACAAGACACCGGCCACCATCGCAGCACGAATGCGCATGAGTCAGCAGGAGACTTCCTCGCTGCTCAAACGCCTCTCCGACGCCCACTACCTATGCGCCGCTGAGAACCCGAAGGACAAGCGGTCACGCCTTTACAGGATTCGCGAAGGGTTCTTCGACATCTGGCTGGCAATGAACCTCTCCCGAACGTCCCGCAAACGCCTGCCGTTCCTGCTGGAGTTTTTCAGCCTCTTCTACCCCAGCCTTGATGCGCGAGAAGAGAAGCGACGGCAATTGCGGGTGGAACTCGCAGAAGAGGGAAGCGTCGATGCGGAAAAAGCGCTCGACTATCTCAGTGAAGTCGGCAGCGACAAGGAGAAGGCGAGCGCGAAGTTCGACATCGCCAAGACCTTCGCCGGCAGGGGGGTCGCGGACCTTGTTGCCCATTACGTGCTCGAAGCGGCGCCATTGGCGGGGGACGGCGTGAGCCGAGCCATCGCTCGCTTTGTCACCCACGATCAGTCCGCTCCTGAGTACCTCTCCGAAATCGAGGAGATGATTGAGTGCTGGGTACTGCACCGAAGCGGCCAACTCGAAGCCTTCGCCCATCGAATCAAGGAAATCGGCCAAGGACTGACGCTTCAGACCTTTTCCGAGGCCAAGCTGACCTTTCTGCAGGAAGCGCTAGAGAGCATGGACGAGCCGGAGGAGCGCATCAAGCAACGCCTCGGAATCGCGACAGTGCTGGAAGAGCTTTCGCGGTGGAATGAAGCCGAGGATCAGCTACGCCCCGCCTTGGCTGATGCGGAATCACTGGCCAATGCGCAGCTGGTCGCAGGGGCATCGAGCCTCTTAGCGCATCTGCTCCATATGACCGATCGGCTCGAGGAAGCTGAACGGCTGACGCGGCAAGCATTGGAGATTGGAAAGGTCACTTTCGGCAGGCAACACCCGTTCGTAGCTGCCCACTTGAACAACTTGGCTATGCTGCTGGCACATACCAATCGGATTGAGGAAGCCGAATCGCTGATGCGGCAAGTGCTGGAAATCGACAAAGCCAACTCGGTTGGCCAGCACCCCTACACGGCAGCCCACTTGGGCAACTTGGCGGCGGTGCTAGGCGATGCAGGCCGAACTTCGGAGGCTGAGCCGTTGATGCGGAAGGCCTTGGAAGTCGCTGAGGCGACTTTCGGTTACCGACATCCGACTGTGGCAGACCATTTAAGTAACTTGGCGGCGCTGCTACACAGAGTCAATCAAAGAGAAGAAGCGGAATCGCTGACACGGCGAGCACTGGCAATCGATGAGGCCACCCTAGACGGCCAACACCCAAAGGTGGCAACCCGATTGCACAACTTGGCCATTCTGCTAGAGGATGCTAGTCGACCCGATGAAGCAGCACCCTTGATCCGCAGAGCCCTCGACATCTATAACGCCTTCCACGCGAAAACCGGAAAAGAACACCCACGCCACCAGCAAGCGAAGGCAAACTACCGAGCACTGCAACGATCATTGGAGCAGTCTACCTGAAGTGGCCAGCCCAGCCGAATAGCGATTTCGGCATCAAAGTGACGGAACACAAGTAAGGCGGCGACAATCGGGCAAGAGCCACTCAATCCGCTAGGTCTCCGCACCAGCCAAAGGCATACTGCCCCACTTGCCAACACCGTCCTGCTGGACGTCCATTGAGGAGACCCGTGGCCGTGGCGATCAAACTTGCCGTTCTGGACCTAGCGCCGATCATCGAGGGCGGCGATGCGGCCCAAGCGCTGGCCAACTCCCTCGACCTCGCCCGGCACGCCGAAGGTTGGGGTTACGTGCGCTATTGGGTGGCGGAGCACCACAACATGCGCGGCATCGCCAGCGCCGCCACGGCGGTGGTCATCGGCCACATTGCGGGGGGAACCTCCACCATCCGCGTGGGGGCTGGCGGCGTGATGCTGCCCAACCATGCGCCGCTGGTCATTGCCGAGCAGTTCGGCACCCTGGAATCCCTGCACCCCGGGCGGATCGACCTAGGCATCGGCCGGGCGCCGGGCACCGATCAGGTCACCGCCCATGCACTGCGGCGGTCCTTGGTTGGGGACATCAACGAGTTTCCCCGGGACGTGATGGAACTGCGGGACTACTTTGCCGAAGCCGGTCCCAAACGGCAGGTGCACGCGGTGCCCGGAGAGGGGCTGCGGGTGCCGCTGTGGATTCTGGGATCCAGCCTCTACGGCGCCCAGTTGGCGGCCCTGCTGGGGCTGCCCTACGCCTTCGCTTCGCACTTTGCACCCGCCGCGCTTGACGAAGCGCTGGCCACCTACCGGGAGCACTTCGTGGCTTCCCCGCAACTGGACGCACCCTATGTCATGGTGGGCTTCAACATGTTTGCAGCCGATACCGAAGAGGAGGCCAAGCTGCTGCGCACCTCCTCCCAACAGTCGTTCCTCAAGCTGCGCACCGGCACGCCCGGTCCGCTGCCGCCGCCCAAGGCGGACTTCGAAGCGACGCTCGGCGCTGCCGAACGCCATCTGCTCGGCCAGATCACCGCCTGCTCGGCGGTCGGCAACCCGGACCAGGCGCGCGAGCAGCTCAAAGCGTTCGTGCAGCGCACCGAAGCGGACGAAGTCATCCTCTCCGCCCACATCTACGACCACGCCGCCCG
>JAPPIX010000305.1:3600-8944 GCA_028820495.1 Gammaproteobacteria bacterium
AGCTACCCAAGACCCCGTATTTTGGCGGCTTTCTCCCCCATGGAACCCGACCATGACTGATCCCTTCGCCACCGCCATCGAAGTCGCTGCGGCCATTCGCAACAAGGAGGCGAGTTCGGTGGAACTCACCGACATGTACATCGAACGTGTCGAGCGCTACGACGGTCAAACCAACGCCGTGGTCGTGCATGACTTTGAACGGGGCCGGGAGGCGGCCAAGGCTGCTGACGCGGCACTGGCGCCCGGAGAAGCGACCGGGCCGCTGCACGGCGTGCCGATGACAGTGAAGGAAGCCTTCAACGTCCAAGGGCTGCCAACCACCTGGGGCATTCCGGAACTGCGCGACAACATCGCCGCAGAGGATGCCGACTACGTCCGCCGCTTGAAGGGCGCGGGCGCCGTCATCTTTGGCAAGACCAACGTGCCGCTGAATCTGGGCGACTTCCAGAGCTTCAACGACATCTACGGCACCACCAACAACCCCTGGGACCTGACGCGCACTCCTGGCGGTTCGTCCGGCGGCTCCTCGGCGGCCCTGGCAGCAGGACTGACCGCCCTGGAGGCGGGTTCCGACATTGGCGGCTCCATCCGCAATCCCGCCCATTACTGCGGCATCTATGGCCACAAGCCCACTTGGGGCATCGTCTCCGACGAAGGCCACGCCCTGCCCGAAATGCTGGCGCCGGCGGACATCGCGGTGGTCGGCCCCATGGCGCGCAGCGCGGAGGACTTGGCGCTGTCCATGGATATCGTGGCTGGCGCGGGCCGCACCGACCGAGCCGGCTGGCAACTGAATCTGCCGCGGCCCGCCAAGAACACCTTGAGCGATTTCAAGGTGGCGATTTTGCCCAACCATGATCGCGCCCCCGTGGCGACGGAGATGGCCGATCGGGTGCAGCAGGTCGGCGACCGCTTGGCGCGGCTCGGTGCCACGGTGAGCGACAGCGCCTTCCCCAACGTCGATGTGAATGCGGCTTTCGAAACCTACTTGAGCCTGCTGTGGGGCGTGATGGCAGCGGGCCTCTCCGAAGAGGAGAAGGAAGGCCTCAGGCTGGCCCGCACGGCGAAAGTGGAAGGCGAGGAGGTGCCCGCCTCATTGGCCCGCTTCGGCGTCCAGGAGCACGGCGAGTGGCTTAAGTTCGACAACCTGCGCTTCGGCCTGCGCAAGGCTTGGCAGGCGTTCTTTCAGGACTGGGACATCCTCATCTGCCCCCAAGTGGCCACCACCGCCTTCCCCCACGACCATGGCGAATACCTAGAACGGCGGATCATGGTGAACAACGAATCCCAGAACTACTTTCAGCAGGTGTTCTGGGCGGGCATGATCACCGTCGCGCACCTGCCGAGCACGGTCTACCCCACCGGGCCGTCGAAGGACGGCCTGCCCATCGGCCTGCAGGCGGTGGGCGCGGAATTCAACGACTACACGACCATCGAGTTCGCACGGCTGATGGCCCAGGAGCTGGGCGGCTTCGTCCCGCCTCCCGACTATCCCTAGTCCGTAGTCCGCAGCCCAAGGAGAGGGGTCACAACGCCACCCCCAACGAAATCTGCACGCGCCGGGGCATGAAGTGGCTGCGCGCCTCCCCGAATTCCGCATCATCCACGAAGGGGTTGATGTTGTAGCCGGTCTGTCGGTCGAAGACGTTGAAGACTTCGACGCGCACCTGCGCCCTAGTGCCGCGCAGCAGGCTGAAGCGCTGCGTGCAGCTAAGGTCAAGCTGCCAGTGGTTGGGGCTGCGCCTTCGGCCGGCCCGCTCCGCATAGCGATTGGCATCGGAAAAGTAGGACGGCAGGCCGTAGGCGGCCGCATCCCATGCCTCCCAAGGCTGGCCGGACTGGACGATGAGGTAGGCGCCGAGCTGGGCCTGCCAGGGCAGCGCGTAGTGGCCAAACGCCTTGAAGACATGGGGCCGGTCGCCGCGAAGGACACCGTCCTTGCGGTCCCAAAGCTGCCGGCCGTAGCCGTCGGCTAGGTTCGACGAACCGATGAAGCGGTTGGCATCGTTGACGCTGCTGGTGTTGTCCTGGTCGAAGTTGCCGGTGTAGCGGCTGCGGGCATAGGATGCGTTGAGGGTGCCGCGCTCGCCGCGCCACTCCAGTTCCACGACGGCCTCCCAATACTTGGTGTAAGCGCCGTCGAGCTGGGCGATGACGTAGCTGGAACCGCCAATTTCGGCGCGGATGGCGTCCTAGATCCGGCACGTAGGGGCCCTTGGCGGCGGTGTCCGGCGGCGTGTTGTCGTAGGCCTCCCGGGAGTGGTTCCAAGTGTCCTCCCAAAAGCGGCTGCCCTTGCGGTGGCGCATATGGGCCCGGAATCTAATGCCGTCTCTGAGCCTGTGGGTGGCACCTAGGATCCATTCATCCACCCGGCGCGGTTTTATGCCGCCTTGGAAGGCCTTTCCCGAAGACCCGGCTAGGGGCGCATGGGAGATGATGCGCCCTTGCTCGTCAAACAGCACTCGAAGGCTTGCGCGGGTGTTCCGGTCCCAAGAGGCGGCGCGGGCCAGCGAGTTGGCCTGGGGGTGGTAGCGGGCAAAGCTGAGGTAGGCTTGGCCTTGGTCGTTGTATGTCCAAGCGATGCTTAGCCGCGGCTGGATCATGTCCGCCCAAGGGATGGTGCGCATCCGGTACTTGGTTCCGGGTGACCGCTCGAAGCCCGAGTAGCTTCCGTCCACCCGCCGCAGGCCTTGGCCGTAAAGCACGTCCTGGCTGATCAGCACACCCAAGTTGGTGGTGAAGCGGTCGAGGCTGATGCGGTCGTTCAGCTCAATGCCGTAACTCTCAATCGCTGAGCGGATGGGGCCAACCAAGGCGCCGTCGCCCTGGGTGAGACTCATTTGCTCCACGGCTGCCGTGTAGAAGATGGGGGTGCCGTCCGCTGCTTGATCCACGCCGCCCGGCACCTCGATGGCACCCCAACCGTTGGAGGCCCGGCGCAGGGACTCCCGCCCCTCGGTCCAGCGGAAGCCGGTGTGCAGGCTGTGGCGGGCGTCGCCGATGCGTAGCTCCCGGTCCAAGGTCACTTCCACGCCCTGGTTGAAGTAGTTGCCGTCGCCGATGCGGGCGTAGGCGCCCACGGCACCGCCGCCGACCGGGTTGCCTGACGCATCCAAGTAGCCGTACCGGTCGATCAGCGGCTGCACTCTGGCGTTGTAGGAATCCGCTCCCGGCACTGCTTGGGGCACGTTCAAGTAGCCCATCCGATCCAGGTTGCCCACGTCCAAGACGCCATCCAGGCGGGGTTCGACGCTGAGCCGCACATCCGGCCGCTCGCTCCCGCGCAGCGCGTAATCGAAGTACTGGAAACTGAGGGTGGTGGTGGGGTCGATCTGCCAGGAGCCGTCCAGGCTGAGGATCTCCTGTTCGGAGCGTTCGCCCACGGAGACTGAATCCGCCTCGTAGAGACCAACGGACGCGCCTTGGTCCTTGCGCGTTGAAGTGCGGTAGCTGCCATTGAACAGCAGGCGGTCAGTGGGCGCGAAGGTCAGCTTGCCGAAGTACTCGTCGCGACGGCTTCGGTAGTCCTTGACCGGGCCATAGGCGGTGGCCTTGTTGTTGCGATCCTGAGTGGGCCCGAAGTAGGAGCCGTAGAAGAACAGCCGTTGCGGCAGCAGCGGGCCGCCCGCCGTGACGGTGGTCCAGGCTTGGCGGGTGTCATGCTTGGCGCCGTTGCGGCGCTTCGCCACCAGCCCATCGGGTTGGTAGCGGTACTCGACGCTGGCCGAGAACCGATCGGTGCCGGAGCGGGCCTTGGAGTCCATGGCAAAGCCGCCGCCGCGATTGAAGCCCACCGCATCGGCGCCGCCCCGTTCAAACACCACCTGTTCGATGTCGTGATTGAAGGGTTCCGCCGAAAGGGTGCCGAACAGCGGCAGCGACAGGTCCGCGCCACCGAAGTGATAGGTGTTGTCCTGCCCGCTGCCCCCCGCACTCGGCCCGCGCACCCCATCCTCGGTGTACTGCACGCCTGGGGCGAGCTTCACTAGGTCGCGAAAGCCCCGCCCGACGGGCACGCCGAGCACCACGTCCGGTCCCAAGGCGTTGCTGAGCGACGCGCCGCCACGGTCGCCGAGGCGCTGCGCGACCACTTGAAGCTCCTCAATTGAGTCGGCTTGCGTGGCTTGCGCATCCTCTAGCGCCAAGTTGACCACGGCGGTTTGATGGAGCAGAACATTCACGGCGACGGATGGGGCGTCGGCCTCCTGAGCCACGATTCTCAGCAAATAGGCGCCGGGAACCAGCATTGGCAACCGGTAACGCCCTTCGGCATCCGTGACCGCGGTGCGCGGACGCGGCATGAGCGCGCTGCGCGCCTCGACGGCAATCCCCGCATGGGGCGCGGCGTTCGAGGTGACAACGCCCTCGATGCCCCCGGTCTGCTGGCCCCAAGTGTTGGCCGCCCACAACAAGCCGCCGATCAGGAAGGCAAGCGCGGTTATCCAGCATCTGAACGTGTTTGAGCGGAACAAGCGCAGAAACTCGACTGGGAGCGCGAACCATGGTGTCAAGCTGTAGCCGCGTTGTCCACGCCACGCACCCACCCTCCATCACAAAGGGTCAATCTCATGCGAGGGGGTGCCCCTCGCGCTCCCCGGCTGAGGGCTCCCTCCCACATGCGTTTCGGACATCTCCACTAGGCAGGCTTGGGATTGAGGTGGTTTGATGGCTTTAAACATAACCAACCCGTCGATTCGCACTTCGAGTTATCTTTTTGGTCGTAAAAGATAACCCAACGGTCTAAATTGGCGTATAGTTAACTTTTCGTGCGCGAGGGCGTGGCTATTGACACGGGATTGGGAATTCTTGGAAGGGTGCCGATCGAGTCGCTCGTGGAACAGGCGCTGGAGCGGCTATCGCAGGGCGAGCCTCCCGCCCGCATTGAAGTCGAGCGGGTGGACTTCAAGGAGGAGCGGGGCCGGCGAGCGCACCACGGGGGCATCTTGCCAGGCGAGACAACCAATGATCCCGCCGCCGAGCATCTGGCTGAGGAAATGGCCTGCATGGCGAATACGCCGGGCGGCGGCGCGGTAATCGTAGGCGTTTCGGACGACGGCGCTCGGATCGGCACACGGCTCGACGCCGACTGGCTGCGCCATCGCATCTGGGAACTCACGTCGAAGCAGCTAACGGTCGCGGTGCGCGAGGCGAGCCTGGAAGGGTGCCGCATCCTGATCCTCACCAGCATTGAGGCGCTTGCTCCCGTCCGCTATCGCGGAAGGCTTCGGTGGCGTGTGGGCACCAACTGCGTCGAGGTCGATCCCGTCGTCTGGCAGTCGAGGATGCTTGAGCGGATCGGCTTCGACTGGTCCGCGCAGCCCTCCGGTCAGACCTTGGACGATG
>JAPPIX010000114.1:0-8536 GCA_028820495.1 Gammaproteobacteria bacterium
TCCAGTACACCGACCCGTCGGGCCCAAAGGCAAGGTCGTCCGGTGACTTCGGGCCATCGGCGGGGCCCCAGTTGTCGAGGATTTCCCCGCTCTCCGGATCGATTCGCGCCACCGCAGGGGTCACTACCGAGGAGAGGTACAGATCTCCATCGGGACCGAAATAGATTCCGTTGATGCCCCGGAAGCTGGCGCTCTCGCCGATCGCCCGGACGGCCACCTTGGGCGGCTCTCGCGGGGTCTCAGGCGTGCAAGCGACCGTGGCGAAGGCAGGGACAAGGATCAGCAGCGCAAGGCGGTGAAGCCGGAGGGGTCGAGGGTTCATCGTCTGACGTCCGAGCCGATGCGCTGGGCCAGCGCCTCCAGGCGGTCTCGGACGGGGTCCAAGTGGTTCTCGGCGCCGGCCGGCGGACGCATGGTGCCTTGCACGGCGACCTCCACCACCGGGCTCACTCCGACCAGCCCCAGCCAAGACTGCAGGTAGGGGGATTGATGATCGTAGGGGTCCGGCTGGCCATCCTTCGGGCCGTAGTTGCCGCCCCGCGAGTAGATGACCACCGCGTCTCCCCCGGCCAGACCCTCCATACCGTCGGGGCGGGGATTGAAGGTTAAGCCGGGATGGGTGATGAGGTCGATGTACTGCTTGAGCTTGTACGGAATGCCGAAATTCCACATGGGCACGGCGATCAGGTAGTGGTCGGCCGCCTTGAACCGCTCGACCAAGGCTACCACCGCCGACCAAGCGCTCTCCTCGTCCGGGTTGAGTGGCTTGCCACCCATCACCTTGTACTTCGCAGCGGCGGCGGAGGCGTCGAACTCGGGTAGGTCGGCAGTGAACAAATCCAGATGCTCGACCGTCACGCCTGGCGGCAAGGCATCCAAATAGATGGCCGCCGCTTGGCTGGAAAACGAATCCGCTCGCCTTGGCGAGCACTCGATGTAAAGCAAGGCGCTCATGTATTGCCTATCTCCTTGTTTGTTCAAGCTCGATCAACAGGTTGCCGAACGGATCCACACTTGCCAAATGGCCGGAGTAAACCAAGGTGGTTGAATCCGGTTGCTCCAGGATTGCGGGACCGCTGAACCTAAAGCCCGGCGGCAAGGCCGCCCGCGCATAGACGGGCGTCTCCTGAAACCCTTCGGCGGCAGCTAGGCACAGCCGCCGAGTTTGCGGTGCCGGAGGGGAGGCTTCCGAGACGGCCACCTCGGCAATCAATTCGGCGTCGGGGGGCGGACGAACCCGAGTGGCCCGCAAAGCCACGAACTCCACCGCAGCCGCCTCGTTGCGGTGGTTGTAGGTCTGTTCGTGGGCCGCATGAAAGCGGGCCTCTGCGTCCTGGACTGCGTCCGAGGTCAGGCGTTCGCCCAAGGACACTTCGAGTTGATGAGACTGCCCGACGTAGCGCATCTCCGCAAAGCACTCGGCGGTGGTTTCGGTCGCATCCACCCCATCCACCGCCATTCTGGCTAGGCATTGTCGATCCAGGTCGGCGCAGATGCTGGCCAGCGCGGCGCTGTTCGCGTCGTTGGCGCGGGCCGAGTAGGCCGCTGATGCTTCGTGGCGAAGCGGGGCCAGGACCAACCCCATGGCGGACAGCACGCCCGGCGCAGGCGGTACTAGAAGGCGTCGAATTCCGCAGGCTTCCGCAACCCGGCCGGCGTTGAGGGGCCCGGCTCCGCCGAAGGGCAGCAGGACGAAGTCGCGCGGGTCGTAGCCGCGCTTGATCGAGATCAGCCGCAGGGCGCCCGCCATGTTGGCGTTGACGATCGCATGAATGCCCAGGGCCGCCTGTTCAACGGACATGCCCAACGGCTTGGCGACTGCCTCATCTATGGCGGATCGAGCCCGTTCCGGCTGCAGGACGATGCCGCCCGCGAAGGTCTCCGGGTTGAGATAGCCGAGCACCAGGCTGGCGTCGGTGACAGTGGGCTGGGTCCCGCCCTGGCCATAGCAGGCTGGCCCGGGATCCGCTCCGGCACTGTCCGGCCCTACCCGCAGCGCGCCGCCGGCATCGACCTTGGCGATGCTGCTGCCGCCGGCGCCAATGGTGCGCACCTCCACCATGGGGATATTGAGTGGATAGTGCTCGAAACTGCCTTCATTGGTGACCAGTGGACGGCCGTTGCGGATCAGCGCCACGTCGGCGCTGGTGCCGCCCATGTCCAGGCTGATGAGATCCGGGAAGCCCGCTTTGGCGCCGAGGCTGGCCGCCCCGATGACGCCGGCGGCGAGCCCCGAGAGCACCGTGCCGACCGGCCGCTCAATGAGGTTCTTCACGCCGCACACCCCGCCGTGGGACTGCATCACATGCAAGGGCGCCTGCACGCCGGCTTCGCGCAACCGCGTCGCCAAGCCCTCGAGGTACCGATTGACAATGGGCTTCACGTAGCCGTCGAAGCCGCTCACCACCAGACGGCGATACTCCCGCGGGCGCGGCAGCACCTCGCTGGAGAGGGTGACGGACAAGCCCGGATGGTGCTCCTCGAGCAGGTCGCGAGTGCGGCGCTCGTGGGCGGGGTTGGCATAGGCGTGCAAGTAGCAGACCACGATTGCCTCCACGCCCTCGTCCTCCACCAGCCTTGCGGCGGCAGCCAGCAGCGCCGTCTCGTCCAGGGGGGCAACGACTTGGCCGCGGACACTCATCCGCTCAGGCACCCCCAGGCAGCGTCGGCGCGGCGCCAGGAAGAGGGGCTCCACGGGGTCCATGTCCAGGTCGTACATGCGGGGCCGCCAACCAAGACCGATCGGCAGAATGTCGCGGAACCCCTCGGTCAGCAGGAAGCCGAGGCGAGCGCCGCTCCGAGTGAGAATGCAGTTGGTTGCCACGGTGGTGCCATGGATCAGCCGGGTCACATCCTCGGCGCCGCGCCCCGCTTGGAGCAGCGCCGCGGCCACCCCTTGCAGCAATCCGGTGGCGAAATCGGGTGGTGTTGAAGGTGCCTTGCAAGCAGCCAGCAGGGCGCCATCCGGCGCCTGCACGAACACGTCGGTGAACGTGCCGCCCACGTCAATGCCGACGGTTAACCCCTGCGGATTCATGTTGCCGAAGCGCCTCCGTGCCGATGATGCGAGAGCCGAGTCCAACCAGCATCCCATTGCGGATTCAGCGCCAAATGGGGTTGGCGACAGCATTGGACAGCCAGCGGGTGACGCAATACTATCAGCCTGATGTCAGCGAAGTCCCTGTAGTGCTGGCGTTAGGGAAGGGTGCAGTTGGGATCAGCAAACGGAGAGAGGCCATGAAGGGCACAAGCGGGGCGCAGCGGTTGTCCTGGGCGTGGCCTTAGTGCTGACGGATGCCCGCAGTTGACGCCATCGCGGACGATCTGGATGCGGTGCTGAAGGACATTGAGGCGCTCGGGCTGGCGCCTCGGGTCGCTGAACTGGACAGCTTCGGCCTAACGGTGGTTCCTCCCCATCAAGCCGGTTCACCCGGCATGGCCCTCCGCTTGCGCGATGCCGTGTTGCGCTTGGCGGAGCGGCGCAGCGGCATCAAGCCCGACGTGGCCACCGGTGCCAGCCATGCCGACCTCCCGGCCACCGCTGGCCAGGCCGGGGAAGCTTGGCTGTGGCGCATCCTGCAGGAGGATCCGGTTTTCGAGGAGGCGCTGATGAATCCCGCTGGGCTGGCGCTGATGACCTACCTGTTGGGCTACAGCGCCAAGCTGTCGAGCAGTTCGGCGCTGCTCAAAGGACCGGTAGCGCCCGCCAGCCCCGATGACCCACCCAAGCCGCTCGGGCTGCACAGCGACAATCGCGGCCTGCCGGCGCCCTTTCCGCCGTTCGCCCAAGTGGCCGCCGTCACCTGGGCGTTGACCGACTACACGTTCGAAAATGGCGCCCTAGGCTACCTGCCCGGCAGCCACAAGCTATGCCGCCAGCCGACGCCCGACGAGAGCTTGGACGCCGTGGTTCCGGTCGAAGCGGCGGCCGGCTCGCTGATCGTTTGGCACGGCAACACCTGGCATGCGCCCTTTCCGCGGCGTGCGCCGGGATTGAGGATTTCGATGTTGTTCTATTTCTGCCGCGAGTACCTGACCGCCCAGGAGCGCTACGGCACCAGGGTCCCTGCCGAGGCTCTGGCCCGCAATCCACCCCGCTTCCGCACCCTGGTGGGGCTGGCCGACCCCTATGGCTGGGACGAGGGCGGCCCCGACATGGCGCTGCTGCGGGCTTCCCGGTCGGGGCGCAGCCAATACAGTTGATTTGAAGGAAAGCCCATGATTCACAAAGGATTCGTCCAAACGGTGCTCGGCCCGGTTGCCCCCGAGGCGCTGGGCATCACCCTGCCCCACGAGCACGTGCTGGTGGACATGACCTTGGGCGCCTGCTCGGCGGAGTCGCTCATCAACCAAACCGAGTCGGGCAAGAAGGCCGCCAGCATCCCGGAGGCGGGTTGGGAGCCCGGCGAGGACGGCCCGGGCACCGCGGCGACTTGGCGGGCCAAGTGGCAGGCGCCCATTTGCCTGGAGAATCGCGGCGACGTGGCCCGCAACTGGTTCTACTACGGCGACTACAAGATCTCCGACCTTGAGGACGTGATCTACGAGGCCAACCTGTTCAAGCGCCATGGCGGCGGCTGCCTCGTTGATCAGACCTCCATCGGCTTGGGCCGCGACCCCAGGGGCCTCCAGCAAGTGGCCCGCGCCACTGGGGTCCATGTGGTCATGGCCACCAGTTGGTACACCCAGGAGTACCACCCCGCCGAAGTGGCCGGCCTCAGCATCGAAGAGCTGGAGCAGCGCATCCTCCGGGACCTCGACCAAGGTGCCAGCGGCGGCGTGCAGGCGGGCATCATCGGCGAGGTGGGGCTCGGCACCCAAATGCACCCCGACGAGGAGAAGGTGCTGCGGGCCTCGGCGCGGGCGCAGAAGGCCAGCGGCGCGCCCTTGAGCGTCCACCCTGGCTTTGGCCCCGACGCCATCTGGGCGGCGGTGCGGGTGCTGGAAGACGAGCAGGCTGACCTCTCCCGCGTCATCATGTGCCACCTGGACCACCGCTTGGCCTCCCGGCCAGCGCCGCATTCATTCGACCCTGCGCCCTTCCTGGAACTGGCGACGACCGGCATGTACTTGGAGTTTGACTGCTTCGGCTGGGAGGAGTCCTTCCGCCAGCGCGGCCCGGTCGATCAGCCCAACGACGCCATGCGCCTGAATGAAATCATGGCGCTCGTGGAAGCCGGCTACGAGGACCGGGTGCTGATCTCCCACGACCTCGCCCTGCAGCATTGGCAACGCAAGTACGGTGGCCACGGCTGGCAGCACATTCCGGAAACGGTGACGGCGCTGATGGGCTACAAGGGATTCGATCAGGCGCTGATCCAGCGAATCCTGAAGACCAACCCGCAAACGATGCTCACCATCGGCTAGGGCCTGTTAACACTACAAACATCGCCGCGTTGCCGCCCAAAATCGCGCCAGGCAAGGCGCGACAACGCCGTGTGGCAGGCCCCACACAAGGCGGAGCAACGCGGCATGGCGCGATTCTGGGCGCAACCCGAAGGGCCGGGGCCATTTTTCCGCCACTCTTCGTTGTCGCTCGCTCATGTAGTGACACTACACCGCGCTCACTCCGCCTCGATTGGCGAAAAAATGGCCTCCGGCGCGTCGATGTTTGTAGTGTTAACAGGCCCTAATAGTCTGCGCCGTCGAATCCATTTCGTGGCGCCAGCGCCGCCCGGTAGGGCTTCAATCCGAAGTAGAGGCAAGCGGTGCCCAAGGGCGACAGCACGGCGCCGACGATCGCCAGCGAGTACGGCAGCGCCGCTTTGTCCTGAAAGACCTGATCGTTGAGCAAAGCCACCAAGATCGGGCCAATGCTGTAGGCGGAAAGCACCGAGACCAGCATGAAGATGGCGGTCACCCGCGCCCGCAAGTGGCTGGGCGCCACCAACTGCAGCATGGTGGGGGGCAAGGCCTGGGGAAAGGACAGCGCAAAGGTCACCACCGCCAACAGCAGCACGGCACTGACTGGGCCGGGTGCCAATGGCGCCACCAGGGTCAGCGGCGTTATGGCCAAGCCGCCGAGCACCGAGGCCCGCAGTTCCGCGTCGCGCCGCCCCTTGCGCGCCAGATGCGTGGCCAACCAGCCGCCGGCATAGGGTCCGGCCAAGCCAAAGCACATGAGGATGATGCCGTAGATCAAGCCCGCATCGGCGATCTCGAAGCCGTGGTTGCGGCGCAGGAATTCGGGGGTCCAGACCATGAAGGCAGTCACCACTGTGCCGAGCAGCCCGAAGCCGGCGAAATGCGCCAGCAGGAAGCGCCGGTGGGTGCGAAAAAACGCGAGCAGCTCCCTTGAGGAGCCGCCCGCCTCGACGGCCGTGGACACGCGCCTTTGGGGCTCCCGCACCGTGGCCATGCCGAGCAATACCAGAACGCCGGGCAAGGCGACGATCAGGAAGGTAAGCTGCCAAGGAAACAACTCGCCGACCAGCGGCAGCTCGACCACGCCAACGCCGCTCACCAAGCGCACCGCTACGCTGCCCGCGATCATGGCGAGGCCAGCGCCCAGGTAAAGGCCCATGGCGTACACCGCGATGGCCTTGGCCAGCTTCTGCGGCGGGAAGTAGTCCGCGATAATCGAGTAGGCGGCTGGCGACAGGGCAGCTTCGCCAACCCCCACCCCGACCCGAAAGATGAACAGCCCGGCAAAGGTTCGAGCAAGGCCGCAGGCGGCGGTCATCAGGCTCCACAGAAAGACGCCGATGGAGATGATCGCCCGGCGGCTGTAACGATCCGCAAGCCAAGCGATGGGAACGCCGAGGACGCTGTAGAAGACGGCGAAGGCAAAGCCCGCCAAAAGGCTGATTTGCGTATCCGTTATGCCTAGGTCGCGCTGGATGGGCTCCACTAGGAGGCTCAATATCTGCCGATCGATGAAGGCGACCGTAAAGGCGAAGGTGAGCACCACCACCACGTACCAAGGATAGGCTTGCCCCGATTCGGTCGCCGTGGTCTTCGGCATCCGGCTCACCAGCCGGAACAGGGCAGTCGGCGTGGCAAAGTCACCGAGGCGCGCCCAACTCCATCCGGCGCCGGACTGTTGCGGCGCGATCCAGCTTGCCGTCGGCAATCACCACGCCATAGTCATCCAGGGCGGCGGCGGTCGATACGCGACCGTTCAGCACGTCCTCAAGCACTTGATCCGGGTCCCGCGCCAGCGGGTCGCCGTGGCCGCCGCTGCCGGTGGTCCAAAGCGCCAGTTGATCGCCAGGACGCAACGTCAGCGAGCCCTTTGAGGCGAGGGGCGCCTCCGCTTCCCCGGCGCGGGTCAGCCGGGTTTGGCAGGTCGGCCCGCTGTGCCCGCCGCGCAAGCCCCAGGGCGCGAACTTGTGCCGGTCGCGGCGCACCGTGGCGGCACCTTCGCCGGCCAGCCACTCGAAGGCCAAATGGTAGCCCAAGCCACCCCGCCACTGGCCAGCCCCGCCGGAATCGGACCAGAGCTCGACGCGTTGGAAACGCAAAGGCAGTTCCGCTTCGCTGGTTTCCACGGGCATGTGGTAAACGTTGGAGGCGTCGTGGTCGGTGACGTCGATGCCGTCCTTGCCGGCCCGGGCGCCCATGCCGCCCATCCAGGGACCGCCCACCGTGGCCACGATGCGACGCCCGGTCTCCTCATCCAGGGTACCCACGTGAATCAAGGAGCTCTGCCCGCAATGAGCTGCGGTCATTCGATCCGGTATCGCTTGGGCCATGGCGCCGAGCACGGTGTCGATCACCCGGCGCAGGCAAACCGCCCGGGCGTTGATGGGTGCCGGGAACCGCGGATTGACGATGGTGCCCTCGGGCAGATGCACGGTTACGGGCCGATAGCAGCCGTCGTTGTTGGGGGCGGCATCGCCGGTCAACGTGCGCACGGCGTAATAGACGGCCGAGATGGCGGAGGCCGGCACGTTGTTGATGGCGGTCTTCACTTGGGGCGCCGTGCCGGTGAAGTCGAAATGAATGTCGGACCCCTGCACCGACATGCGCACTCGGAAGCCAATCGGCTCGGCGTCGGGGCCGCTGCCGTCATCATCCATGAAGTCCTCGAATGCATAGTCGCCATCAGGGATCTGGGCGATCTCATGCCGGGTCAGGCGTTCCGCGTAATCGAGCAAAGCGGCGACGCCAGCATCCACGGTGGGCCGTCCCCAGCGTGCGAAAACCGCTGCCGCCCGTTCAGCCCCGGTGTTGCAGGCAGCGATCTGGGCGTTCAGGTCACCGCGCATGTTGCTTGGCGTGCGGCTGTTGGCGAACATCAGTTCCAGTAGGTCCGAGTTGCGTTTGCCGCCATGCGCCAGCCTTACCAAAGGCACCCGCAGGCCCTCCGCGAAGTGGTCGAAAACCTGCACAGCGGTGCTGCCGGGCACGGATCCGCCGATATCTTGGTGGTGGGTCATGGTCACTGCGTAGCCGACCAGTTCACCCTTGAAGAACACCGGTGCCGCCACGGCGAAATCGGGCAGATGGGTGCCGCCCGAATAGGGGTCGTTGATGGCGTAAACGTCGCCGGGCTCGGCGACGCCGGCCGGGTAGGCGGCGGCAAAACGGCGGC
>JAPPIX010000114.1:8546-8850 GCA_028820495.1 Gammaproteobacteria bacterium
TTTTCTGGCCTGCGTCTCTCTTGGTTTTTTGGGGGTGTTGTTGGTCTTCGGTTGGGGGGTGGTTTTTCCTTTTTTGGCGGGGGGGGCCCCCCCCCCCCGGCCGGGTAGGCGGCGGCAAAACGGCGGCCGAGCTCCGCGAGCACGCCAAGGTGGATGGGTATGGCCACCGCTTGGGCGGTGGTCATTCCAGCTAGGTCAAACAGCGCCGAGGTCGCATCGAGCGATTCCGAGACGATGGACGAATGGGAGCTCTTCAGCACGATGAGCTGCATCTCTTCGGCCACCGCATCGAGTTGCCCGCGCA
>JAPPIX010000351.1:0-1989 GCA_028820495.1 Gammaproteobacteria bacterium
CCGGGAGCCGGACGCCGTGGGAACCATGACCATCATCGACGACGACTAGCGCGGCGGCGGGCACGTCCTGCGACGCCCATGACGTGGTGGAGGCGAGACCCTGCCGGAATGGGAGAGGTAGATCCTATAGCCCAGCGTACTCAAGCGGCGGCTGCCACGCCGTGGATGTGGAGCTTGAGTTCGGACTTCAGCGCCGCCAAGCCGGCCTTGGTTGCCAAGCCGCCCCCGTCGAGTTCGGCAGCAATTGCCGCAGCAATGGCTTCTGCCTGCTTCCCGGGCAATCCGGAGTCCTGAATCCTGCGCATCACCCGCAGGGTGTTGATGGCGCTGCTCACCTGAAGCCGTCCCCGATTTGCTCAACATGATGTCCGGCCAAGCCCACGGAGCCATGATGTCGGTGCATCCTCAGACTGCAACTGGAAGCATTGATTGAGAATGCCATGTACCGGCGCAGTTCCGCCAAGCTCATGCAGACAACAACTCATCCGCCATGCGAGCTCCGCCGCAGAGCAGACGGGCAGCAGTTCTCATTTTGGCGGAGCGAGGGCATCTTGCCCTCGAAATAAACGGGGAATTTCCATCGAGGGCGGGACGCCCTTGCTCCGGGGCTTCGCTTGATGCAACGAAAAAGCCAAAATGAGAACTGTTGGCAGAGGGGCCACTCCGTTGATTGGCGGCTCTCACACTGCTAGGTTGTTGGGAGATCGGTAGTGCTCTGAGGGCACCTAACAGCCCCAAAACAAGGAGGTTCCATGCCCACGTTCGCCTTCGCCATCGGCTTGCCGACCCTAAGCCGCTCCCGCAACTGCATCGACTGCTTTTTCCCGGAGCCGCTCAAGGATCCCGCCGGGGAGTTGGAGGCCGCCATCCGCGACCGGTTCGCGCCCGGCGAGGCGATGGTCGAGCCGGACGCCGCGAGGACCTTCATCGACGCCCACCAACCGCACGCCACACCCCTGCTCGAAGCGGACCGGCCCTTGATCACCGTGTTGCTGCCAGAGGATGCGCCCATCGGCTCAACCGCCGAGGCCTTTCTGAAGCTGCACCTGCTCTCCCATCGGCTGGCCCTGCCCAACAGCCTCAACCTCGACGGCATCTTCGCCCATCTGCAAACCGTCGCCTGGACCACCGAAGGGGCGGTGGCGCTGGAGGAACTGGCCACCCGGCAGATGCGGGCGCGGGTGCAAGGCCATCACTTTGAAGTGCTCTCGGTGGACAAGTTCCCCAAGATGGCCAACTACGTCGTGCCCAGCGGCGTGCGCATCGCCGATTCGAGCCGCATCCGGCTCGGCGCCTACCTCGGCGAAGGCACCACGGTGATGCCGCCCGGCTCAATCAACTTCAACGCCGGCGCGCTCGGCCCCAACATGGTGGAGGGCCGCATCTCCCAAGGCGTCGTGCTGGGACAGGACTCGGACCTCGGCGGCGCCGCCAGCACCATGGGCACCCTGGCGGGCGGCGGCGAGATCGTCATCAGCATCGGCCGCCAATGCCTGATCGGCGCCAACGCCGGCACCGGCATTCCGTTGGGCGACCGCTGCACCATCGAGGCCGGCCTCTACATCACCGCCGGCACCCGGGTGGCGCTGATCGACGAGGATGGCAAGCGCCGAAGCCTTGTGAAGGCGCGGGAGCTGGCCGGCCGCTCCGACCTGCTGTTCATCCGCCACAGCGAGACCGGCGAAGTGCAGTGCCGCGTCAACCGCAAGGCCATCGCCCTAAACGAGCAGTTGCACGCCCACAACTGAACCCGCATGAATCCCAACGTCCTGAGTGAAAGCGGTTTCGATGGCCCAATCGAGGGCGGGACGCCCTCGCTCCGGGGAACTACGCCGGGTTCGGGCGTTGACCCGTGGAGCAAGGGCATCTTGCCCTCGGACGGCGCACGATGGACGCACCGCAAGAGGCATAGGGAGACGCCATGGCCAAACATCCTGAGGCCCCGGAGCGCGGCGACAGCGCGGTTCTGGATCTGACCCAAGAATTGAT
>JAPPIX010000351.1:2089-4877 GCA_028820495.1 Gammaproteobacteria bacterium
CTGAGGCCCCGGAGCGCGGCGACAGCGCGGTTCTGGATCTGACCCAAGAATTGATCCGCCGTCCCTCGGTAACGCCAGAGGATGCGGGCTGCCAAGCGCTGCTCATTGAGCGGCTTGAGCGCCTCGGGTTCGCGGTCACCACCCTGGACGCTGGCGGCGTGCGCAACTTCTACGCGGAACTCGGCTCGGGAGGGCCCTGCCTGGCCTTCGCCGGCCACACGGACGTGGTGCCGCCCGGCGAGCCGTCCGCTTGGCGGAGCCCGCCCTTCGAGCCGGCCGTCCGCGACGGCCTGCTGTTCGGGCGCGGCGCCGCCGACATGAAGGCGAGCCTCGCAGCCATGATCGTCGCCACGGAGCGTTTTCTGGCCCGCCAGCCGACGCCCGCCGGACGCATCGCCCTCCTCGTCACCAGCGACGAGGAGGGCGAAGCCCGCCACGGCACCCGCCACATCGTCGAGCATCTGCGCGGCCGCGGCATCGGCCTCGACTACTGCATCGTCGGCGAACCCTCGTCCAGCGAAGCCCTGGGCGACACCCTGCGCAACGGCCGCCGCGGTTCGCTCACCGGCACCCTCAGCGTTCACGGCATCCAAGGCCATGTCGCCTATCCGGACGCGGCGCGGAACCCCATTCATGAGGTAGCGCCCTTCGTCAAGGCCTTATGCGAGGAGGCCTTCGACCAAGGCAACGCCCACTACCTGCCGACCAGCCTGCAAATCGCCAACATCCGCGCCGGCGCTGGCGCGGTCAACGTCATTCCGGGCGAACTGGTCATGGACTTCAACATCCGCTACTCGACGGAGCAGACTGCCGACGGCCTCAAGGACCGCATTGCCGCTCTGGTGAAGCAGCACGGACTCGACGCCACGCTGCGCTGGCATCTGTCCGGCGAACCCTTCCTGACCGAGCCGGGGCATTTGACCGCATGCGTCCGCAAGGCCGTGTTCGACGAGCTCGGCCTCGACTGCGCGCTGTCCACCTCAGGCGGCACCTCCGACGGCCGCTTCATCGCGCCGCTCGGATGCGAACTGGTCGAACTCGGCCCGGTCAACGCCACGATTCACAAGATCGACGAGTGCGTGGCAGTGGCCGACCTCGACCGGCTGGCGCGAGTTTATGAGCGCATTCTGGCGGATTTGCTCACGGCATCGGAGTAGCCACGGTGAGAACCGTCGCTGTCGGCATCCTAGCCTTCGCCCTGTTCTGCGCCGCCTTGGCGCCAGCCGAATTGCTTGCCGTGCTCATCGAACGGCTCGGCGGCGCGTCGTTGACCGCAACCGCGGGCACCCTCTGGTCCGGCAGCGGCGCACTGCGCCTGCAAGGCCTCGGCCTAGGCCGGCTGCATTGGTCGTTTGAACCGGTCACGCTGATGCAACTCGCGCCAGGCTGCACTTGGCGGCTGGCTGGCGACAGCCTCGATCTGCACGGACGCATGGCCTTCCAAGGCGGTGCCATCGAGCTGTCCGCCCGCGGCACGGTGGCCGCCGCAGCCGTCAACCCTGGATTGGCCGCCTACGACATTCGCCTCGACGGAGGGTTCGACATCGAACGCCTCGATGCCACCGTGACCGCCGAGGGCTTGGAACGCCTTGATGGCGGCGGTCGCTGGAGCGGCGGCGCGGTGAGCTACGCCCTGGGCGGCCAATCCCACACCGCGCTGCTGCCACCGATGCGGGCTGAGGCGCAATCGGCACCGGTCAGGGCCAAGGCGTTCGCCGAGGCCGGGAGCACGCTGCTCATGGAAGCCGAGATCATGGACGGCGGATATGTGAAAATAGGCATCACGAGGCGCCTGCTGCAATTGCTCAACCGGCCTTGGGCGGGCAGCGGCGCCGACGACGAGATCGTCGTCTCCGTGGAGGAGGCGATCTTTTAGGGAACCGCTGCGCGACATGAAGGACATCAACATCAACGCATGGCTCGCCAAGGCCTTGGGGCCGTTGCGCTGGGCGCTTGTTCTCGGTATTGCCTACAGCTTGGCGAACACGGCGATGTTCTTCGCCTCAGGAACGCCCGAGACGGTCACAGCCCCACAGGCCGCCGCGCCCAGTCAGAGCAGCCGGGCAACGGCCAGCGTCGATCTGGGCGACATCCTCAAAGCCAACCTGTTCGGGCGTGCGCCCGACAATGAGCAGGACAGGGCCTTGCAGCCAACCGAGGAGACCCGCCTGCCCCTGACGCTGCAAGGGGTGTTCGTGGCCGAACCGCCCTCGGACTCCGCCGCCATCATCGCCAGGAAGGGCCAGGCTGGCCGGCTCTACGCCATCGGCGACGAGCTGCCTGGCAACGCCACGCTGCGGGCGGTGCAGGCCGAGCAGGTCATCCTGCTGCGCGCCGGCCAGCATGAAACCCTGACCTTCCCGAAAATCAAGCGGTTCCGCCGGGTGCAGGCCCCGTCCCCGACCGCCAGCGCGGACCACGGCCCGCCATCCGATGCCGAGCCTGCGGATGAGCCGCCCCCGGAGAGCGCCCAGGAACTCGTGGAGCGCTACCGCGAACGCTTGAACGACAACCCGGAGGAGCTGTTGGAGGAGTTGGCGGTGACGCCGGTCAGCCAAGGCGAAGCGGCAGGCTACCGGGTCGGCAATCTCGCCAACCTGCCCTATCTGAGCCAAACCGGCCTGCTGGCCGGCGACCTGATTCTGTCGGTCAACGGCCGTCCGGTCGGTGACGTGCAGGCCGACCGCTCATCGATCAACAACCTGCTGGCCAGCGGCTCCGTGCGCATCGAGGTGCAGCGCGGCGAGCGCCGCTTCTTCGTCACGACGGCGCTGCCGGACCCAAGGGG
>JAPPIX010000351.1:4977-8831 GCA_028820495.1 Gammaproteobacteria bacterium
AATTGCCGCATGAAGAGCCGTTTACGCTTCCCCGCCCTGATGCTGGCGCTGACCTGCAGCCTGCTTGTCGCCGCCGCGCCAAGCAACGGCGCCACCTTACGCGTCGGTGCTGAGCAGGTGGCCGACGACACCTGGGTGGTCAACATCAGGGAGGTCGACATTCACGAGTTCGTCTCCCAAGTGGCGCAGATCACCGGCAAGACCTTCGTCATCGACCCGCGGCTGAAGGGCAACGTCACGGTCGTGTCGAGCGTGCCCATGAATGCCGACGCGGTGTACGAACTCTTCCTTTCGGTGCTGCGGGTGCACAACTTCACCGCCTCCCCGTCCGGCGACGTCATCCGCATTCAAACCACGGCCACCGGCAAGCAGGGCCCCGGCCCCGACGGCGAAGTGCAGGAACTGCCCCCGGAGGAGCTCATCACCCGGGTGATCGCCGCCCAGAACGTGGAGTCCGGGGAACTGGTCAAGATCCTGCGCCCGTTGATTCCGCAGTACGGCCACATCGCCGCCGTGGCGCAGCCGAACATCGTCATCATCAGCGACCACGCCAACAACATCGAGCGCCTCACCCGGATGATCGAGCAGATCGACGTGGCGGACGAGGACGAAATCACCGTCGTGCCGCTGCGCGAGGCCTGGGTGGGCACCGTGGTGGCGCTGCTGGAGAAGCTCGCCCCGGCGCAGATCGGGCAGGGCGCCACCGGGCCGCAGCGCATTCAATTGATCGCCAACGAGCGCAACAACAGCATCGTGGTGCGCGGCAAGCCGCGGCCCACGGCGGAGATACTCAAGCTGATCGACAAGCTCGACCAGCCCGCCACCACCACCGGCGGCGCCCAGGTGTTCCGCCTGAACCACGCCGACGCGGTGGATGTGGCCAACATCCTCTCCGCCCTCCTCGCCGGCAACGAGCGCGGCGAAAGCGCAGAGCCCACCACAATCCAAGCGGACGAGTCCCTGAACGCCATCGTCGCCCGGGCCAATCCGGGCACCATCAACGAGCTGCGTGAAATTCTCGACAAGCTGGACGTGCGCCGCACGCAAGTGCTGATCGAAGCCGCGGTGGTGGAGGTCAATCTCTCCGACCGCGAGGACATCGGTGTGGAAGCGGCCATCGCCGACGGCGAGGGCGACACGGTGCCCTTGGCCAGCACGTCGCTCAGCGGCGTGGTCTCCCAACTGCTCAACAACCTGACCGAGGGGGGCGCCGAGGGCGGCGAGGTCAGCATCGACGTGCTGGCCGGACTGGCGAGGGTGTCGAGCCCCACCTTGGCCGCGGCGAGAGTCAATCCGGACGGCATCTCGTTCGGCGGCATCATCACCGCGCTGGCCACCTCCAGCGACGCCAACCTGCTGTCCACGCCCAGCATCATGGCCTTGGACAACCAGGAGGCAATCATCGTGGTGGGCCAGCAGGTGCCGTTTCGCACCGGCAGCTTCACCACCACCGGCGACGGCTCATCCAACCCCTTCACCACCGTGCAGCGCCAGGACGTCGGCCTGACGCTGAAGGTCACCCCCCACGTCCATGAGGGCACCTCGGTGCGCATGGAAGTGGACCAGGAGATCACCAACATCGTCGAAACACCCATCGGCGATGCGGGCTTCGCGGACGTGGTCACCTCCAAGCGGCACATCACCACCACCATTCTGGCCGAGGACCAACAGATCATCGTCCTCGGCGGCCTGATCCAGGACAATGTGACCCAAACCCGGCGCAAGGTGCCGCTGCTCGGCGACATTCCGGGCTTGGGCTTCTTCTTCCGCTCCTCCGGCGACAGCCGCACCAAGACCAACTTGCTGGTATTCTTGCGGCCAACGGTGATCAAGACCGTGCAAGATGTCGAGTCATCCGCAGAGCGCAAGTACCGGGATATCTGGGAAGTCGAAATCACCAGCCCCGTGGAAGGCCAAATCGAAGGCCTCTTCAAAGGTGAGCACCTCAGGGGATCCAGCACGTCGGGAGGAACCCCGAACGGATAGCGGGCCCAAGGACTCCGCAGGAAAGCGTTGGATCACCCGACGGAAGCAGCGTTCCAGCGCCGATCCCCTGAGACCCCTCCGGTACCGTCTCACCCGCCGTTTGATCCATTGGATCGTTCGCCCCCGAATCGCCGGGGCGGTCCCGGAATCGCTGCCGCCCACCACCGTTTACGTGCTGCCCCTGCGCTCCTTGTCGGACCTGATTGTCCTCGACATCGTCTGCGCGGCGCACGGCTGGCCCGATCCGTTGGGCGCCATCGGCATCGGGGAAACCCAGGAGAAGCGCCGATTCGCTTTCCTGGCGCGCCCCGCCGGCTGGCTGCGGCGCAACACCATGCAAACCTACTCGGCGCGGCTGATGCGGCTGACGGCCGATCCCCAAGCCGCCCTGGCCAACGTGACGCTGCTGCCCGTGCAGATCTTCTGGGGACACACGACTGGGCGCGAGCACTCGCTCATCGCCCAGTTGTTTTCCGAGAACTGGGCGGCCACCACCCGCCTGCGCCGCTTGATCAACCTCGTGATCGCACGCCGCCGCATCGTGGTGCACTTGGGCACCCCCTTGAAGCTGGCCGAGGCTGGCGATGGCGATGCCAACCGCCGCTTCCGCCGTTGCGCCCGGCTGCTGCGAGTGCGGCTGCACGGCCAAAAGCTGGCGACCTTGGGCCCGGACTTCTCCCACCGGCGCACGTTGGTTGACCAAGTGGTCAAGAGCCGCCAAGTGCAGGCGGCGATCGAGCGAACCCTCGCTGAGACAGCGCCGACGGCACCACGTGATCAGGGCGGCCGCTGGCGGCGGATGCTGCATGCCTTGACCCAAACCGAGCGCGATGCCGGGCAACGCGCGAAGCGCCTGCACAACCGCGCCCGCAAAGCGGCGCTGGGCATCGCTTCGGACATGTCCTATCCCACCATCGTGGCCTTGGCGAACCTGGTTCGAGCGTTCTTCAAGCGCCTCTACGATGACGTGGCGTTGAACGGCCTGGAGCGGCTCACCGAACTCGCCCAGACCCACACCTTGGTCTATGTGCCCTCGCACCGCAGCCACGCGGATTACCTGCTGCTCTCCCTGCTGCTGTTCGACCGCGGGATGATGCTGCCGCACATCGCCTCGGGCGACAATCTGAACCTGCCTGTGGTCGGCGGACTGTTGCGCCGCAGCGGCGCCTTCTTCATGCGCCGCAGCTTCCAGCGGGACCCGATCTACGCCGCGGTCTTCTCGGAGTACCTCTACCAAGTCTATCGGCGAGGGCATTGCGTCGAGTTTTTTCCGGAGGGCGGGCGCAGCCGCACCGGGCGGTTGCTGCCCGCCCGCACCGGGCTGCTGAGCATGACGCTCGACCACGCCGAGCGCGGCCTGCCGCGGCCCATCGCCCTGGTCCCCGTTTACCTGGGCTACGAGCGCCTGATCGAGGGCGGCGCCTACGTCAATGAACTGCGTGGCGAGGCCAAGCGTCGCGAATCGTTCGGCGACATCGTGCGGGGGCTGCGCTTCATCCGCCAGCGCTATGGCCGAGTCGATGTGAACATCGGCGAACCCTTGGCGCTAGACGAGTGGCGCGCCGGGCAGCGGACCAACGGCAATGCCGCCGCACTCGGCAGGGAGATGCTCACAAGGGTCAACCGTTCGGCTTCGATCAACCCGGTCAACCTGACCGCGTTGACCTTGCTGTGCGCGCCGCAACTGGCCATGAAGGCCTCCGATCTGGCCGCCCAGATCGACTGCTGCCTAGAGTTGCTGCGGCGCGACGCGGCTCATCAGGACTACCGAGTCACACCCCTGAACGGCGCGGAAGTCGTGGACCGGCTGGCCCGCTTTGGCCTGCTGTCCCGGGAAGTCGAGCCGTTCGGTGAAGTGGTCGCCGCCG
>JAPPIX010000138.1 GCA_028820495.1 Gammaproteobacteria bacterium
GATGTCGTGATCTCAAGATGGACTGCAATCGAATTTTGGTCCGGGAGGCCACCGCCAACAATGACCCCAAGCACATTAGCAGCAGGTTTTCTCATGCCGAACCGGAAGGGTAAGCCCATTTCCTTCCACATGACTCGCTACTTGCGTTCCGAGCGACACTCGGAAGACTCTAAACGGAGGATCAGAGTCTAGGTGGGATCCGATGTACGATGCGCAACACCCTCAACACCCTCAACACCTTAACCACCACGAACAGCAACAGTAAATTGACGAATACTAGGAAGTGGCCCTCAATTGGCCACCGATTTCATCCCTTGCAGGAATGGGAAGGCCACGTGCTCACCGCAGGCACCACCAGCTTCACAGCCCGGCTGCGGGATCTGACTGCCGATTCCACCTATGAAGAGGAGGAAGCTGAATTCCCGATTGAGGAAATTTCCCAACAAGACCGACCGCGCGTCCAACCCGGCGCAGTCTTTACTTGGAGTATCGGCCACGAGGACACGGTCTCCGGCGTACGGAAGCGCGTATCAGTGATTGAGTTTCGTAAGCCTTCGACCATTTCGGAAAAAGACTTGCGGGACGGTCGGGCTTAGGCAACTGAAACACGGTGATCATTGGGGATTTGAGCAGTTCGATGGAATTCCCGAATTCCTGATGGAAAGCCCACAGCAATGGCCCAATCGAGGACGGAGGCCTGAGCCGAGGAACAGATTCGAACGGAGCCCGGCTCAAGGGCATCTTGCCCTCGCTCCGTTGAGAGCCAGCAGTAGTTCCTCGCCCTAGCGTGGAACCTCATGGCTGGATACGTTGAAACTACGCGGGCTGAGGATCGGGCCTTGATGGCTCCCTAGGGGATTCCAAGATGCGCTGAACATCCAAGTCCAACGCATGGCCAAGCCATCTCTTCCAAACGGGCACGTCGTAGATTTTTCCTTTCCGATAGGCACTGACGCCCATCACCAGTTCGTTGTGACAGAGTAGGTCGATCACCCTGAGTTTGGGAGGCTCTGACTCTTCAAGCTCAATCCTAGCCTGCTGGAATTTGGTTACCTGCTCTTGGCTGACATCCCTGTCCGCTTCAAAGGGCAGCATGTCCCTTTCCAAACGCTGAAACTGCTGGGCGAGCGAACTATGAAGGGTGGCCTTGCGCTGCGTTCCAACAACAAGATTCACGGCGGCAAGCAGACCAGCCAGCCCTGCCAGTGCGATGAGTCCGCCTTCAGAGTGAGCCGACTTCATCCAAGTGCCCACCGCGAGCGAACCCGCAGCGACCTGCAGGAACAGGATCGTCGTGTTGACGCCCTCGAAAAACGCCCGCCGCCGTTCATGGTAGCGGGACGAACGGCGAACGCCAAACAAGGTGCGGTGCAGCAATTCACGAGGTGTTGACACAAACGACCTCCGCCTATTGTTCTCCGCCCTCCGGTCCCTGACCTTCACCGCCATCAGGCTGCGGCTCCGGTGGGGGCGGCGGTGCCGTGTCAGTAATAGTGTAAGGCGCGGGACCTTCTGAGGACTCGCTGAAATGATGCCTTTCCGGCGACTCTGCCGGTTGCTGTTGTCTAGAATTTTCTTCCTTCGCCACTGTGCTTTCCCAAGTTATTGTTGTCGCGCCAAAGACCGTTGTTGTCCATGCCAAACACCCTACCAACACCTGCCCCGCCATATCAAGGGCTGTCTGGAAGCCACCTCCATCCCCATGGATGCATCCGGCTCTGCCCCAACACCATCCACGCTGCATTTGTCTCCTCTACCCTTCCACCTCCGCATGGGGTTGGCCAGCGGCTAGGGCGTTCATCCACGCGAGGCAGAGGTCGCGGGTTCGGTAGTGGCCGTAGGCGGCGGTTTCCTGGCGCTCGACGATGGGGAAGCCGGCGTAGATGTGGCGGATGTCGTCGCGGTCCTGGATGCCGTAGAGGTTGAAGAAGACGGCATCGAGCTTGGCCTTGAGGTACAGGCGGCGGCCCTCGTCCCAAGGGAACGGGGGCTTCGGCTGGCCGGAACTGTCCACATGGCCAAGGTCGGCAGCGAAGTGGGCCATGTCGTGGGCCGTGTAGGTGAGTTCCAGAACCGCTTCGCGGATCACTTCGGCGGCGGACTTGGGGCCGAAGTGGCATTCGTCGTATGTGCCGGGCTGAATGATGGGTAGTTGCTCGACGATGTACCAATTCAGGTGTTGGCCTTGAATTTTCTGGCGGGCCAAGTAGTCGTAGATGGCCGCGTTGAGATTCGCGAACAACAGCGCCAAGTGTGGCCGCGATTGGGTTCCAGCGCTGCGTAGCAAGGGCAGCGTGTTGCCCGCCCCACAGGCAGGTACGATGGCGGCGATCATGGAACGCATGTTGGTTGGCGCCGTCACATCTTTGAACGCTAGGGACCAAAGAAGCTCAGAACAAGCGCCGCAATCAGACGCACTAACCCAAAACTGAGGCGAGGGGAGCCAATCCGGCGCTTGGTGCTGCTCAAGGGAAGCGGCCACTGGTTGCGCGGGCCGATGCTGATTCTCAGGATTGACGACGATGCTGGCGGCGCGGTGGTCGTAAGCTTGTACCATCTTGCCCTCGTAAAGAGGCAGCCACTCCCCTTGAGCGCTGTCAAAGCGGTTGCCCCCTGTCGGCCAAGCTCCCTCCTGCTCCTCAAGTTCCCGTTGGGTGCGGAACTTGTCGGAGTCGTTGGTCATATCGAACATGCGTTCATACTTGAGTGGCCAAACCTTGACCTCTTCACCGGAAGAGCGATTCACCAGAACGGGCAACCTTTCATAAATCGCAGTGGTCAACTCGGCGTCGCGCCGGGTACGGAACACGGGGGCGGTGCCCGTGTTTGGGTTGATGCTGGCGAAGTCACTGGCCGCCAAGCGGAACAACTGGCTTCGCTCGTTCAACTCTGAAATGTCCTGGAGAAAAAAGGCGCACCTTGCTTGATCGCCGATCGGCGATCGACCGGCCACAAAAGCGCAGAATTTGAAGCGGGAATCCACATCCGGGAAGAACGGTGGGACGTTGAACCGAGTCCGACGATTCTCAAAGTCATACAGCGCCCGCAGCCGCCCCTCCGTGGCCACAGAACGGAAAAAGGGTGCCGCGGTCTTGTCCGAGGCGATTCCTGAAGGCGTCAGCAGGCCGATTAACCCTTCGGGCTTGATCAGCGTCATGGCCCGCTCCACAAACAATGAATACAGGTTGATGTCGCCCCGCGCCAACAGAGGATAGTCGCCGCATTCCCTTGCCATGCGCACTGCTGTCAGCGCCCGTTTGCTGGCTTGGGCAAAGTCCGCTGCCAAGAGGTCGCTGGCCTCCTCCAATGCACGAATCATCCGCTTGCGATCCGAGGCCCGCTGAGCCATGGCGATTTCCCGGCGGCGGGCGGCGAACCACTCGACTTGCTGCAGCTTCATGCGGTCCCAAGGCGGATTGCCAATCACGGCGTCAAAGCCACCTTCGCGTTCAGCGCTTTGCCAGTCCTGCCAGACGCCCGGAAAAGCCACCTGCCAGTGCAGGAAGCGTTCCTCATCCGCCAAGCGGCGAGCGCGGGGGAGCAAATTGCGAAACGCTTCGGCGTCCTCACCATTGCCCTCTACGCCAACCTGCCCCTGTGCGATGCGGACGGGGTCGCCGAAGCGGCCCGTCAGCCAGCCGCCGATCGCGCTCGCTTCGAGGGCGCTCTTCTCGATCCAATCGCAGGCCAGCAGCAAGGACAGAAAGGCGGTCATGGGCGCGGTGCCCGCCTCGACATCACTGAACAGGTGATTGGAACGCTCCGCTTCGCCGGTGTCCGCATCGGACGCCGCCTCTATGGCTTGCATGGGGGCTGCGGCCTTGCGGGCCTGATTCAGCGGGTCTTCCATGAATAGCCGGCTACCCCCAGCCTGCAACTTCTCATCGATCCGGTCCACCCAACAGCCGAACAGGCTGTCGCCGCATCGAAGGTGGTGGTCCAGAAAGCTCAAGGGCGCACCGACCGTGAAGGTGTGCAGCCACAGGGCCACCTTGGCCAACTCCACCGCCATGGGATTCTTGTCCACTCCATAAACGCAGCGCTTGAGCACCATGCGGCGGACGATGTGGCGGTCGTCGAGCTGGGCCGGGTCCACGGCCCAGCCTTGGGCATCGGCGTTATCGAGAATAGTGCGCCGGATGCCAGCGATGCGTTCCACCAGCGGTGAGGCATAGCCGGGCGCCATGTCTTCGCACTCCGCGATGGCAGCGATCGCCCGGTCACTCAGAAGGTCCACCAACGAGACGAGGAAGTGCCCGGAACCCATGGCTGGGTCGCAGACCTTCAAGTCAAGGATGGCAGTGGCGGGATCGAGTGCGCGTAGCTTTTCTGCGGAATCCGCCTCTGAAGGTTCTTCTTGCCGTGGCGAGGTCTGTGCAGTTTTCATCTGCTCGTGTGCTTCGACGCGGAAGGCATCGAGCTTGGCATCAATGAGCGGTTCCACGGTTTCCTTCAAAATGAGGGCAACCAACGGCTCAGGCGTGTAGTAGCTGCCGGAGCCCTTGCGGGCGAAGACGTTGGGGCGGATGACGATGCCTTCGGACTCGCGGACGGTCTCGTGCTCCAGCAGCCGTTCGTAGATGGAACCGAGTTGCTGCACCGAGAGGCTTCGATAGTTGATGTAGCGCCGCCCCGCGCCCGTTTGCTCAAAGGACAGCGCGTCAACGGCGTCCGCCATCACTGAGTTCGGCAGGCGAATGCGGGACAGCAGCGGCGTTTTGGATTCTAGGAACAGCCCTCCGTTGTAGGGCGGCAGGCCAAAGGCAGCATCCCCCCGGTCAATGACCCGACTGAGATCATCCAGCGCGTTCCAGTAGCTGGTCGCTGTGGTGGAGAAGGCTTCGTTGGCGTCCTTGCGCCGCCCGATGTCCTCGCGCACCCGAACCCGAAGGCCGATGTTGGCGTAGCGCTCGTCGCGCACCGGCAGCAGGGCGCGGTCCTCAGCGTAGAGTATGAACAGCAGGCGATAGAGCACCACTAAGGCAGCATCGCGCACTTCCGGAAGGGGTGCTTCTGGCGTGGCCTCCGCGATGCTGCGCACCAAGTTTGGGAAGACCTGCTCGAACACCAAATCGGAGATGTTGGCGGCAACGCGCTCTTCGTAGTGCAGGCCCTCCTTCAGCGCTCGCTGGTGCAGGGACAGGCCATCGACCTGGGCGGTTGCGAAGGCCGCCTGTCCAAAGAACAGGACAAAGAGCTTCAAGCAGTGGCGACGCTCGTCTTCCGAAAGTGCGAACAATCCCTCGTTGTGACCCGGCAAGCCGAGAACCGCAGGCAAGTCGATTTCAAGGAATCCTTCGGAGACCGAGCGGGCACCTTGGTAGTACAGCCGCCATTGCTTCCCGTTGGTGAGGATGCCCCAGCGAAGTCGCCCTTCCGTGAGATCGTCGGCGCGGCGCAGATAGCGCAGCATTTGGGTGGAGGGTGCCAGTGCTTCGGCTCCACCCCCGGCCCGGTCGAGAGGACGAAGCCAGCGCTTGGATTCCACCAGCGCCGTGCCGATGGCGTATCGCGCCCGCCCTTCGGCCACGCCCGCCGCCCGGGCCTTGGCGGCTTCGTCGGAAAACAGCAAGCCGTCAGGGACATCCTCGCGGCCCTTGGCGCTCAAGTTCTGCTGACGCAGGTTCGCGGTCCAGCCCAGTTCATAGAGAACCGGCCAGATCAGGTCGTCTTCGGTCTCAGCCTCGTTGGGCGAGCCGTCAATCGGAAAGCGCTCGAAGATTTGCCGAAGCCGCGCTTCGTTGTCGTCAAGCGCCGCGTCATCGAATGCCTCCCACTCCGGCAACGCGGCGAGGGACTGCGCGGATTGGAGGAAGTCTGGCGCGAACAAGCCGCCGTGAATGGCCTTGATGCCCATGGCGGGTCATGGTAACGCAGCCAAGTCCGCGTTGTGGAGCCGACGCGCTGCGGATGTGTTTCTGGCATACAATGCCTGACCACAGCGGTTCAATGGAGAATGGGCGAGTGCTCAAGTCTCTCAGGATCAGCAACTTCACGGTCTTCAAGGCAGCCGATCTGGAATTCGCCGAGGGCCTCAACGTCATAGTCGGCGAAAACGGAACGGGCAAGACGCACTTGCTAAAGCTTCCTTACGCTGTCATGGCGATGAGTGCCGAAGAGGGCAAGCGACGCAAAGAGCCGCCCACCAAGACGCTCTTGCAGACTCGCATTGCAGAGAAAATCTCTGGCGTGTTCCGCCCGGAAGATCGCTTGGGCCGTCTTGTACACCGTCAAAGGGGACGCAACAAGTGCACAGTGAAAATGAGTTTCAGACAGCCGAGAACGTCCATCGCATTCCACTTCTCCTCGCTGGCAAAATCCGAAACCACCGTCGATAGCGCTCCCTCAAGATGGCAAGACAAGCCGCCGGTCTTCCTGCCCACGCGAGAACTGCTGACCCTCTATCCGGGTTTTGTCTCGCTCTATGAGACCCGCCACCTAGAATTCGATGAAACTTGGCGGGATACCTGCCTATTGCTCGGCGCTCCCGCTCTGAAGGGACCACGAGAAGCGACCATCGCCCACCTGATCGAGCCGTTAGAAGAGCAACTCGGCGGTAGGGTCGTGCTGGACAGCAACGGTCGCTTTTACTTCAGACCATTCAATGCTGGCAATATGGAGATGCCGCTGGTCGCAGAAGGCTGGCGCAAACTTTCCATGCTCGTTCGGTTGATTTCCACTGGCTCCCTGCTCGACAAAGGGTGCCTGTTCTGGGACGAGCCTGAGGCCAATCTCAACCCCGGGCTTATTCGCGAAATCGCAAAGGCGATTCTTGGTATCTGTCAGGCGGGCGTCCAGGTTTTCGTGGCCACGCACAGCCTCTTTCTGCTGCGGGAGTTCCAGATTCTCCTCGAATGTGGGTTCGATGAAGTCGAACAGCGTTACTTTGCGCTTCGCCGAGTCGATGACGGCGTGGAGGTGTCCCAGGACGACGACATCGAGGCCGTCGATCCTCTGCGCCTGCTGGATGAGGAACTGGCTCAGTCAGACCGTTTCGTTGATCTGTTCATGCCACGCACGGGGCCGGAGGCGTGAACACAATAGTTGAAGGGGCTCTCACTTTCCGCTTTCCAAAAGGCTGCCAAGCCAGCAAGTACGATGATTGGGCCTTCTACCGAAATCAATTCCAACCGGTCGCAAAGGGCTGCAAGGCCGTCGACATTGTTTGCATCACAGCCGATGCCTGCTGGCTCCTTGAGATCAAGGACTACCGGCAAGATGACCGTACAAAGGCGATCGACATTGCTCAGCAGCTAGCAACAAAGGTCCGAGATACCTTGGCGGGGCTGGCATCGGCGGCGAAAAACGCCAACAACACCGAGGAACGGCAGTTTGCCCATCAAGCTGTGGCCAGTAACCGCCGATGGCGAGTCGCGCTGCATTTGGAGCAACCGGCCACGCTACGAAGGCTGTGGCCGGCACCAATTGACCAATCCAATATGTTGAAGAAGCTTAGAACAAAAGTACTGAAAGCAGTCGACGCCCATCCTGTCATTTGCGATCGAAACACCCTGCCCTCCAAGGTTCCTTGGACTGTCAGATAACTCGGAATTGGTTGGGCACCGGCCCCAACAACTCCCAGCCTTGTGTTTGACCCGAGGCTGGCCTAGGCGACCTCAAACCGCAGGTGGATCTGGCCCAAGGCCCGCATCCACATGCCCTTGATGTGTTCGTAGGTGTCCTTTTGCGGCACCGGGTGAAACTTGGCGATGCGCTGGAGCAGAATCTCCCAAGCCCAGTTCTGCTCCAGGCGGGATAGGGTGGCGCCCGGGCAGACCCGCTCGCCGAGGCCGAAGGCTAGGTGCCGGCCGGCATTCTTGCGGGCCAGGTCCGGCTGGTTCGAGTCTGGGAAGCGGGCCGGGTCGTGGTTGCCGGCACCGTAGCGAATGCTGAGCATCGCGCCCTTGGGCAGGGGCACGCCCGCCAGCTCGGTGTCTTCGGAGACGTAGCGGAACAGGCCCTGGGTGGGGGACTCGATGCGCAGGGTCTCCTCGACGAAATTCTTGATCCTGGCCGGGTCGGCGCGCAAGGCCGCTTGCATCTCCGGGTGGCGGAACAGCAGCCACAGGCCGTTGGCGATGGCGAAGGCGGTGGTTTCGTTGCCGCCGATCAGCAGGTGGTCGGTGATGCCGATGATCTCGGTATCGGTGAGCTTGCGGTGCTCACCGGTTTCGGCGTCCGCCATTTCGACTTGCAGCAGGTGGCTCAAGATGTCGTCGCCGGGCTGCTTGCGCTTGTGCTGCATGGCGTCATGGATGTAGTGCTGCAGTTCAATGTGCTTCTCCACCGCATCGAGTTCCTGTTCCAAGGTCAGGCCCCGGGAGAACGGCAGCACCCAAGCGGCGGACCACACCTTGAGCTTTGGTAAGTCCATGCGCGGAAAGCCGAGCAGCTCGGCGATGACGATCATCGGCAGCGGCTCGGCAAAGGCCTTCATGAACTCGATCTCGCCTTGGTCGATCCAGGTGTCGATGAGTTCATTGATGACGCCGCGCACGAAGGGCTCGCGCCGGCGAATCTCGGCGGCACTGAGCTTGGGGTCCACCAAGGCGCGATAGCGGCGGTGCATGGGCAGGTTTTCGCTCAGCGGCGTGTAGCGTGTCCAGCCCTTCTCGTCGTATAGCGCCCGGGCTTCCGGGAACTTGACCAGCGGCTCCACGTCTTGGATGTCCGGCCCGCCGGAGAACAGCTTGGGGCGGCGCAGAACGTATTCGATCTCGTCGTAGCCAGTGAGCACGTACATGCCCAGTTGGGGCATGAAGTACACGGGGGACTCGGCGCGCAGGACATCGTAGGCCTCGAACCAATTCTCCTGCACCACCGG
>JAPPIX010000081.1 GCA_028820495.1 Gammaproteobacteria bacterium
CCGTGGATCAGCACAAGGAAATTCTCGACGCGCTCAAGGTTCGCAGCGCGGACGCCGCTCGAAAGGCCATGCGCGCCCACCTGATCGCCGCCACCGAGGCTGCGGCCAGGCACTTTGGCAGCGAGCCCTGAGGGGGCTTGGCCGCGCACTCTGTTGGCGTTCGTCACTCATCCCCGTGAACGTTGGGTTGACTCAAGGCAGTTCCTGATCCAAGGCAGGAGCTTGTCGTAGCGAGCATCCCTGCTCTCAAGCAACCCCATGATGAAGTCGTATGCAGGCGTTGGCTCAACCGACAGCTTCCAGCCGTTTAGGCGCAAGAAGGCATCCGTCATAAAGAACGCGGCACGCTTGTTTCCGTCGACAAAAGGATGGTTGATGAGCAACGACTCAAACATCGCTGCTGCCATTTCAGCAATGTCGCCGTAGTAGCCGCTCTGGGGTCTGAACAGTGCGCTCTCAAGCAGCCCCTCGTCACGAATGCCGGTGGCGCCGCCGAATCGCTGGATCAGTCGTTCGTGGATGGCTAGGGCTTCATCGACAGATAGAAAACGGACATCGTCATTCGGCAAGGCGCTGCCCCAACTCTTCGTTCTCCGCCATCGACTTCTCTAGATGATCGAGCACGATCGGTCGAAGCTCCCCTTTGCGAACGTTGCCGGTATCGGTGACGCGCCGGTTGGTGATTGTTGGCTCCGCAGACAGACGCCGCCGCCAGTCCGCAAGGAGCGCCGGATCAAGGCCACACGCCTTTGCGGCGGCCCGGTCGATGACTTGTCGGGCAAGGCAGCTCTCGGCTTGCCTCATGGGCAGCAATTCCGTGTCGGATGCCTGGTCGAAAGCCGCTCTCAACGATCCCCAGGCCGGATTGTCTGGTTTTGGGATTCGAATCTCCCGGAGGTGCGCCAACTGCCACGTCGGATAGGTCAGTTTCTGGGCGCGGCGGTTGAGGAGCATCAGGCGTACCGGCGTTGAGTTCCACCATGCCGCCAAGGCCTTCTGAGCGTCCTCGTCGGGGACTGCAACCGGCACCCACCATCCGAACGAAGGCATCGCGCTCCGCAGTCCCGTTAGTCGCCCGCTAACGGTGTCGAAGCGCATGGGGACGAGGAATTGGGCTCGTTTTGCCGCGTATCGCTCGGCCAGATTCTGCTTTTCTGGCTTCGGGCGGTACCAGACATCCGGTTCGCCAGCCATCGTCCGTCTCAGTATGCTGCTCACGGAATGGAAGCCGGGGATCGCATCAGCAGTCTCTTCGTCGCTGACCGAATAGGCATCCTGAATGCGCTGTCCCGCCGGCCCGATTTCGAAGCGCAGCCCCGCAGGTTCCAATTGCGCGTTCGACTCCAATGCCAAAGCCGCTTCAGCCAACGCGCCGTCATACCACTGAACCGGGGTCCAATCGCCATCACGCACTCGCTCTGAGGGCCATGCCTGAACGTTGCCCCATTTACCGGGTACGCCAGTGGCAAGGGCATTCGCGGCTTCAACCGCCTCCGCTGCGTTCTCCGGCATGCGCCGCAGCGATACGAATTCCGTTGGCGGACGCTCGCCTTCAGGCCAACGCCGACAAATCAGCAGGCACTCATGGATGCTCGTGTTCTCAGAGAAGTTGATCCGCTTCGGATCATGCGTCGTGACGATGCGCTCTACCTGGAAGCGTTCAGCGATGAAGCGCCGTTCTTCAACACCGGAAGCGCCGATGCAGGCTGTCGCTGGTATCACCTTGGCCAAAACGCCGTGGTCGGATCGCAGAAGCCGGTCTGCGAGAGGCGTGAAGAACGTTCGGATGCTGTTGGTGGTGATGACCCTGCCAGCGGATTCGTCGGTTTGCTGAATGCGGTCGCGAATGTCGATCTCGTTCCGCTGCATCCCCCTGACGGCCTCCGCGTTGAACTTGCGTCCGCGCTTGCGGTTGTCAGTGAACGGGGCGTTCATGATCACGGCGTCCACATCACGGAGCGGGAAGTGGCTTTCTTCGCTTTCGTTGACCTGCTCGGCGTCAAAGTCACCGAACGAACGCCTGTTGCGGCTCGTCTCGAACAAGTCGAGCCGCTCGGCATCCGCGTTCAGAAGCTCCAATGATCCGGCCTTGAAGGTGCCGTCGGGCTGGGGGCCGTGCGGCATCGTCAGCAGGTTCATCCGTGCGTAGTCCACAGTCGGTGCGCCAAGCGTGAGGTTGCAGGCGGCGAGTTGGACGGCATGCTGATTGATGTCCAAGCCGCAGAGCACGTCCTCGACCAGACGCCTATGCAGCACGTTGCGGGCCTTCTCGTCCGTGGTCCCAGAATCCCGGACCCGCGCCTTGACCGTCCGGAGCGCCGCCATGAGCAACGTGCCAGTTCCACACGCGGGGTCGATGATCCGCAATCCCGAAACCGATTCCTCATCGGCCCAGTCGGTGAAGTCATCGCGGAGGGCGAGCCTCGCCAGCATGATGGCCGACAGGTTGTTCGTGTAGAACGCGCCGTCGCTCTTGGCCGAGCCGAGGATGCGATGGTACAGCGGCCCCGCGTGGTCGTAGCCAAGCTCGCTTAGCGAATCGGCCACCCGGTTGGCGCACTCCGAAAGCCCGCGAATGGCATCGTTGACCGCCCGGCCATCAGGCAGCGCCTCAACCACCCGCAGCGCTGGCCGGAACACCGGGGCGTAGTCCTTCTCAAGAATGGCCTCCCAGGCAATCGCCAGAACCTCCCGGGGGTTGCTCGCGCCGGCCACCTTGTCCAGCCGAACGATGGTCCTCATCTCCGGCTCGTCGCGCAGGCGGCGCTGCAGGAGGCAGGCGTTGCAGAGCATGAGCGCGGCCACGGTGCAGATGCCCTTGGCGCCGCCGTCGTCCTCCGGCACCAGGTCGAGGGCTGTCGCCAGCGGACCTTCCAGTGCCTCTTCCTGAAGCACCGCGCTTGCCTGCGTCACGGCGTCGGCGATCTCGTCGGCAACGATCTGGCCCGGCCTGCCAAGCCCTGAAGCGGCGGCGACGTGCGCGTAGATTCCCTGTTCCGCCTCCTTCAAGTCCAACTGGACTTGATAGCTGGCTGTCTCTTCACGAATTCGCTCGCCATCCCGCCTGTCTGCCGGCGCTTTTCCTTTCTCCTGCTCATAGACCTTGACGAAGGTGGCGGGCGACTCGGCCAGCCGCCCGTCGTGGGCCTGGAGCGCTCGTAGCACTCGGCCGACGGTCTGGTAGCCCTCCGTGCCCCGCACCAACGCGGACGCGACGTCGCTCCCCGGTTCAACAACCACGGGGACGATGATGTAGCCGAAGCGCTTGCCCGGTGCCCTGCGCATCACGCGCCCCACGGCTTGAACGACATCGACTTGGCTGTCACGCGGGTCGAGGAATGCCACCGCGTTGAGTGAGGGCACGTCCACGCCTTCCGTGAAGAGCTTGACGTTGCAGATGATCCGGGATTCGCCTTCCCGTTCAGCTTGGGCGAGTGCACGAAGCTCTTGGTTGCGCTGTAGGGCGCTTGCCGAAGCGTCAAGATGCGTGGCGGTGACCCTCATCGCCCGGCCCTCGGACATCCGTCGGGTGGTGGCCCGCAGGACTTCGCTCTCCATGAGGGCCTCTGCGTACCACTTGGAGCGCAGGATCGTATTGGAGAAGGCCATCGTGCGCGGCAATTGGCCCGGCTGGTCCAGCGCTTGGCCCTCGGTCACGCCGTTGACCGCCAGCGAGACGCCCAGAACGCGGGTCATGTCGTTGGTCGTTGGAGCCCGCTTTCCCGTTCCTGCGCCTTCGATCCCTTCAAGGCGCCGCCGCAGGCCCGGCGTGACGCTGGCTTGGCTCACGCCGAGCACGATCACCCGGTAGTCCGACAGCATCCGGTTGTCCACCGCCTTCTTGAACGGCAGGCGGTGAAGCTCCGGCCCGTAGATCGCCTGATCGCCCATGTCGATCACATCGACGCCCCGCTCAGCGAGCTTGGCCTTGGAGCGCTGCGTGTAGATGCGCGGCGTTGCGGTCATGTAGAGGCGCTTGTGGGCATGCAGCCGCGTGTCGTCGTGGAACTCCTGGAAGTCCACCTTCCCGGCACCCTTTGCCGCAAAGCCGCTGACTACAGCCCCCGTGGTGCGATGCGCTTCATCGGCAATGGCTAGATCGAATGCCGGTGCGCCGTGATCGGCCTGCGCCTCCGTTACCCGTCGGAGCGAATGGTAGGTGCAGAAGACCACGCGGGTTGGGCCATCGCCGCCGAGCGAAAAGGCGATCTCTTCCGGATCCGTAGAAACGGGGCACTCCAGCTCGGAGACGCGAATGTCCTCGCTCTCGTTGCGCCCCCCCGCAGTCTGGTCAGAGCACACGACGATGCAGGCCAGCGGGCGGGTTGTCTGCCGCAGCCACTCACGCCGCGCTTGGGAGACGAGGGCGATGGTGGGGGCGGCGAAGAGAATCCGACCACCGTCCGCCACAACTTGGTCAGCTATGCGCAACGCCGTGAAGGTCTTGCCTGTCCCGCAGGCCATCACCAGTCTGCCGCGGTCGTGGTTGCCGAGGCCGGTGACGGCGTCCTCGATCGCTTCGGCTTGGAGAGGCCACGGCTCCTGAACGGGACGCTTGGCGTCCTGCTCCTCGACCTCGACGTCGAGCAGCTCCCGGAAGTCAATCTGCCTGACTTGGGGATGCGCGTTGAGGATGGCCCGCTCCGCGTTCGGCCCCCATCGGCATGTCGCCACGATCCACCGCAACCCGAACACCGGCTGCTGCGAGCCGGCCAGGAACTTGTCTATCTCGCCTTTGGGGATCGTGCGCCCCTCGTCGTAGCACTTGCACTGGATGGCAACCCACTCGCCGGAGGTTCGCCGCGCGACAAGGTCAACCCCGATGTCGCGGCCATCAAGGCCGGTCCACTCCTCCCGGTTCGGCCAGTCGGGCCAGCGCCAGATTTCCTCGATCTCAAACTCCGGCTGCTGAAGTGCGACCCGCATGAACAGCTGCTCGAACCAGCGTCCCTTCTCCGACTCGTCACGGCTCTCGGCCCGGATGCGGTCGAGGATGGTGCCGGCGAGGGGCCTTCCGCCTAGGTCGAGGGTTGATTGTGCATGGTCTATGGCAGAGCTCCCTTTTTTGTCCGGGGCGGATTCTAGACGAATTCGCTATCATGTCGGGCAAGGCTGGCTCGACCGTAGGGTATCGGCATCGAGTCCGTCTAAAAAAGTGTTTTGATATCAATATGTTTTCGAATAAGTCAGCGAATTCGGCCCAAGCTGCCGAGGTGCCAGCAAGGCGGCGCGGCGGGGTGGGCGTGGTCGATGTTTTCTGCGGTGCTGGAGGCCTGAGTCATGGCTTCCTGCTGGAGGGCTTTGACGTACGGGCCGGTGTGGACGTGGACCCGGCTTGTCGCTATCCCTTCGAGTGCAACAACCAAGCTATCTTCCTTGAACGGGACGTTGGCGATTTGAGTGGGGTGACGGTGGACCGCCTATTCGCCGAGGGGGAAAGAAGGATTCTCGTCGGATGCGCTCCCTGCCAGCCATTTTCCACCTACAACCATAGCCGCACGAACGGAAAATGGCGGCTGTTGCGCGAATTTGGGCGCTTGGTGCGTGAAGTTGAACCGGATGTCGTCTCCATGGAGAACGTTGCGCGCCTCACCAAGTTTCGCGAAGGTGAGCTGTTTGCCGACTTTCTTGGTGTGCTTGCTGATGTGGGTTACGAGCACGTCTGGTACGACATTGTTGACTGTTCCGAATTTGGCGTGCCCCAGACGCGGCGACGCCTAGTGGTGCTGGCTTCACGTATTGGCCCAATTCGCCTGCGCTGGCCAACCGACCCGCAGCAAGGTCGAATCAGCGTGCGCACTGCCATTGGCCACCTGCCGACCATTTGCGCAGGCGGACAGGATGAAGCCGACCCGCTCCATCGCGCCAGTCGCCTTTCGCCCACGAACCTAGCCCGAATTCGTGCTTCAAAGCCGGGAATGTCGTGGCGGGAGTGGGACCCCGATCTGGTCGCTCCGTGTCACAAAAAGCCATCCGGCCGTTGGTATGGGAGTGTTTACGGGCGCATGTCTTGGGATGAACTCGCCCCGACCATCACCACCCAATGTACCGGATTTGGAAATGGCCGATACGGCCACCCTGAGCAGGACCGAGCCATTTCATTGCGCGAAGCCGCCTTGTTGCAGACGTTCCCTGCTCGCTATGAATTCTTCGAACCGGAACGGCCATGGAGTATCAGCACCACGGCAAGGCTGATTGGCAACGCTGTGCCTGTGGCGCTGGCCCGCGCCATCGCCAGAAGCATCGGCGCAACCTTGGAGGCTGCTGATGTCTGATCGTCCATACCAGATGACCATTGACCTTAACGTATTGAATCATTTGGGAATCAACCTCTACAGCAACAACCCGGCGATCTTGTCCGAAGCCGTCGCCAACGCCTGGGACGCGGATGCCGAGACCGTGAATATCGATATCGATGCTGGCAAAGGCACAGTCATTATCGAGGACGACGGTCATGGAATGTCGGCGGACGACATCAACGCCAAATATTTGCGGGTTGGGCACCGGCGGCGGGAGGATTCTCCGATTACAAGCAAGCACCAGCGACCCGTGATGGGTCGGAAAGGCATTGGCAAGCTCTCGCTGTTCTCAATTGCGGACACCATTGTGGTGCAGTCGGCGAAGGACGGCCACGCCGTCGGCTTCACCATGTCGCGCGCCGAGATTGAGCGCGAAATCAAGCGCAAGCAGGGCGGAGGCACGTACTATCCGAAGCCACTTTCGAATGATCGCATTTCAGTCACAGAGGGCACGAGAATCGAATTGCGTGACTTGCGTAAAAGGCTCACAACTACCGAGGTGTTCCTGCGGCGACGTATAGCCAGACGATTCACCGTCATTGGTGCTTCACGCAAGTTCCGGGTATTTGTAAACAAGCAGGAAGTCGGAGTGGGCGACCGGCACTATTTTTCCAAATTGCAGTATGTCTGGCACTACGGTGACTACGGCAACGAGTGCGCCAGTCATTGCACGAATGCTGAGAAGAAGGAAGCCCGAAAAGCCGACGGTTTTGAAGGATGGATTGGTACGGTCAAGGCTGTCGGACAGCTAAAGGACGATGGAAAGCCAAAGGATGACGAGCAACCAAAGGACGATTCCCAGTCAGAAGATGACAGGGAAAATCTGAACAAAGTTCTTGTGATGGCTCGTGGCAAGCTCGTTCAGGAAGACATTTTGGCGGCGCTCGAAGAAGGGGGCTTGTACACCAAGTATCTGATTGGCGAGATCCAGTGCGATGCCCTTGATGACGACGACAAACCCGACATTGCTACAACCAGCCGGCAGGCCTTGATCGAGGATGATCCGCGGTTTGCGCTGCTACGGGAAAACGTCAGAAGGGAACTGAGCTACATACGAGATCGTTGGACTGCGTACAGGAACGAGGGAGGAACTAACTCCGCATTGGAAAGCGCGGCGATCAAAGAGTGGTTTGGTGAACTTGGCAACGATGACAAGTCGAGGGCGAGGCGGCTGTTTGGAAGAATCAATCAAATGACAGCTGACCGTCTTGAGGATCGTGCCACCTTGTTCAAGCATGGTGTTCTGGCTTTTCAACACATGAAGGCCAAGAGGAATCTTGACGAATTGGACAACATCACCGCTGAAAACGTAGTCGAACTGGGTAGGATATTCAGTACGCAAGACGATCTGGAAGCCACGTCCTACTATCAGATCGTAAAGGGCCGCATCAAGGTGATTCAAGCATTGGCCGACAAAGTCGATGACGACGCTCTCGAGAAAACGATACAAGAGCATCTGTTTGAACATCTGTGGTTGCTCGATCCCTCTTGGGAAAGAGCGACGGGCACTCCCTACATGGAAAAGAGCGTCATTTCAGAGTTCAATCGCATCGATGCGAAACTGCCGGAAGAGGAAAGGCGTGGGCGCGTGGATATCAAGTATCGCACTAGCAGCGGAAAGCACGTCATCATTGAGCTCAAGCGAAGCAGTGTCACCACTGATACATCAACGTTGCTCGGTCAAGTTGACAGCTATCGGCAAGCGTTGCGGCGCGTATTGAATGAAACCGGCGAACAAACCCCGAATATTGAGACGGTTTGCGTTGTAGGAAAACCGCTTCGGGATTGGGGAATCCCTGGTGGCCAGCAAGAGTCTGCGGATACGTTGCGCCCGAAGGGAATCAGAGTGCTTACGTACAAGGAATTGATTCAAAACGCGGAAAAGGCGTACCAATCCTACATTCATCAAAGCCGGAGAGTTAGCCATCTCGTTCAGATTCTGGACCGCATTGACGAAGAGGTTGGAGCTTCACTGTAGTTGGTTGGTCAACCATTGGCAGTGGTGTGGCTGAATGTCTCGCCGAGGCTTTTGGCGAGTTTCATTCTGAATCGGGTTTGACCCACTTCAGCCAATCGTCATAGGCGGTGGCCAACCGGGCGACGACTTGCGGATGGCGCTTGGCGACGTCGATGGTTTCCGTGCGGTCGACGCTCATGTCGTAGAGCTGCCAATCGCCGTGTTCCACTGGCGGCGTTGCGGGCGGCTTCGATGGTTCCGACGCCTCAGCTTGCTGCGCCCGCCAGCGTAGAAACAGTTGCAAACTGCTTTCCCTTGCTGTGGCCTGGGAGAGCAGCTTCCATCGGTCAGTGCGCACGGAACGTCCCAGTCCCCAGCGCTGGAACACCGGTTGTGCGCGTTGGATTGGTTCGGAGGACTGGAAGTACGCGCTGAGGTCGATGCCTTCCAGCCGCGGGCTTTCAGCAAGCAGTCTGGCCGCTCCGCCATCGCCCGCGCCGGTCACGGACAGGAGCGTGGGGAAGAGGTCGATCAGGTGCGCATTGGCCGAGACCACCCGGCCA
>JAPPIX010000135.1 GCA_028820495.1 Gammaproteobacteria bacterium
GTTTAAACCGTCGGCTCAAGGAACCGCGCACGGATTCGATGGCGTTGTCGAGCAGGTGCTCACGCCCGACGCTGGTTTGGCGCAGGCGTTCGGGGCTGGTGATGCCGGATCGATACAGGCCGATGCTTGGCGATGGCGAAGCCTCAGGCATAGTACTTCCTCCACCACAACTTCAATACGCCGCAGGCGAAATCGTAGCTCCCTTCAGCAACCTCGACGACATAGAAGTCGTTTTCCAAGTCGAGCAAGAGTTGGTTGAATGTTCGTTTGCTGCCATGGGCGGGGCGTTGGATGCCTTGTTCCAACTGCAGGCGTTCCGTTTCCTGCAACAAGGTCTCCCGCTTCAATCCCGCTTCGCTAACACTGATTTTGCTCAGCAGGCCATAGGCTGCAGAGCGCTTCGGCTCCGGGTAGTATTGCCCGATCCGCGAGTAAAAGTGCTGTAGCCGAGTACGGGCGGAGGAACTGACGACGAGCGAGTCGAATACATTATCTACATCTTCGGCGGTGAGTTGGCGTTGTTCCTTTTTCCATAGCCGGTAGAGATCTTGGGTGGCCAACTGCATGAACAGCGGAATGGGACGACCAAGGCGCTCGATCACCCTTCGTGCAACGTTGCCGTCAAAGGGAACGCCTCGCCCGCCCAGCATGTCCTCCACGAAAGCTCTGATATCGTCATCGGTTAGCGGAGGCAGAGGGACGTCTTCAATGTCGTTGATGAGGTCCACCATTCCGAGCGAGTCGAGGGTGCCGGCGAGATTGACCGAGCCGCCGATTAACCAGCGGATGGAGTCCCGAGACGGTGCGGGACTTAACCTTTGGGCGCGGAACCAGCCGAGGAATTCGCCCAACAACGCTTCGTCCTCCCGAGCCAGTTTGAGCAGCATGTCGGGGAATTCGTCGATGATGAAGAGAATCGGGATGCTTGTGCGCCGTGCTTGGGCAAGAAATTGGTCGCCATGCTGGCGCCAGTTGTCGCGCCAATTCGGGTCGCTGCCGCGCAGTGCGAGCTTGAAGCCGCCGACTTCGACCTCACTAATCTTGCTCAGAATGCCGCTTAGGAGTGACCAGCCTTCGGCAAGTTGGTCGCGCACGAAGTGGGGGTGCGCATCGTGGAGAGCGTCGAGCAACGCCTGAAAGAAGTCCGCTGGGTGGGTTAAGTCCTGCACATTGATGGAAGCCACCGAGTACCCGTTCTGCGGATGCTGGCGCAGATAGTCCATGACGCTGGTTTTTCCGGTTCGCCGGGGTGCCGTGAGCACCACATGGTTGGTGCTTAGCGATTGCCAAAGCTCCGCCAGAAACGCGCTGCGGAACCGTAGGTCCACAGGATCAACGGGAGCGCCGGTGTAGAATTCGGGGGTTTCTGAGGTTTTCATGCGAAATTTGTTGTAAAACAGATTTGTTGGGCAAATGACTATACGACGGTATTGTTGTATGTCAATACTGTCGTATATCCTCCTGTCAGCAGCGATGCTGGCCAAGAGCGTGGTTCCGAGCCTTCGGCTAAAATGCCCCCATGCCGGATGCCTTCCACCAATCCCCCATCCTCAATTCTCCCTACGAGGTTCCGGCCCGGCATTGGGTGCTTGACGAAGGGCGGCAGCCGACGGACGCTATTGGCGAAGGACGGCGCAAGGTGTCTTTCATCTCGCCGATTCCAAAGCCGCGCAAGGTAGGAGGCAAGGTACAGGATCAATTCGCCTTTGACGCGGAGAGCCAGGAGCTTGGCGAGGACGGCCAGCGGTACGACCTGACGGCTCTGATCGACAGCTTGCGGCAGGAACTCACCGCTTGGCGGGCGCTGCCCGAAGCGCAATGGCGGGTGACGCCTGAGACTGCCCGGCTGCTAGAGCACTGGCGGCATCATCCGTTCGCTGGCATCCGCCCATTTTTCTGCCAAGTGGAGGCAGTGGAGACCGCCATCTGGCTCACCGAGGTCGCTCCCGGCCTCGGCAATCGGGGGCGCCGCTTTCTCGATCAGATCAAAAACGCAAGTCAGCAGGCCAACCCTGGTCTGTCGCGCATGGCCCTCAAGCTCGCCACTGGCGCTGGCAAGACTGCGGTGATGGCCATGATCATCGCTTGGCAGACTGTGAACGCCGCACGCCGCCCGAACAGCCCGCGCTTTACCAAGGGTTTCTTGGTGGTGGCGCCAGGCATCACTATCCGCGACCGGCTGCGGGTGCTGCAGCCCAACGATCCCGACAGCTACTACGCCAGCCGTGAACTGGTGCCCGCCGACATGCTGCGGGAACTGGACAAGGCCAAGATCGTCATCACCAACTACCATGCGTTCCAACTGCGTGAAACGTTGGACCTGGCCAAGGGTGGCCGCGCCCTGCTGCAGGGCCGCGGCCCCGAACTCGCCACCCGAGAAACCGAGGGCCAGATGCTGGCCCGCGTGATGCCCGAACTGATGACCATGAAAGACATCCTCGTTCTCAACGACGAGGCGCATCACTGCTACCGGGAGAAACCGGGGGAGGGTGACGAGGGCAAGCTCACGGGCGATGACCGCCGCGAAGCGGAGCGCAACTTGGAAGCGGCCCGGGTGTGGATTTCCGGTCTCGAAGCTGTGCAGCGCAAGCTCGGCTTGGCGAGTGTGATCGATCTTTCCGCAACGCCGTTTTTCTTGCGCGGCTCCGGCTACGCGGAAGGCACATTGTTTCCTTGGACAGTCAGCGACTTTTCGCTGATGGACGCTATCGAGTGCGGCATCGTCAAGCTGCCGCGGGTGCCGGTGGTGGATAACGTGCCGGGAGCCGTAATGCCCATGTTCCGCAATCTTTGGGAGCACATCGGCAAGAACATGCCCAAGAAAGGCCGGGGTGGCGGTGCGCCGCTCAACCCGCTAGATCTACCTAGGGAATTGCAAACTGCCTTGGATGCTCTCTATGGGCACTACGAGAAGACATTTCGCCTGTGGGAGGAGGCGGACATCAAGGTGCCGCCCTGCTTCATCGTGGTGTGCAACAACACGGCCACCTCGAAGCTGGTTTACGACTACATCTCTGGCTTCGAACGCGAAGCGGATGGCGGCGAGCGCGTCGTCCACAACGGACGGCTTGCGCTCTTCCGCAACTTTGATGAGCATGGCGAACCCTTGGCGAGACCGCGAACCCTGCTCATAGACAGCCGCCAGCTCGAATCCGGCGAGGCCCTCGACAAGAACTTCCGCAATGCCGCAGCGGACGAGATCGACCGCTTTCGCCGCGAAATCGTGGAACGCACCGGCGATCGCCAGCAAGCTGAGAAGCTCACCGACCAAGACCTGCTGCGCGAGGTGATGAACACCGTCGGCAAGGCTGGCCGTCTCGGCGGCGGCATCCGTTGCGTGGTTTCAGTGGCTATGCTCACCGAAGGTTGGGATGCCAACACCGTCACCCATGTGCTCGGCCTGCGCGCCTTCGGCACCCAACTGCTCTGCGAGCAGGTGATCGGCCGCTCGTTGCGCCGCCAGTCCTACGATTTGAATGAACAGGGCCTTTTCAACGCCGAATACGCCGACGTATTCGGCATCCCCTTCGACTTCACCGCCAAACCGGTTGTGGCCCCACCCCAGAAACCCGCAGAGACCGTGCAAGTGAAGGCGCTCTCCCCGGAGCGGGACGATGCCGAAATCCGCTTCCCCCGAGTGGCTGGGTACCGTGTGGAGTTGCCGGATGACCAACTCACTGCGGAATTCACTGAGGACTCCAAGTTGGTCCTCACCCCGCAGTTGGTGGGGCCGACGATTACCCACAACCAAGGCATCATCGGCCAAGGGCATGATCTGACAGTCGAGCATCTTGATCGCGTGCGCCCGCGGGCCTTGCTGTACCATCTCACCCGTCGCCTTCTATACAACGACTGGCGCGACCCCAATGGGGAGCCGGAACTGCACCTGTTCGGCCAGTTGAAGCGCATCGCCGGGCAGTGGCTCAAGGAGTGCCTCGTTTGCAAGGGCGGCACCCGCCCGGCGCAGTTGATGATCGCCGATTTGGCCGACATGGCCTGCCAGCGCATCTCAGCGGCCATCACCCGCGCGGAGCTAAGTCGCCAGCCGGTGAAGGCCCTGCTTGACCCCTACAATCCGATGGGTACCACGCGGCACGTAAACTTCACAACCTCCCGCACCCAACGCTACGCGGCGGGCAATTGCTGCCACCTGAACTGGGCGATCTTGGATAGTGGTTGGGAAGGGGAGCTCTGCCGTGTTCTTGACTCGCATCCTGCGGTGGTGCGATGGGCCAAGAACCATAACCTAGGACTTGAGGTGCCCTACCAGTTCGGCGGTGTCTGCCGCACCTACATCCCGGATTTCATCGTTGACGTTGACTATGGCCTCAATACAACCGAACCGTTGCACGTCATCGTTGAGGTGAAGGGCTTTCGTGGTGAGGACGCCAAGGCCAAGGCCGACACGATGAATACCTACTGGATCCCAGGCGTGAATGCCTTGGGCTGCCACGGGCGATGGGCCTTTCTTGAGTTGCGCGATCCGTCTCAAATGCAGGATGACTTCGATGCGGCGGTCGGCGAGGCGCTCGAAGCTGTTGCCAAGGAAGAACGCGGGCAGCGCGCCATTGAAGGACTGATCGCGATGGGAGGCTCGGACCCGAATGCGGAGTACATCCCGAGACGTCGAAGCGCGATTGCCGAATGATCTTGGTGGATACTTCGGTCTGGATTGACCACCTGAGACGGCCAATCCAGGAACTCAGCCAGCACTTGAGAGGGCGCAGAATCGTCTGCCACGAAATGGTGATCGGAGAACTCGCCTGCGGCAATCTGCGCAACCGAAAAGGCGCTCTGCACGATCTTGGGGAACTCCCGGTGCTTGACACGCTCCCTGCCCGGGAAATCATTGACCTAATCGAAACGCGATTGTGGATGGGGCGAGGCATTGGCTTTGTGGATGCCAACCTGCTCGGCTCTGTGATTGCCCATGAGAAAGCGACACTGTGGACGAGAGACCGACGGCTCCACCGCCTCGCAGGGGAAGTGGGCAGAGTCCATGTCCCCTGAATCAAGGAGATAGAGAACCGGCCATGGCAAGGAAGCGCAAATCTGTCGAGACCTTCACTCATGACGCGGCGAAACGCCGCAATATCCCCACCGCTGAGTATCAGCCGGTGATGCGTTCGGATGATCAGAACCCCATTCAGGTTGCCTACGAGCGCCGCAACCCGGACCTGGATCCGCAACTGGTATGGCGCGGCAAGGACGTGGCGGACTGGTCCAATCTTGTGGTGCAGGCGCCGCCTCTGTTCATTCAGGAGAAGGTGCATCCGAAGGTGCTGATCGACGACTTGGCCCGCATGAGCCGCAAGGCGCGGGCCGAGAAGGATGCTGCCGAGCCCGGCTTTCAGACCGACATCTTCGGCGACTTCAACGGCCTGCCGGATGACGATGCCAAGACCGAGTTCTACCAGCACGACGCCAACTGGTCGAACCGGATGATCTTGGGCGACGCCCTACAGGTGATGGCCAGCCTCGCCGAGCGCGAGGGTCTACGCGGCAAGGTGCAGTGCATCTACATCGATCCGCCCTATGGGATCAAGTTTAACTCCAACTTCCAGTGGTCAACCACCAGCCGCGACGTGAAGGACGGCAAGGCGGGGCACATCACCCGGGAGCCGGAACAGGTGAAGGCGTTTCGGGACACCTGGCGGGACGGGATTCACTCGTATCTAACCTATCTGCGAGACCGGCTGACAGTAGCGCGGGATCTGTTGACGGAGAGCGGCAGCATCTTTGTGCAGATTGGGGATGAGAACGTGCATCGAGTGCGGGCGGTTATGGATGAGGTGTTTGGAAGCGAGAACTTCATCAGCGAGATCATCACTAAGAAAAGTGGTGGCATGGGCCAAGCGCAGATAGACAATGTGGCCGACTTCATCCTTTGGTATGGGAAAAAGCGCCGAACCGTAAAGTACCGGCCGTTGTTTGACCCAAAGAATCTGGATTCCGGGCCGGGGCTACGTTACCGGACGGTACAGACAGCCGATGGTCGAATCCGCCCGATGAAAAAAGAGGAGGCCACTAGCCCTTCGCTATTGCCACAAGAAAGCACTGTGTTTTTGGGAGGGCCGTTGACTTCCGAGACGTCCAGCAAATCGACAACATTTGATTTTGAGCTTTCCGGTCGCAAGGTGGTGCTTAGAAAAGGTGGATGGAAGACGAATCGCAGGGGCATGGATCGCCTAATAAAGGCAGGGCGCCTTTTCAACACGAAGAGCTTTGTGAACTACAAGCTGCGTTTCGAGGATTTCCGTGCGGTTAGTATTGCGAATCTCTGGCAAGACACTATGGGGACGGCAGAACAGAACAAGGTTTATGTAGTGCAAACTGTTCGAAAAGTGATCCAACGGTGTGTTCTCATGGCTACTGACCCAGGCGATCTAGTCCTCGACCCCACCTGCGGTTCCGGCACCACCGCCTATGTCGCCGAGCAATGGGGTCGCCGCTGGATCACTATCGACACCTCCCGAGTCGCCTTGGCACTTGCCCGCTCCCGAATCATGGGCGCACGCTATCCTTATTACCTCTTGGCCGACAGCCCGGAGGGTCAGCATATGGAAGCCGAGCTGTCGCTCAGCGCACCCTCCGAATCACCTACTTACGGCGATATCCGTCAAGGGTTTGTATGCGAGCGAGTGCCGCATATCACCTTGAAGTCCATCGCCAACAACACCGAAATCGACGTGATTTACGAGCGAATGCAGCCAGACGTGGAAGCTGCTCTCGCCGACCTCAACCACGCCCTGCGGGGTCATGCCAAGCCATTCAAAGTCGAAACCGGGGGCCGCAAGGGCGAGGCCATCGACTTCACCGCTGCCGAGGACGCTACCGTCACCCTGCCATCTGGCGAGTCCGCCCCAGCCAACGGCTTTCTTGAGTGGGAAGTCCCCCACGAGCCGGACGAAGGCTGGAACGACGCGGCCCGCGACGCCCACACTCGTTTCTGGGAGGCGCGCATCGCCCGCCAGAAGAAGATTGACTCCTGTATCGCCGCTCGCGCCGAGTACGAGACCCTCTACGACAAGCCATACGAGGACAAGGCCAAGACCCGCGTGGCTGGCCCCTTCACGGTGGAGAGCGTGTCGCCGCACCGCTTGGCAGCGCTGGACGAAGACGACAAGCTGATGATCGCCGAACCCCGCGCCACCTATGACGCGGGCGCCAGCACCCCCGTTCAGGACTTCGCCCACATGGTGCTCGAAAACTTGCGCACCGCCGGCGTCCAACAGGCCGACAAGCGGGGCCACATCAAATTCACGTCGCTCAACCCTTGGCCGGGCAGCCTCGTCTGCGCGGAGGGCCGCTACGCGGAAGGCGGCGACGCAAAAAACGCTAAGGAACAGCGGGCAGGCATCTTCATTGGCCCGGAGTTCGGCACCGTCTCCCGCACCGACCTAGTGAGTGCCGTGCGCGAAGCCGCCGAAGCGGGTTTCGACGCCCTGATCGCCTGCGCCTTCAACTATGAGGCCCACGCCACCGAGTTCAACAAACTCGGCCGTGTCCCGGTCCTCAAGGCCCGCATGAATGCCGACCTGCACATGGCCGACGACCTCAAGAAGACCGACAAGGCCAACCTCTTCGTCATCTTCGGCGAACCCGACATCGACATCGAACCCGCCAACAGCCCCGACGGCGAGCCCGACTGGCTGCAAGTGAAGATCAACGGCGTCGACGTTTTCGACCCCTCCACCGGCGAAGTCCGCAGCGACGAGGCCGACGGCATCGCCTGCTGGTTCGTGGACACTGACTACAACGAAGAGAGCTTCTTCGTCCGCCAAGCCTACTTCCTCGGCGCCGGCGACCCCTACAAGTCCCTCAAAACCACCCTGAAGGCTGAAATCGACCCCGACGCCTGGGCCACCCTAAACAGCGACACCTCGCGAGCGTTCCCGAAGCCCTCAACGGGGCGGATAGCCGTGAAGGTGATCAACCATCTGGGGGATGAGGTAATGAAAGTGTTTGGTGTTTGAGGGTGGCTCAGAAAGGGGAAAAGTCCGGGCTTTCAGAAGATGTGTCGCACATTTGGCGGGAGGGGATGATTCGGCTGTTCATCAGCCATCGAGACGAATACAAACGCCAGGCTCGGGAACTGGCGGATGAATTGGTGGAGTACGGAATTTCTTCGTTTGTCGCGCATGAGTCGATCGAAGCAGGGAAGCAGTGGCAGAACGAGATCATGCTCGGTTTGGAGACCATGGATGTAATGCTGGCCTTCGTCACCGACAATTTCGTGGACAGCGTTTTCTGCAATCAGGAAGTTGGCTTTGCATTGGGCAAAGGAACTCCCGTTACTTCCATCAAGTTGGAAAGGGCGGACCCACCGGGGTTCATCTCAAGTTTCCAAGCAATGCGCGGCAACATAAGCGACCCTGCATCAAGCGTTGGGGATGTGTTTAAGCTAGTGGCGGACGCTGTTGGGCAAGGCGATAAAGTCGTAGATGGGCTGTTGCAGGCCTTCGTTGAAGCGCCTTCGTTCATCGACGCACAAGAACGTTTCAATCGGCTTGCTGACGTAACTACCAGTCTTACGCGTCGGCAGGTTAAGAGGCTCGTGGCGGGTTTCAATCAAAACAACCAATTGTATGGTTGCTACTATCTGAGGTACGGCGGTCCACGAATTACGACGTTTCTGCACGAAGTTTCGGATAGATCATATGACCTTCGAGATCATCAGTTGGTTAAGACAAGCTGACAGGCGTGTTGCCTAGCCCGGATGTTGCACGAGTTGTCCAATTTAAGAGAGCTTGAGCCGGGTTGT
>JAPPIX010000414.1 GCA_028820495.1 Gammaproteobacteria bacterium
GCCCGTTGGGCGCTGTTGTTTGGGGAAGATGAATTGAGGGACAATCGCATGGCGTGTAAGGATCTGCGCTCCGGCGCCCCCCAGGAGGTGCTGACCGCGCAGGCCGTCATTGAGCGTTTGCTCGGCGAGACGGCTTGAGCGGGGTGGGGACGATCTGGTTTAAGGCGCAATCAGGAGTGCGGTGAGTGTCCGACTATCTCAGTGAGGAAGAGCAGCTTGATCGGCTGAAGAACTGGTGGAGCACCAACGGGACCAGCCTGCTGACCGGCTTGGCCTTGGCCGTCGCCGGGTTGGTCGGGTGGCGCTGGTACGACCATTCGGCGACCGAGGCGCGCGAGTCGGCATCGGACCTCTACGAGTCCTTCCTGGCGGCGGAAGACGAGGGGCGGGCGGCCTTGGCCGAACAGCTCGACGAGAACATCGAAGGCAGCGCCTACCAAGCGTTCACCCTGCTGCACCGGGCGCGCGAAGCCGCCGAAGCCGATAGCGTGGAGGCTGCGGTGGCTTACCTGCAACGCGTCATCGACGCCGATTCCCCGGGCTCGCTCCAGGACCTGGCCCGCGTTCGCCTAGCCCGGCTGCATCAGCAGGGCGGCGACAGCGCCGCGGCGCTTACAGTTCTGGTGGGCGTGCGCGGCAGCGGCTACCGGGGCCTGGCCCAGGAGCTCAAGGGTGACATTCACGTGGAGCAGGGCGAGCGCTCCCTGGCCCACGAGGCCTACCGCTCCGCACGCCAGGAGATGGGCGAAGACCGTGACCGGCCGATCCTGGACATTAAGATCAACGACACCGCGCCGCCCGATCAACCCGAACCCCAGGGCGCGGAACCCGAGCCAGAGATCACGGAGCCGGAGGTCGCGGAGCCGGAGCCACAGCCCCAGCCGGAAAGCGCGGAGGCCGTGCCGGAATGAACCAATTGCTCGACAAAATCCCGCCGCGGTCAAGAGTCGAGGGCAAGATGCCTTCGGTCCGGCGCAATCCCCTCGGTCGGGTGATGACGCCAGGACCGAGCGTGGCTCTTCGGAGCGAGGGCGTCCCGCCCTCGATTGGGCCTCCTGTGGTTCGGCTCAGGCGTAGACCCCGGACCGAGGGCGTCCCGCCCTCGCACGGCGCGCAGCGCCGTTCCTCACTCGCCCGCATCGTGCCATTGCTGGCCGCCGCCCTCTTGGCGGGCGGCTGCAGTTGGTTTTCCTGGATCCCCGGCATCGGCGGCAAGGACGACAAGGAGGATCAGCTCAAACCTGCAGAGCTGGTGAACTTCGAGCCCGAGGCGCGCATCAGGCAACTGTGGCGCACCAAGATCGGCAAGGGGCTGGGGCGCAAGTACCTGCGCCTGGATCCAGCACCCTTGGCGGATCGGATCATCGCCGCCGACGGCTACGGCACGGTGGAAGCTAGAGACCGCTTTTCCGGCAAGCGCGTCTGGCGCGTCCGCATCGGCCAAGAGGGGCGAACGGACCGCTCCCCTAGGTCGGGCATGCGGCGCTTCGTGCCGAGAGTCCAGTTCAAGGTCTTTGATCGCCGGGACCCCAGCTTCGTCAGCGGCGGCGTCGGCGTCGGCGACGGCTTCGTGCTGATCGGCACCACCGGCGGGGCGCTGGTGGCGCTGTCGGCAGCCGACGGCAGCGAGGTCTGGCGAATCCATGTCGGCGCGGAGATTCTCAGCCGGCCCGCGACCGGCGACGGAGCCATATTCATCCAAACCATCGACGGGCGGCTGCTGGCCCTTGAGCAGACCGACGGCACCGTGCGCTGGAGCTTCGACAACCAGGTGCCGGTGCTCACCCTGCGCGGCAGCGCCTCGCCGGTGTTCAGCGGCGACATCGTCTATGCCGGCTTTGCCAACGGCATGGTCGGCGCCATCCGCACCGGCAATGGCGAACCCCTGTGGGAGCATCGGGTGATGCTGCCGGAAGGCCGCTCGGAACTCGATCGCATGGTGGACGTGGACGGCTCGCCGCTCATCAACGGGCCGCTGCTGTACGCGGTGTCCTACCAAGGGCGCCTGAAGGCGCTGCGGGTGGCCGACGGGGCTGCGGTGTGGCAGCGGGAAGCCTCGAGCTACCTGGACCTCGCCGCCGGATACGGCCAAATCTACGTGGTCGATGAGACCGATGCTGTGATCGCGATCGACGAGCAGACCGCCGAGGAAGTGTGGCGTCAGGAGGCGCTTTACCGCCGCAAGCTGTCCAGCCCAGTGGCCTTCAGCAACTACCTGGTGGTCGGCGACGACGACGGCTACCTGCACGTGCTGGCGCAAAGCGACGGCCGCTTTCTGGCCCGCCGCAAGCTCGATGGTGACGGCCTGCGCTCCGGCATGGTGGTGGTCGATGGGCGCACCCTCTACGTCCTTGGCAATTCCGGCTCCCTGCACGCCATCGAGATCGAGGCTCGGTGATACCTGAGCTAACGGGGCGACGCCTCAGACCGACGAGTGGGCGGTCGCCGGGCGCAGAAGTTGATTCAGGCGGCGGCCTTGACCCGCGATCAAAAACAATAGTGCTTGCCGGCCGTCCCAACGTCGGCAAGTCCACGCTGTTCAACAGGCTCACCCGCGCCCGGGACGCCTTGGTTGCCGACGTGCCCGGCCTCACCCGTGACCGGCGCTACGGCCGCGCCCAACTCGGCGGCAAGCCCTGCGTGCTGATCGACACCGGCGGCTTGGGTGCGGACGGCGAGTTTGCCGATCTCATCGGCGAGCAGGCTGAGATGGCATTGGCCGACGCCCACTGCGTGCTTTTCTTGGTCGATGCCCGGGCCGGGCTGACCGCTGGCGATGAAGCCATCGCCGAGCAATTGCGGCGCGGCGGCAGGCGGGTCGTGCTGGTCATCAACAAGATCGACGGCCTCGATGCCGAGGCGGCGGGATCGGAGTTCGCCCGCCTTGGCTTTGCCGATACCTACCGGATTGCGGCCAATCACGGACGGGGCGTCGCCGCCCTGACCGCCTTCCTGGCGCACCTTTTGCCCGAGGGGACGACGGTGCCGGAGACGGAGCCGGATGCCATACGCACGGCCATCGTCGGCCGTCCCAACGTCGGCAAGTCCACCTTGGTCAACCGGCTGCTCGGCGAGCAGCGCCAGATCGTCTTCGACCGCCCCGGCACCACCCGCGACGCCATCGAGATTCCCTACCAGCGGCGCGGCGAGCGTTTCTTGCTGATCGACACCGCCGGCGTGCGGCGCAAGGGCCGGGTTGAGGGCGTCGTTGAGAAGTTCTCGGTGGTCAAGGCGCTCGATGCCATGGAACGGGCCCATGTGGTGGTGCTCATGCTTGATGGCGAGGAGGGCGTGGTGGATCAGGACCTGCACGTTCTCAAGCTCGCCGCCGATGCGGGCGCCGGGCTGGTGGTGGCCGTCAACAAGTGGGATGCGCTAAGCGGTGATGACAAGCGCCGCCGCCAAGTGGCCCTCGACCGCCGCCTCGACTTCATTCCCTGGGCGCCCTTGCGCTTCATATCCGCCCTGGGCGGCCATGGGGTGGGACGCTTGATGGAGGAGGTCGTGGCCGTCTTTCGCCGCGGTCGGTTCGCCGTCAACACCGCCGCCCTCAACCGGGCCCTCAACGGCTTGGTTCGCGGACACCCGCCGCCGTCGAACCGCGGCCGGCCCATCAAGCTGCGTTACGCGCACAAGCTGGGCGAGTATCCGCCGCGGATCGGCATTCACGGCAACCAGGCCGAGGCGCTGCCCGCCAGCTACGTCCGCTACTTGGAGAACGGCTTTCGGGAGGCCTTCGATCTGGTCGGCAATCCCGTCCGCCTAACGTTGCGCAGCGGCGGCAACCCCTATGCCGGCCGAACCAACACCTTGACCCCACGCCAGCAGCGCAAGCGCACCCGCCTAGTGCGCCGCCGCAAGGTGCGTGAACGCAGAAAGAGGTGATGGTTCAGGGGAACGGCCTCCCCCATTTCCAATCGAGGGCAAGATGCCCTCGCTCCAAAGCACCCCGCCCGATCCAAGCGTAACCCCGGAGCGAGGGCGTCCCGCCCTCGATTTCGAACGAGGCGTTGGCGTGGGACTGTCGAAGCTGCCAAGGCTACGGCAGCCATCCCGCAAGAAGAGCAAAGGTTGACGCGGGCGGTTGAAGACAGAAAGATGGTGCGCTTTGCCGCTGAAGGAAAAGGATGACATGAGGGCAACGAACCTTGGATTCACTGGAAACATCAATCAGCTAACGATTGCGGCATTGCTTACGGCATTGTGCTCCGCCGGTGCCCAGGCCTCGGATATCGAGCAGCAGTGCCATAAGCTGTATCGCCTAACGGACGTTTCGCACGCCGTTGAGCCGGGCATTCCGGTGGCTGCAAGCGAGGAACTGCCCGCCCATTGCAAGGTGCGCGGGGTGGTCAATCGGGCCATTCGCTTCGAGGTCCGGCTGCCGATGGCAGGCTGGAACGGCCGCATGATGTTCACCGCCGTGGGCGGCTCGGCGGGGGTGATCGGCGACACCACCTCCCTGCTCGCCGACGGCTTCGCCATGGCCTCCACCGACACCGGGCACGAGATCAGCGAGGGATTCGAGTTCTATCGGCAACCCGAAGCGGCCATCGACTACGCCTACCGGGGCGTTCACCTAGCCACCTTGGCGTCGAAGCGGGTCATCTCCGAGTTCTATGGCCGGGACATCGACCACGCCTATCTAACGGGCTGCTCGAATGGCGGCCGGGCGGCGCTGTTGGAGGCGATCCGCTTCCCGGATGACTACGACGGCATCATCGCCGGCGCGCCGGCCTTCCGGTTCCAGGAGTTCGCTTCCTGGATGATCGCCATGCACCGCCTGCAAAGCGCCCATCCGTTGACCGATGAATCCCTGCTGCTGCTCGACAATGCCTCGCGGCAGGCCTGCGACGGCATCGATGGCGTGGTGGACGGCGTGATCGACGACCCGCGCCTATGCACCGCCGATGTGCTCGATCTCGATGCCTTGGCCTGCGCGGACGGGCAAGCCGAAGGCTGCCTGACCGAGGGCCAGATCGCCACCGCCCGCGGCCACTACCAAGACCTGACCAACGCCGCCGGCGAAGTGGTTTCCGCCGGTGTGCCGCCGGGCGCGGAGGCAGCCGGCGACTGGGCGTTCTGGATGCAGCCCCATGAACAATTCGGTGACGATTCCCCCATCGGCTCCATGGATGACATGCTGGCGTTGCTGATGCGCTACGAACCTGATTTCAACGTCGATGACTACGACCCGGCCGAAGACCGGGATCGGATCGCCGAGGTCACCACCCCCCTCGACGTGCGCACCGGTGATCTGTCCGAGTTCCGCGACCGCGGCGGCAAGCTGCTGATGTACCAAGGCTGGAACGACTATCCGCTGCGCCCGCAGCGGGCCATCGACTACTTGGGCAAGGTCGAGCAAGCCATGGGCGGCGCCGAGGCCACCGGCAGTTTCCTGCGCCTGTTCATGGTGCCGGGCATGACCCACTGCGCCGGCGGGCCTGGGCCTTGGCAGGTGGACTACGTCAAGCCGCTGGTGGCATGGCGGGAGGAGGGCAAGGCGCCTGAGCGGATCATCGGGGAGCAGCCCGGTCCGGTGGATTTCGACCACTTGGCGCCGGACGCGAGGGCCGTTCAGCCGCATCGCTTCACCCGGCCCCTGTGTCCCCATCCCGAGTACGCCAAGTACCGGGGGCAGGGCGATCAGAACGACGAGCGCAACTTCGATTGCGTGAGCCCCTAGTTGCAGAGGAGAGTCTTGTGGCAGAAGAGCTGGTTTTCTACACCAACCCCCAATCCCGGGGCCAAATCGTCCGCTGGATGCTGGAGGAGGTCGGCGCGCCCTACCGGGTGGAACCCGTGCGCTACGGTGATGAAATGAAGTCGCCTGTCTATCGGCAGATCAACCCGATGGGCAAGGTGCCCGCCATTCGCCACGGCGACCAGGTGGTGACCGAAACGGCGGCCATCTGCACCTACCTGGCCGACGCCTTCCCGGAAGCGGGCCTCGCCCCGCCCGTCGGCCAGCGGGGCGCGTACTACCGATGGCTCTTCTTCGGTGCCGGCCCCCTTGAGGCGGCGGTCGCCAACAAAACCATCGGCTTCGAGCCGAGCGCCGATCATGAGATGACGCTGGGTTTCGGCAATCTCGGCACCGTGATGGACGTCTTGGAGGCCGAATTGACCGCCCGGGAGTACATCGCAGGGGACCGTTTCACCGCGGCGGACGTTTACATCGGGGCGCACATCACCTGGGGCGTGAACATGATGCACACCTTGGAGAAGCGGCCCGCCTTCATCGACTACGCGGAGCGGATGAACGCCCGCCCAGCCCAGCAACGGGCCAGTGCGCTCGACGAGGAGCTAGCCTCGAAACTGAGCGCTTAGGAGCCTCTGCTTCCGGAATTCACGGCTGCAAATCCGCTCCCGCTCGCCCCTTTGAACCATCGATTTCGAGTTTTCGCTTTCGCGACTTCCGAAGGCTTGAGGCTTCTAATCCTCGTTCAGGATCGCCATCACGGTCACCGGGTCCACCCGGTTGCCGTTCAGGCTGACCGACCAGTGCAGGTGGGCGCCGGTGACCCGTCCGGTGGCCCCCACCTTGCCGATCACTTGGCCACGCCCGACCTCGTCGCCTTCCCGAACCGCGATGGCGTCCATGTGGCAGTACATGGTCACCAAGCCCTGGCCGTGATCGAGGAAGACGGTCTTGCCGTTGAAGAAGAGCTCGCCGGTCAACACCACCGCGCCTGGCGCCGGCGCCTGGATGGGCGTGCCGGTGTGGGCGGCGAGATCGAGGCCGGAGTGCGGATTGCGCGGCTGGCCGTTCAGCACCCGCCGATGGCCGAAGACGCTTGACACCCGACCGGTCACCGGCAGCACAAAGGGGGACAGGTCCAGCGGGCGCGCCGTGAAGCGCCGGTACTGGGCCAACTGCCGGGCGGTCTCCTCCCGAATGCGGACCAGATCGCTCTCCGGGGGATTCACCAAGCGCTGGTTGGCGATGGTCAGGTGCTCTTCGGGATACTGTTTGGCAGTGACTTGAAAGCGATGGCTTTGGCTGCCTGCGGCACCCTCAAGCTGCAGTTCGTGCTCCCCAGGCTCAGTGTTGATGTGCAGCCCGACCAAGGCTTGCCCGCGGTGAATCATGACGGGGCGCTCTTGGAACCTCGCGGAGTCGAAGCCCGTCGGCATCTCGAATAGATACACCCCGCCAGGGACCGCATCCGCAACCGCCCAGCAAGAGGCTGCAGTGCAGAACAAGGCCGCTACGGCAGCAATGAGCCGGCTCATGGGGTTCCCTCTAATCTGGCCACTGCCGCGATATAGACGACAGGTGCAAAGATTGCAAGACGCAGATGGCGAAGCGCCCGCACACGACGAACTTCCCGACGATCCCAACAGTGCGAGGGCAAGATGCCCTCGCTCCGAACTGGCTCCCCGGAGCGAGGGCGTCCCGCCCTCGATTGGAATAAGGGAAAGCCGTTCCGCAACGCAATGCTTCCGAATTTTCGAGCATGGCTGGAATAAACTGTTGCGCCCCGAGGTAGCCGAACCGGCGCGTCACCGATCATGAAGCAAGCCAACCAAGTTCGAGAGGTCACTCCCGCCAGCCAATACCATCGAACCCATCTGCCCCACTTTGAAGCCGGGGAAGTGCCCCAGCACATCTCCTTTCGACTGGCCGATAGCCTTCCAGAAATGATCTTGGCGCGGTGGCGCTCGGAGTTGGTCAGCCTGCCCGAAGCAAAGCGCACCGCCGAAATGCGCGAACGAGTGGAGGCGGCTCTTGATCGAGGCTACGGCACCTGCTGGCTGCGCCGCCCCCAAGTCGCGGCGCTGGTGCAGGAGGCGCTTCTGCACTTCGAACACACGAGGTACGTTCTGCACGCATGGGTGATCATGCCCAACCACGTCCATGCGCTGATGACGGCGTTGGGCGGAAGGCACTTGTCAGCCATCCTGCACTCGTGGAAGTCCTTCACCGCGAAATCGGCAAACCGACACTTGGGGCGCAAAGGCGAGTTTTGGCAGGCGGACTACTTCGATCGGGTCATGCGCGACGAAGCTCACTTTGCGGCGACGGTGGATTACATTCATTGGAACCCGGTCAAGGCTGGATTGTGCGCCAAGCCGGAGGATTGGCCTTGGAGTAGTTTCAGTAGGACACGAGGTTAGAGGGAATTCCCCAATTCCAATCGAGGGCGGGGCGCCCCCCCGCCCGACAACCCCCCCCAGGGCCCCCCCCCGCGGGCGGCCCCCCCCCCCGGGGGGTGGCCCCCCCCCCCCCCCACCCCCCCCGCGACCCCCCCGCCGGGCGGGGGCCCCGCCCTCGATTGGATTCAGGCGGTTTGCTGACTGGCCATCACGGTGGTCCAGAACTTCATCATGTCGTCGTGGAAGAGCTTGGCTTGGTCGTCGGCGGTGCCTATGTGGGCGCCGCGGCGGCCGTAGCCGGCTCGGAAGCTGCGGATCATCAGGTCGC
>JAPPIX010000112.1:0-6334 GCA_028820495.1 Gammaproteobacteria bacterium
CGCGCCCTGTCCATGGACGCCGTTCAACAGGCCCGCTCCGGCCATCCCGGCGCGCCGATGGGGCTGGCGGATTTCACCGAGGCGCTGTGGCGCAACGTGTTGCGGCACAACCCGAAGGATCCGGATTGGTGGGACCGGGATCGGTTCGTGCTCTCCAACGGCCACGGTTCCATGCTGCTGTACAGCCTGCTGCACCTGTGCGGCTACGCCGTCTCGATGGACGACCTTCGGGCCTTTCGCCAACTGCATTCGAAGACCGCCGGGCATCCCGAGTACGGCGAATGCCCCGGCGTTGAAACCACCACCGGCCCGCTCGGCCAGGGCTTGGCCAATGCCGTGGGCATGGCGCTGGCGGAGGCGCGCCTGGCGGCGGAGTTCAACCGGCCGGGCCACGACGTGGTCGATCACCGCACCTGGGTGATGGTGGGCGACGGCTGCCTGATGGAGGGCATCTCCCACGAAGCGGCCTCCTTGGCCGGCACCTTGGGGTTGAGCAAGCTGATTTGCCTGTACGACGACAACGGCATCTCCATCGACGGCGAGGTGGCGGCCTGGTTCACCGAGGATGTGCCGGCGCGTTTTGAGAGCTATGGCTGGCGCGTGATCCGGGGCGTGGACGGACATGATGCGCACGACATCGACATGGCCTTGGCCAATGCCGTGTTGAGCGATGGCCGTCCGACACTGGTCTGCGTCCAGACCGTCATCGGCTTCGGGGCGCCCAACAAGCAGGGCACCGCTGCGGTGCACGGCGCAGCCTTGGGCGAGGACGAAGTGGCGGCGGCGCGGGCGTCCCTCGGCTGGGCGCACCCGCCGTTCGAGATTCCCGATGACATCTACCAAGACTGGAACCAAGCGGCGCGCGGCGGCGAGGCCCAGGCGGAATGGCAGGGCCGCTTCGACGCTTACCGGGCGGCGCATCCGGCCTTGGCGGAGGAGTTCGAGCGGCGCATGACCGGGCGCTTTCCCGAGGGCTGGGCGGATGGCCTGATGGCCATGGCGGAAAGCGCCCAAGCCGAAGCCAAGGCGCTGGCGACGCGCCAGTCCTCGCAACTGTGCTTGGACGCCTTGGCACCGCAGTTGCCGGAGTTCTTCGGCGGCTCGGCGGACCTGACCGGCTCCAACAACACCAAGTGGCGGGACGCGGAGGCGCATCGGTACTTGAGCTTCGGGGTGCGCGAGTTCGGCATGACGGCGATCGCCAACGGCATGTGCCTGCACGGCGGCCTGCGGCCGTTCACCGGCACCTTCCTGGTGTTCATGGAATACGCCCGCAACGCCGTCCGCCTGGCGGCGCTGATGGGCCTGCCCAACATCTTCGTTTACACCCACGACTCCCCGGCCCTCGGCGAGGACGGGCCGACCCACCAGCCGGTCGAGCAGCTCACCAACTTGCGTACCACGCCCAACCTCTCCACTTGGCGGCCCTGCGACACGGTGGAGTCGGCCTTCGCCTGGGCGCACGCGGCGGCGCGGCGCGACGGGCCGACGGCGCTGGTGTTCACCCGCCAGAAGACCGACTGCCAGCCCCGGGACGGCTCGGCCTTCGCCAACATCCGCCGCGGTGGCTACGTGCTCAAGGCGGAATCCGGCGCGCTGGACGCGGTGCTGATCGCCACGGGGTCGGAAGTGGGGTTGGCGATGGCCGCGCAAACCCAGTTGGCTGAGTGGGGCTTGAGCGTTCGGGTGGTGTCCATGCCGAGCGCCGATGTCTTCCTGGCCCAGGACGCCGACTATCAGGAAGCGGTGATACCGAGCCAGGCCCGCGTTCGCATCGCCGTGGAGGCCGGACATCCGGACTACTGGCGGCGGTTTGTCGGCTTGGACGGCGACGTGCTCGGCATCGACTGCTTCGGCCTGTCGGCGCCCGGCGATGAGGCCATGGCGGCACTCGGCATGACCGCGGAGAACCTGGTGGCCATCGTCGAAAGAACCGTCGGATCAGCCAAGCAGCGAAACCTGGGCGGCTGAACCAACCAATCCATCATGCCCAAGTTCAAGCGGATGCAGGATCTGGAGTTGACAGGCAGGCGCCTGCTGATTCGGGAGGATTTGAACGTGCCCGTTCGAGAGGGCATGGTGGCCAGCGACGCTCGCATTCGCGCAGCGCTGCCCACCCTGCGGATGGCGCTTGAGCGGGGGGCTGAGATCATCGTCCTATCGCACCTGGGCCGCCCCCAGGAAGGCCAATTCGATCCCGCCTTCTCGCTGGCGCCGGTGGCCGTGCGGCTGGGGGAACTGCTCGGCCAAACCGTGCCCTTGCTGCCGGGCATCGAAGCCGCCGCCACCGCCGCGGGGCCCATTGCACTGCTGGAGAACACCCGTTTCCTGAAGGGCGAGGCGGCCAATGACGACGCCTTGGCCGAGCGGTTGGCGAGCCTTGCGGACATCTTCGTCATGGACGCCTTCGCCGTCGCCCATCGCGCCCAGGCCTCCACCGAGGGCGTGGCCCGCCATGCCTCGCTGGCCTGCGCCGGGCCGCTGCTCGCCCATGAGCTCGAAGCGCTGGCCAAGGCCTTGGAAAAGCCTGCCCGGCCCTTGGTGGCCATCGTCGGCGGCGCCAAGGTGTCCACCAAGCTCAACGTGCTGGACAGCCTGACCGCCTTGGCCGACTGCATCATCGTCGGCGGCGGCATCGCCAACACCTTCGCCGCCGCCGCCGGCCTGCCAATCGGCGCCTCCCTGCACGAGGCTGGCCTCAAGGCCAACGCCCTGCAGGTGGCGGACAAGGTGGAGGTGCCCGTGCCCGTGGACTGGATGGTGGGCAAGCGGCCTGGACCGGACGAACGGGCCGTGCTCCGCCTTGCCGACCAGGTGGCGGACGATGAGGCAATACTCGACATCGGCCCCGAAACCGCCCGACGCTTCAAGGCCCGGCTGGCGGATGCGGGCACCATCCTGTGGAACGGCCCAGTGGGCGTGTTCGAGTTCGACCAGTTCGGCGAAGGCACCCGGCACATCGCCGAAGGCATCGCCGAATCCAACGCCTTCTCCATCGCCGGCGGCGGCGATACCCTGGCCGCCATCGAGAAATACGGCGTGCGCGACGGCATCTCCTGCATTTCCACCGGCGGCGGCGCGTTTCTCGAATTCGTGGAAGGCAAATCGCTGCCGGGGGTGGCGGTTCTTGAGGCCCTTTGAGCCGCACAGGCTGCGCGCGGCCTTGCCGCCCTGGGCGCAGGCTGGGCCGCCGGCGGCGGAGGTGGCCGCCTACTTGGACTTCTACCAACTGAACGACTGCGCCAAGGGCGGACGCACCCACCGAATGGGCTGGCTGGTCGTGAATGGCGAACGCATCGCCGTTCAGTCCTTCGCGCCGGCCAATCCTCGGGGCACTGCCCTGGTCTGCCACGGCTACTACGACCACGTCGGCCTCTACGGCCACTTGATCGACTACCTAGCGCGCGAAGGCTTGGCCGTATTCGCCTTCGACCAGCCCGGCCACGGCCTGTCCACCGGGCCGGTAGCGACCATCGCCAGCTTTGACGCCTACCAAGCGGTTTTGGCGGCGGCGCTCGACGCCTGCCGCGACTTGCCGAGGCCCTTGCACTTGGCGGGCCAGAGCATGGGCGCTTCCATCGTCATGGAACACCTCGCCCGGCACGGCGGGGAGGATTTCGGCGAAATCCTGCTATTGGCCCCGCTGGTGCGCCCAGCCTACTGGCCCTTGAACCGGATCGTTTGGGAAGCCGCCCGCCGCACGATCAGCGAGCGGCCTCGAACGTTCCGCAAGAACGCCGAGAACGCCGATTTCGTCCGCCTGTTGCAGCGCGACCCGCTGCAGGCGAGGGTGCTGCCCGTGCAATGGGTGACGGCCATGGTCGAATGGATGCGGCGCTTCGAGAGCTACCCGCCGATGCCGCAAGTGCGCCCCAAGGTGATCCAGGGGCTGGCCGACCGGACGGTCGGCTGGCGGCACAACTTAAGCGTGATCGAGCGGCTGTTCCGCCCCGAGACCTTGCGCCTGCCGGGGGCGAGGCATCACCTGGTCAACGAAGCGCCCGACGTGCGCGACGCCATGTGGCGATGGCTGAGCGAACGATGCGCATGGCACGCCTCGGAAGGCGGCTCGATGCGCCCTGGATCGGAACGACTCCAGCATGAAGGCTGACGCCATGTCGAAGGCTCTGACCGCCCTCTTCCCACCCAACCGCATCACTCGGGACGCCAGCGATCTGGCGAACTGGGGCAGCGACCGGACCACCGCCTACCAAGCGGCGCCGAGCGCGGTGGTCTTTCCCGAAACCCTGGACGAAGTGGTTGCCTTGGTGCGGTTGGCCAACGCGGAGGGGTTTGCGCTGGTGCCCTCGGGCGGCCGCACGGGTCTTTCCGGCGGGGCGGTTGCGGAGCGGGGCGAGGTGGTGGTGTCGTTCGACCGCATGAACCGGATTCTCGGTTTCGACGCCGCCGAGCGGCTGGCGCGCTGCCAAGCGGGCGTGGTGACCGGCGCGCTGCAAGCCTTTGCCGAGGAGCGGGGGTTGTTCTACCCGGTGGATTTCGCTTCTTCCGGTTCCAGCCAGATCGGCGGCAACATCGCCACCAACGCGGGCGGCATCCGGGTGATCCGCTACGGCCTCACCCGTGATTGGATCGCTGGGCTGACGGTGGTGACCGGCGCCGGCGACGTGCTGCGCTGCAACAATGGCTTGGTCAAGAACGCCACGGGCTACGACTTCCGGCATCTGTTCATCGGCTCCGAAGGCACCCTCGGCTTGGTGGTGGAGGCGGAGGTGCGCCTGGCCAACCCGCCTGGGCCGCAGCGGGTGATGGTGCTGGGCTGCCCGGCGTTCGATGCGCTTTTCCAGTCCTTAAGCGCCTTTCAACAGCATGTGACGCTGTCGGCCTTCGAGTTCTTTTCCAACCTGGCGCTCGCCAAGGTGCGCGCCGCGCGGGATTTGCCGCCACCCCTTCGTGATGCCTGTCCGTTCTACGCGCTGCTGGAATTCGACGAGTCCGCCCTCGACGCCGCGAGCATTGCGTTCGAGCGCTGCCTGGAGCAGGGCTGGGTGGCCGACGGGGTCTTGAGCCAGAGCGATGCCCAGGCGGCCCGGCTGTGGGCGCTGCGCGAGGGGATTTCCGAAAGCCTCGCACCGCAGACGCCCTACAAGAACGATCTTTCCGTGCGGCTCAGCGACATGCCCAGGTTCCTGGAAGCCGCCGACGCCCTCATCAGCCAGGCCTACCCGGAGTTCGAGGTGTGCTGGTACGGCCACATCGGCGACGGCAACCTGCACCTGAACATCCTGAAGCCACCCGGCTGGAGCGAGCAAGCGTTCCTGGAGCGCTGCCATCGCGTCAGCCCGGAACTGTTCAGGCTGGTGGCGGAGCACGGCGGCAGCATCTCCGCCGAGCACGGCGTGGGGCTGCTCAAGCGGGACTTCCTTGGCTACAGCCGCTCGCCGGAGGAAGTGGCGCTGATGCGGGCCTTAAAGCGCGTATTCGACCCCAACGGCGTGATGAACCCGGGGAAGCTGCTTCCGTAGTCGCTATTCAATCGCCCATTTCATTGCGCAAGCGGTCGACAACCAGCTCCCGCAGATTGCGGTACAGTGTACGCGCATCGGTGCGCAAGGCGCTTTGCCGCTCATCGACATCGCGCCGCATTCGCGCCAGGCCATCTTCGCCGAGCGCCTGGCGCAACGATGCCGCGTACGCTGGAATCGCGGCCCACTCGTCCACCATGTCCGCGCCGACTTCCACGTGGCATTGAAGCCCGTAGGCGTGCGGCCCGACTCGAAAGGCCTGCACGCGGCAATCGGCGGAACTCGCCAGCAGCGTGGCATCCGCCGGCAGCGCGGTGACTTCCGCACCGTGCCACTGAAGCACGGCCATGGGATCCGGCAGACCGCTCAGCAGCGCATCCGACCGGCCCGCCGGCGTCTGCGCGATGGTCATGACGCCCACTTCAGGGGTGCCCGGCGCCACCGTTCCGCCGAGCGCGTCAGCCAGCAGTTGATGGCCTAGGCAGATGCCGAGGAAGGGTCGCTGCAATTCGGTCACGAAGCGCCGGATGGCCGCCTTCTCCGGCACCAGCCAAGGGTGGGCGTCCTCCTCCCAGACATCCTGGGGGCCGCCCATGACCAGCATGCAGTCGTAGGCAGCAAGCTCCGGAATCCCATCGCCCCGGTCGAGGTGCACCACATCCCAAGGCACGCCATCCTCGCGAAAGCAGTCCCGGAAGGTGCCCGGATGCTCCACATCGACATGCTGCAGCACCAGCACTTTCATGTGGCTATAGCCGTCGCACGCCATCCGTGCCGGCCACTAGGACCAAGTCGGCTCGGTTGGCGGCGAACAGGCCGTTGCAGACCACGCCGACGATGTTGTTGATCTC
>JAPPIX010000112.1:6434-8401 GCA_028820495.1 Gammaproteobacteria bacterium
GCCGAAGCGGCCACGATCTTCTCCCGGGTCAAGGCGCCGCCGCCGCCCTTGGTCAGGCAGCGGCCGGGGTCCACCTCGTCGGCGCCGTCCACATAGACGGCCACGGATGGCGCGGCGTTCAGGTCGATGACCGCAACGCCATGGCCGCGCAGGCGTTCGGCGCTCGCCTCGCTGCTGGATACGGCGGCGTCGAACTTGTGCTTGACCGCCGCCAAGGCGTCGATGAAGCAGTCGGCGGTGCTGCCGGTGCCGACCCCGACCACTGTTTTCGGCGCCAAGCGCGGCTCGATGTAGGCCAGCGCCGCTTCCGCCGCACTGCGTTTCAGCGCTGCTTGCGCCATACTCTCACCCCCTCGCCCAAGAAGGCCTGCCGATTTGCCATGTTGGAGCCCTACGTCAAGAAAATCCTCGCCGCCCGCGTGTACGATGTCGCGAATGAAACCCCTTTGCAATACGCAAGGGGCATTTCGGAGCGCTTGGGCCGCGGTTTTGAAGTGCTGCTGAAGCGCGAGGACCTGCAGCCCATCTTCTCCTTCAAGCTGCGCGGCGCCTACAACCGGATGGCGCAGCTTTCCGCCCGCGAGCGGTCCAAGGGGGTGATCGCCTCATCCGCGGGCAATCACGCCCAGGGCGTCGCCCTCGCCGCCCGCGAACTGCAAGTCCATGCCCAGGTCGTGATGGGCCGCAACACGCCATCCATCAAGGTGCAGGCGGTTCGCGACCTCGGTGCCGAAGTGATTCTGCACGGCGACGGCTACGACGAGGCCGCCGCCAAGGCGCGGGCGCTGGCCCAGGCCGAGGGCCGGGTGCTGGTCCATCCCTACGACGACGCCCAGGTGATTGCCGGCCAGGGCACCGTGGGCGTGGAGATCATGAACCAATGCCCGGACGCCGATGCAGTCTTCGTGCCCGTCGGCGGCGGCGGCTTGATCGCCGGGATCGGCGCCTACATCAAGTACCTGCGGCCCGCCACCCGGGTGATCGGCGTGGAGGCGCAGGGCTCGGCCTGCCTGCAGGCGGCGCTGGCCGCGGGCCGCCGGGTGCGCCTGCCGCTGGAAACCCTCGACCGCTTCGCGGAAGGGGTGTCGGTGGCGCAGATCGGCCGGTTGCCGTTCAAGATCGCCCGCGAGTGCGTCGATGACGTGGTGACGGTTTCCACCGATGAAATCTGCGGCGCGGTCAAGGACGTGTTCGACGATGCCCGCTCGGTGGCGGAGCCCGCCGGTGCCCTCGCCGTCGCCGGCCTCAAGAAGGCGGTCGAGTCCGGGCGCCTCCCGGCCCGGCGGGGCGGGAAGCGCCGCTGCGTGGCGATCATCAGCGGCGCCAACGTCAATTTCGACCGGCTGCGCCACATCTCCGAACGGGCCGAGGTGGGCGAACGGCGGGAAGTGGTGCTCGGCGTCACCATCGATGAGCAGGCCGGCAGCTTCCGCCGCTTTTGCCGCGCCTTGGGATCGCACGGGGTCACCGAGTTCAACTACCGCTTTGCGGACGCGGACCGGGCCCACATCTTCGTGGGCCTGCAAGTGGCATCGGCTGACGACCGGGAGGCGGTGACCGAGCGCCTAGGCGCCGCCGGCTACCCGGTGGTGGACATGACCGACAACGAGACTGCCAAGCTGCACGTGCGGCACATGGTCGGCGGACACGCCTTTCGGGCCAAGCCGGAGTTGCTGTACCGCTTCGAGTTCCCCGAGCGCCCCGGCGCCCTGCTGGAATTCCTCGAAGGCTTGGGCAGCCACTGGAACATCACCATGTTCCACTACCGCAACCACGGCTCCGCCTGGGGCCGGGTGCTGGCCGGCTTCGAAGCGGGGCCGGAGGAGCGCAACGCCCTGTCCGGCTACCTCGACCGCATCGGCTACCGCTACTGGGAGGAGACCGGAAATCCGGCTTACGAGTTGTTTCTTCGGTAGCTAGTTCTTGTCCGTAAATTCCTAACCTGTTGAATTGGTTAGGGAAAGCAT
>JAPPIX010000314.1 GCA_028820495.1 Gammaproteobacteria bacterium
CAATTTGGTAAAAAAATTCCAAAAAAACACCCCCACCCCCCCACCCCCAAAAAACCCCCCCCCCCCCCCGGTTTGTCAACACTTATTCGTTAGGCCAAAGCCAAAATTCAGTGAAGAAAAAATGGAACTTTCAGGATGGCCAATTTGGCCACGTACTGGCAGACGGCAAGCATCCATCAATGGGAGGTACTGCGGAATGGGCAAGCAGTGCCACGCATGGACCCCCACGCCTTCAACTGTGGATTGCCGGGTTTATTCGCCGCACGCGGGCTGAGTGATTGCGGCGACGCACCGGACGCGGAGCGTCAGCCCCGTCGCCGTGCCGCGCAATGATATGATCTTCTCGACTCCGTTACCCCGTCTGGGCCATGAGCCGCCGCCTCCTTCCCATCGGCATCCAGTCCTTCCGCACACTACGGGAGAGGGACAGCTACTACGTTGACAAAACGCCGCTCATCCGCGACCTGATTGACGGCGGCGACCACTACTTTCTGTCCCGCCCGCGCCGCTTCGGCAAGAGCTTGCTGCTCGACACCCTACGGGAGTTGTTCGCCGGCAGTGAACCGCTTTTCCGGGGCTTGCACATTCACAGTCGCTGGGACTGGACCAATCCACATCCGGTGGTACGGCTGAGCTTCGCCGGAAACTACGACGAACCGGGGGCGCTGGACCGAGACCTGCTCGCCCAACTGACGATCATCGAGCGCAACGCCGGGCTTACGCCCGGGCCGGAGGGGCTCGGCGCCCCTGGGCGCCTGCGCGACCTGTTGGACCGGCTGCACAGCAAGGCCGGCAGGCAGGCCGTGGTATTGGTGGACGAATACGACAAACCGATACTCGACGTGCTGGGCGACCCGGAAATGGCAAAGGCGAACCGGGACCACCTGCGGGGCTTCTACGGCGTCATCAAGGACAGCGCCGAGCACGTCCGGTTCACCTTCGTCACCGGCATCAGCATGTTCTCCAAGGTCAGCCTCTTCTCGGGCCTGAACAACCTGAAGAACATCAGCCTCGACCCGCGCTTCGCCACCATCTGCGGCTACACCGACGGCGACTTGGACGAGGTGTTCGCCCCGGAGCTGTTCGGTCTGGACCGGGATGAGATACGCCTCTGGTACAACGGCTACCACTGGCGGGGTGACGAGCGGGTTTACAACCCGTTCAACATCCTGCTGCTGTTCGACACTCGGGAGTTCAGCCCCCATTGGTACGAAACCGGCACACCCACTTTCCTGTACGAGACCTTGATGGCCAAGGGAGCAAACCCCTTGGAACTGGAGAACCGGCCAATCGGCGAGAGCCAACTGACCAAGTTCGATGTCGAGGACATCGACCCGGGGGCGCTGATGTTCCAGACCGGCTACCTGACCATCGCCGGGGAAGAGCGCAGGGGCGTGCGCACCTTCTACAGACTGGAGTCCCCCAACCTCGAGGTTCGGGCGAGCTTCAGCGAAGGCTTTCTGGTGCACTTGGGCCGAAGCGAAGCGGAGGCGTCGGAGCAGGGAAACGCCCTGCTTGAACGGCTTGAGACGAACGACTTCGCCGGCTTTAGTGAACAACTCCACGCTTGTCTAGCTGGTCTGCCGCACCAGTGGCGCGACAGTGGCTACCTAGGGCAGTACGAATCCCACTACGCAGCCATGCTGTACCTGACCTTCCGTGCCGTGGGCGCAGACGTGCGGGCGGAGGAGGCATCCTTGCAAGGCCGGGCCGATATGGTGCTGCTCCACGGGGGCCAGGTTTTCATTCTGGAATTCAAGATGGCGAAGGATGGCCAAGGCGCTGAGGCGGCTATGGCCGAAGCGATGGGCCAGATGCGGCGGCGCGGCTACGCCGACAAGTACCGTGCAGGCAAAGAACTCGTTCACCTCATCGGCGTGGTGTTCGGCAGCCACGAGCGCAACCTGTTGGCAGTGCGGGCGGAACCCGCCTGAAGAGCGGGCCTAGCATCTTCAAGGTCGCCGTTGGCGACACACCCTCAAGCCGCCGAAAAGCTCAGCATCCGCTCAAGCGGCAGCATCGCTCGGCGCCCCGTCTCCGGCTCGACGTGAATCTCATTGGCGGCCAGGCGCTCGCTGTCTTCCAAGGTTTCCGCGAGTTGTTGGAGTTCGTTCATCGCCATCCAGGGACAATGGGCGCAGCTTCGGCAGGTGGCCCCTTCGCCGGCGGTGGGCGCCTCGATGAAGCGCTTGTGCGGATTGCGCTGGCGCAGCTTGTGGAAGATGCCCCGGTCGGTGGCGACGATGAAGATTTCGTGGGGCAGTTCTCCGGCCGCCTTGATGATTTGGCTGGTGGAGCCCACCGCATCGGCGATGCCGATGACCGCAGCCGGGGATTCCGGGTGCACCAAGACGCCGGCGTCCGGGTAGATGCGCTTGAGGTCGTGCAGGGCCTTGGCCTTGAACTCCTCGTGCACGACGCAGGCGCCGCTCCACAGCAGCATGTCGGCGTTGGTGCGGCTTTGAATGTAGCGGCCGAGGTGCTTGTCCGGCGCCCATAGGATCTTCTCGCCCTGGACGGCCAGGTGCTCGATGATGGGCAGGGCGATGCTGCTGGTCACCACCCAGTCGGACAGCGCCTTCACCTGCACGGAGGTGTTGGCGTAAACGACCACGGTCCGGTCCGGGTGCTCCTGGCAGAAGGCTTTGAAATCGTCCGGCGGACAGCCGAGGTCGAGCGAGCACTCGGCCTCCAGCGTTGGCATGAACACCTGTTTGTGGGGCGACAGGATTTTCGCCGTCTCGCCCATGAAGCGAACGCCGGCGACGATCAGGGTGCTGGCTGGATGATCGCGGCCAAAGCGGGCCATTTCCAAGGAATCGGAAACGAACCCGCCGGTTTCCTCCGCCAGGTCCTGCACATCGCCGTCCACGTAGTAATGCGCCACCAGCACGGCATCCCGATCCTTGAGCAATTCGGCAATGCGCGCCTTCAACCGCTTGCGCTCGGCGTCTTCGAGCACGGCGGGCACATGCTGCGGAATGCGCTCGGCGGCGAGGCTGTAGTCGGGGAGGGCCAAGGTCCTTCTCCGGGCAACCCGTCGGGCAAATCAGTTTAGCACATGGGGTTCTTTCGCTGCCTCGACGCCAGCGAAGGGCAACTGGGCAAGAAAGTGGCCGATTTGCAGCGACAGCGGGACAATTTCCTACAAGCATTGGGGATTTGGCCTACAGTTTTTCTTGAATGGCCTCCCTAGACTTTGGCATCCCAAACACTGATCAACCGAAAGGGAGACCATTATGCGTAAGCTCATTACCCTCGTGACCCTCGTGGTGTCGCTGGCCTTGGCTGGCTGGACAGGCGCCGCCGAGCCCGGCCTGATGAAGGTCAACATCAACACCGACGATGCGGTGACCATTGCCGAAGTGCTGGACGGCGTGGGCATGAAGAAGGCGGAAGCCATCGTTGCCTACCGCGACGCCAACGGCGCCTTCCAGGACGCCAGCGAACTGGTCAAGGTGCGCGGCATCGGCGAAAGCACGGTGAGCAACAACATGGAGCGCATCGAGGTTGAAGCGGCGCCCTAGGGCACTTCCAAGCGAGGGCGCGACGGCGCGTAGCGCCGTTTCCCCGCAAAAGACGGATGCGATGCACCGATCAATAGGGTATTAAAGGGGGATGAACCCTCCTTCGGCCCATTTGTGACGCTTGCCGCCGTCAGCGGCGCGTCCGGCTTCATCGGCACTGCCTTGACCCCGGCGCTTGCCGCTCAAGGCATCGCGGTCCGCCCCGACGCTCGCCCAGACGGCCAACGCCTGCCCCTGTGCGGGCCGGCATTGGCCGATTGGCTGCGCGGGGCGGATCTCGTTTACCACTTGGCGGGCATCGCCCACGACAAGGCGGCGCAGGCTCGCGAGGCCGACTTCACGGCAGTTAACCAAGATCTGACACTTGACCTTTACCGGGCCAGCGCCGCCGCTGGCGTGCGGACATTCGTTTGGCTCAGTTCCATAAAGGCACTCGGCGACACCGCCGCAGCGCCCTTGGGCGTGGACGCGCCGCGCGCCCCCCAAGGCCACTACGCACGCAGCAAGGCGCAAGCCGAACTCGGCCTGCTCCGCGCCCACCAAGCGGGCGGACCGCGGCTGGCCATCGTGCGCCCACCCTTGGTCTATGGTCCGGGCGTCAAGGGCAACTTCGCCCGCCTGCTGAAGCTGTGCGCTTCGCCTTGGCCACTGCCGCTGGCGGATGCCCGCAGCCCGTACGCCCTGCTCGGTCTCGACAACTTGGTGGATTTGCTGATTCACTTGGCGCGCACCGTCAATCCACCCACTCTCATCCACGTGCGCGACGAGGAGGAATGGCGAACGACGGACTTGGTAGGCGAACTGCGCCGCTTGGCGGGACGGCCCAACCGGCAGTTTTTCGTTCCGGCCGGCATGATCAAGGCGGTGGCCCGGCCGCTGGGCTTGGCGGCGACGGTGTCGCGCCTGTTCGACCCGCTGCGGGTGGATGCCGGGCCATCCATGCGGGCGTTGAAGTGGCGTCCGCCGCACTCGGCGCGTGAATTGCTGGAGAAGACTTGGCGATGGGCAGCAACGCAGTAGTTCTGGTGGCTGGCGCATTCCTCGCATCAATCGCGATCGAGGGCAGCCTGCTGCTTCTCGCCCCCAAGCGCGGCTGGGTGGCTGAACCCAATCGCCGCGGCTTCCACATCAAGCCAACCCCCACCTTGGGCGGCCTCGGCTTCGCCCTGCCCATCCTGGCGTGGCTCGGTTGGCTGGCCACCCAGGAACCGCGCTTTGCCGGGCTCACCTTGGCGGTGGGCGGCGTGGGTTTGATTGGCCTGATCGACGACTTGCGCGAACTCGGATGGCCGCCGCGCTTGGCCGTTCACTGCCTGGCCGCGGCGCTGGCGCTCTGGGCGCTCGCACCGAGTTGGCCGCTGGTGACGTTGGCCGTGGCACTCGTGCTTGCGGTCTGGCACACCAACCTCTTCAACTTCATGGACGGCATCGACGGCCTGGCCGGCTCCGCCTGCCTGTTCTTCTGCCTAGCTGTCCAGTTCCTAAGCGGCGGCGCACCGGGTTGGTTGGGCGACCTGCTGTGGGTGACGGCGGGCGGCGCGCTGGGATTTCTCAGCTTCAACTGGCCACCGGCCCGCATCTTCATGGGCGACGTGGGCAGCCTCTGCCTCGGCCTGCTGCTCGCCGCCATCACCGTGGGGCTGATCGACCAGGGCATCCTATCCGCAGCGGCCTGCCTGATTCTGCTCACTGGGCTCTGGTTCGACACCACCTATACCCTTTGTGTCAGAATAGCCACGCGTCAACGATTTACCGAAGCGCATCGAAGCCACCTATACCAAGTGATAGTTGCGCGGCGCGGCCAACTATGGACAACTTCAGCCTTCTTGGGATTCTGCCTGCTGTGGCTGCTGCCGCTGGCATGGCTTGCACAAACCCGGCCCGCTTACGGCTGGCTCTGGCTGCTGGCCGCCGCCCTGCCCTTGGCGGTGGCCGCCCCGCTCCTGCGGGCCGGCCTTCCAGACCGCGGGCTGCCAGACCAAGGGCTGCCGGAAGGCAATCAACCAACGAGGTGACATCTTGATCGGCGACTGGTTCCTGGGCCTCCCCCGCCACCTCAAGCAGGCATTCGCGGCGCTTGCCGACGGCGTCGTGCTGCCGTTGGCGCTCTGGGCCGCCATCGCGCTCCGGCTGGGCGAGTGGCAGCCCGAGGTCGCCCACTACTGGCCCGCCTTCTTGGCCGCCTCGCTGGTCTCGGTGCCGGTCTTCATCAGCCTGGGCCTCTATCGACAGGTCATTCGCTACATCGGCAAGGGCGCTTTCTGGCCGGTCATCAAGGGCACCGCAGTCGGCGCCGCGGCCGTCACTGCGGTGGCCTACATGGCGCCCCTGCCGGGCTTTCCCCGGTCGGTGCCCATCATCTTCGGCTTGCTGGCCACCCTCTATGTTGCGGGCAGCCGCATCGCCCTGTGCCACTGGCTGCAATGGCGCACCGCCCGGGCGGCGGAGCGCGAGTCGGTGATCATCTACGGCGCCGGGCGCAAGGGCGTGGAGTTGGCCCGGGCGCTGGCCGAGGAAGGGCGCTACGAGCCCAAGGCCTTCATCGATGACGACAAATCCCTCTACAAGCGCACCATTGACGGCCTCACCGTGCATTCGCCCAAGTCGCTCGAAGCGCTGGTGCGGCAAACCGATGCTCACCAGGTGCTGGTGGCGGCGGGTTCCGCCTCGTCAGAGAGCCGGGCCAAGATCCTGCAGTTCCTGGAGCCCTATCGTCTGCGCGTTCGCCTCGTGCCGGACATCGACGAACTGCAGTTCGAGGGCGGACGCTTGGCCGAAGTGCGCGACGTGCAAATCGAGGATCTGCTCGGCCGCACCGAGATTGATCCGCTGCCGCATCTGCTCAAATCGTCGGTGGCGGACCGTCAGGTGATGGTCACCGGCGCGGGCGGCTCCATCGGCTCGGAACTCTGCCGTCAAATCGTCCGCCAGGCGCCCAAGCGGTTGGTGCTGCTCGACCACTCGGAGTATGAACTCTACCGGGTGCAGCGCGAAGTGGAGCAAATCTGCATGGTTGAGCACCTCGACGTGCCGGTCGCCGCGGTGCTCGGGTCGGTCACCAACCGGGCCTTCATCCGCCACAGCCTAGCCCACTACGGCGTTGAGACCCTCTACCACGCTGCCGCCTACAAGCATGTCAGTTTGGTCGAGAACAACGTGATCGAGGGCTTCAAGAACAACACCTTCGGCACGCTCTACACCGCCGAAGAGGCCATGCGAGCCGGTGTTAAGGACTTCATCCTCATCTCCACGGACAAGGCGGTGCGCACCAGCAGCGTGATGGGCGCCAGCAAGCGCTTGGCCGAGATGGCGCTGCAGGCGATGCAGCCGATGGCCGAAGGCACCTGCTTCTCCATGGTGCGCTTCGGCAACGTCTTGAATTCGTCGGGCTCGGTGGTGCCGCTGTTTCTCGACCAGATTGAAAAGGGCGGCCCCATCACGGTGACCCATCGGGAGGTCACGCGCTACTTCATGACCATCCGGGAGGCCGCGCAACTGGTGATGCAGGCGGCGAGCATGGCCAAGGGAGGCGATGTGTTCCTGCTCGACATGGGCGAGCCGATCCGCATCGTCGATCTCGCCACCCGGATGGCCCGTTTCAAGGGCTACTCAATAAAGTCCGAGGCCAATCCCGACGGCGACATCGAAATCCTCTTCACGGGCCTAGGCCGCGGCGAGAAGCTGCACGAGGAGCTCTTGGTGGGCGAGGACGTCTCCGGCACCGACCACCGCAAGATCATGCGTGCCGAGGAGCACTTCGTGCCCTGGCCGGAACTACGTCCCGCCCTCGATGCCCTTGAAGACGCCTGCAACAGCTACGATCACAAGACCATTCGCGCCTTTGCCGAGAGCTTGGTCAACGGCTCCGCCCTCGAATCCCAACTCGGCGGCGTCTCGGGGTCCGCGCCGATCCTCAGCCTGCACGGCAGGCAGACGCGGGCCTCCGGCCCGTTGTAGTTCCGCTGGCGCGGAACTCCTGCGGATTCACGCGAAGCTAGGGAGCCTCCAAGGACCCTTCAGGCAAACGAGTGAGCGCCACTGCCGCCCGCGCCCGCCAGTCCGGGTCGATCGCCCAGCTATGGGCCTTGCGCAAATGCCCGGCGGCGCGTTCATCGCCGAGCATGCGATAGGCCTCGCCGAGATAGAAGTTGGCCTCGGCAGCCCAAGGCATCTGCTCGTAGGCCAAGCGCAGGTGGTCCAAGGCCTGCTCAGCCCGTCCGGTGTGCAGGTAGGCGACCCCTAGGCCGTAGGCCACATCGTAGCGGTGCGGGTCACGCTCCCGCACCTGCCGATACAGCGTCGCCGCCTCCGCCCAATTGCGCATGCAGTCCGGATGGCTCGACAGGGGGCAGTGCTGCACCTTCAGGTGCGCGAGCTGGGCCATGGCCGCGGCATGGCTTGGGTCTAGCTCAATCGCCTGTTCAATCACCGTCATCGCTCGCTGGTAGTCAACGGCAGACAAGGCCTCGGATTGGACCGTGAGCCATTCCGCGTCCACTTCGCCGCCGGGACGGCGTTCCAGGGCTTTCGCGGCCAGCCGTGCATTTTGGTGGACGATGCTGCGGGCCAGTTCGAGCCGGCCCTCGGCTTCGTCCAAACACCGCCGTTCCGGCACCTGCTCCGCCTCGTCTTCGCTGTTCGGCAACTGCACAAATTCGTTACGCAGGCGCGGACGGCGCAAATAGTCCTTGATCAGTTCGCCCATGCCGGAGGGCGTGAGCCCAAAGGCGGCGGCAAAGTTGGGTTTTCCTGGGGGGGGGGGGGGGGGGGCGGCCGCCCCCGCGCGCCGGCGGGCGGTGGGGGGGGGGGGGGGGGGGCGGGCGCC
>JAPPIX010000298.1 GCA_028820495.1 Gammaproteobacteria bacterium
CGGGGATCGTTCTCGGCGGCGCCCGCCGAGTCGCTGCTGTAGCTGTGGTCCGAGATGATTAGGCCCGCGTCATTGAAGGTGAGAAAGACACAGCCCTTGTCAATCGTGTTGCCGCCGTCCCAGGAAGCGTCCACTTCCACGGCCACCGTGTCGCCGCTGGGGACCATGCGGGTGATGGTCATGTTCCGGGAGGCATCCAAAGCGATCATCTGCTTCTCGATCAGCCGCAGCTCCTCCCGGCCGTGGAAGGTCCTGTTGCGCAGCATGTCGCTGACCTCGCAGTCCTCGGCGTAGCACTCATCGACCATGCGCATGACGTCATTGTTCCAGGTCCACACCCAGTGGCGGACCCGCTCCATGTTCCGTTCCTCGATCGATCCCATTACCCGTTCCTCCGAAGTTAAATCAGCGTCTGCCGCGAATCAGCCGTCCCGGCCGCGCCCCGGTGTCTTGGTCGCGCTCGCGGGTCACTTCGCCGTTCACCAGCGTCGCAATATAACCGCTTGCCGGCTGCAGGAAACGCAGGCCGCCCGCCGGCAGGTCGTTGACGGCATAGGGCAGGCCAAGCTCCAAGTTGTCGAAGTCGATCACGTTGATGTCGGCGCGCTTGCCCGGCGCGAGCAGGCCTCGGTCGGAGAGGCCGTACAGCGCGGCGGTTTCCGCGCACTGCTTCTTGACCAGGTACTCCAACGGCAGGCGGGGCCCCTGCCGGTCGCGCGCCCAGTAGGTGAGCAGGTGGGTGGTGCTCGAGGCGTCGCAGATCAACTGGCAGTGGGCGCCGCCGTCGGCGAGGCCGATGACGGAATGCGGATCGGCCATCAGGTCATGGATTGCGTCGCAGTTGCCGCGGGCAAAGTTCAGGCTGGGCATCATCAGTATGGCGTGGCCGTCCTCGGCCATCATCAGGTCGTACATGTGCGCTTCGACATCCGCGCCCCGGCGCCGCGCCTCCGTAGCCACGGACGCTTCCGCACGCGGCTCGTAGTTGACCGGGTTGCCGAGCGGGAAGACGCCCTCGATGTTCTGCGCGATGATCAGGTGCATGGCATCGTTGATGGAATCCGACAGCGGCGGCGCATTGTCCTCACTGAGTATGGCTGCCCGGACTTCGGGCTTGCGCAAAGCCTCCAATCGTCGCTCAAGCGGCAGGTCCGCCACCTGCAAATAGCTTGGACGGCGCTGGAACAGGTGGTTCGACTGCCAGGAGAGCAGTACGCCCGCCGGGCGGGAGGCGGTCTGCGGGTGGAGGCGGGCGCCGTTCGCGTTTGCTTGGGCCACGTACTCCATGACGCCCTTCCAGGCATCCGGATCTTCGACGAACTCAACGATCAGGAAGGTGATGGGCAGGCCGGTTTGCCGGCTCAGGCGGTTCATCCAGTCCAGTTCGCTTTCCAGGTGCGCTTCGGTGGACCCCAGCGCCAAGCCGCCCTGTCCGACCGAACCGCCGGGCACCAGCTCGAACACCGCGCCGGAGCGCTGCATGGCACGGCCGATGGCGAACACTTCGTCTTCGGTGGCGAAGGTGCCCGGCACCGGGTCGCCGTTGACCGACTGGTGGCCGAGAATCCGCGATGTGGTGAATCCCAGCGCACCGGCATCCAAGGCTTCGGCAGTCAGCGCGGCCATGGCTCCAATATCTTCGGCGGTGGCGGCTTCGTTGCGGATGCCGCGTTCGCCCATCACGTAGCTGCGCAGCGCGCCGTGGGCGATCTGGGCGCCGACATCCATGGACCAGCGCTTGGCGTCCAGCAGGTCGAGGTATTCGGGAAACGACTCCCAGTTCCAGTCGATGCCCTCGTGCAGCGCGGTGCCGGGAATGTCCTCGACGCCCTCCATGAGCTGGATCAGTTCATCCTGCTCCCCGGGCCGCACCGGCGCGAACCCGACGCCGCAGTTGCCGGTGACCACCGTGGTCGTCCCGTGCGATGCGGAGGGGTCCAGGCAGTCGTCCCAAGTGGCCTGCCCGTCGTAATGGGTGTGGATGTCCACGAAGCCCGGCGTGACGATGGCGCCGTCGGCGTCGATGCGGTGACGGGCACGCGCCGTGATGCGCTCCTCGACCGCGGTGATGAGGCCGCCGTCGATGGCGATGTCCGCATGGCGCGGGGCTTCGCCCGTGCCGTCAACGACGCGGCCGGACTTGATCAGCAAATCGTGCATGTGTCGATTCCTCCGTATTTCCTGCCAGACTGATTCCCTGATTGGTCAATCAACTTGGAACCCTTCCAGCTTACCCTGTTCGCGCCACTCGGCCAGCAGCGCGTTGAATGCATTGATCCCCGGCGCATAGGTCTGGTTCGCCAGGCCCTTGCTGGGGTCGTCGAGGTGCCCTTCGTTGTTGTAGTAGCCGGGCGTGCAGGACTCCAGGAAGTCGCGGTTGGCGTAGGCCAGCCTCTGGATCTCCGCCACCCACGCCGCCTCGGCCTCGGGCGTCACCTCGGCTCTTAGGCAACCGCGCCCCAGCACCTCGTCGATGATGTAGGCAATATGGCCCGCTTGGTCGTCGAACATGGCCGTCATGTTGACCGACAGGCCGCTCTGGTTGACGCCGATGAAAAACCAGTTCGGGAAGCCGTGGCTCGCCATGCCGTGCAGGGTGCGCAAGCCCTTCCTCCAATGATCGAACAGCGATTTGCCGCCCCGCCCGATGATGTCGAAGCTGACGCGGCGCCGCGGCGATGAGGAAATCTCGAAGCCGGTGGCGTAAACGATGCAGTCCACTTCGTACTCGATGCCGTTGGCGACCACGCCCCGCTCCGTGATCCGGTCCACGCCCTTGCGCTCGCTCACGTCGACGAGATGCACATTGGGCCGGTTGAAGGTCGCGAGGTATTCGTCGTTGAAGGTGGGGCGCTTGCAGAACTGGCGGTACCAAGGCTTCAGTGACTCTGCGGTCGCGGGATCGTTCACGGTGCCGTCGACGCGCGCGCGGATCTCGTTCATCTTGCGGAAGTCCTCGATCTCCGCGGCCAGCGCGAGTTCCTCCGGGTCGCCTTCCACCGCCACCTCGCGAGGCAGCGTCGTCTGCACCCGGCGGAAGATTTCCGTCCACGAGTCCGCCACCAAGTCTTCCTCGAACGGCCGCCCCACCATGATGTCGGCGAAGTTCTCGCGCCGCGCGCGCTGCCATCCCGGCTTCAGGGAGCGGTACCAGGCTTCGTCGGTCGGCCGGTTGCGGCGCAGGTCCACCGAAGACGGTGTGCGCTGGAAGACATGGAGTTCCTTGGCGTATTCGCCCAGATAGGGAACCGCCTGGATGGCGGTGCAGCCGGTGCCGATGACCGCGACCCGCTTGTCCGCGAGCTTCGTCAGGCCGCCGTTCTGGTCGCCGCCGGTGTAGTCGTAGTCCCAGCGGCTGGTGTGAAAGGAGTGGCCCCGGTAATCGTGGATGCCTTCGATGCCCGGCAGCTTCGGCACGTTGGCCGTGCCCGCCGCCTGAATGACGAAGCGTGCGCGGATGTCGTCCCCGCGGTGCGTGGATACCGTCCAGCGGGTGGCCTCGTCACTCCACCGCAGTTCCGTGACCCGTGTTTGGAAGAGCGCGAGGCCGTACAGGCCATAGTGTTCACCGATGCGTTGGCAGTGCTCGTAGATCTCCGGTGCGTAGGAATACTTCTCCTTCGGCATGTAGCCGAGTTCCTCCAGCAGCGGCAGGTAGCAGTAGGATTCGATGTCGCACTGGCTGCCGGGGTAGCGGTTCCAGTACCAGGTGCCGCCGAAGTCGGCGCCGGATTCGATCATCAGGATGTCTTCGACGCCCCGTGCCTGCAGCCGCGCCGCCGCCATCATGCCGCTGAAGCCGCCGCCGATGATCACCACGGCCACTTCCCGCTGCAGCGCATCCCGTTCCACGGGCGCTTCGACGAACGGGTCCTCTTCCGCATAGTGCGCATATTCATCCATGGTGCGCAGGAACTGGTCGTCCCCGTCGTCGCGCTTGCGCTTGTCGCGCTCGATGCGATACTTCTCCCGCAGGGAGTCCGGGTCAAAGCCGAGGTTGGAGTATTGTTTCTTGAGTGCTGAGCTCATCGCCTGTATCCCGTGGTTGCGGACCTCCAGCCGAAGGTCGCCCATTCGCCTTGTCACCTTCTCGAAGTCTGCGCTTATTGTTAGCTTAAGTCAATTTCATTACTCTATGCGTTGCTGTCTTACTTCAACTTGATGTACAAATGCGACAATGAAAAGCAAATTCATCGATACGTCGGCCCTGCGGATGCATTACTTGGAGCAGGGTGAGGGGTCGCCGGTGATCGCCATTCACGGTTGGCCGGAAACGTCCCGGGAGTGGGTCGGGGTCGCCGGGGAACTGGCTGGCGACTGGCGCGTGCTGGCGCCGGACACTCGGGGCCATGGCGACACCGAAGCGCCGCCGGGCGGCTACGACCGGGCCACATTGGCCCAGGACATCGTTGACTTCATGGACGCGCTCGGCATCGAGCGCTGCCCGATCGTGGCCCACGACTGGGGCGGGATCATCGCGGTGAAGCTGGCGCTCGATCACGGCGAGCGCGTGGAGCGCCTGTGCCTGCTGGACACCATCTGCACCGGCTGGCCCGTGTTCAGTCAATACGTTTATTGGTTCATGGATGGCGACCGTGTGGAGCGTTTCTTCAGCACCAGGGCGCGTGACTTCATCGCTTCCGTCGTGGGCGGTCAGAATCGCGGGCTTCCGCCGCCACCGGATTGCCCCTTTGAGTTCCAGACGCCGGAGCTAACCGCCCCGGAGCCATGGGCGACGGAGGAGGTGCTTGATGCGTACACGATCCCATACGAGCAGGGCGATGCCGCTAGGGTGAGCTGCAACTACTATCGTAGCCTGCAGTTCCATCGCGTCCTGCCGGATGCGGGCGCCCCGAACGGCGAACGCTACCAACTGTTGCCGCACGATGAGATGGGCAGATTGTGGCGCAACGGCGAAGTCGCTGCGGAATACCTCGATTTTGCGCCCGATGATCGTCACAAAACCTACGCTGGCGCAACCCTTTGGCTGTACTGTCGGCACGTTGCCGAAGTCGCTGGTTGCCGCCTCAATGAAGCCGGCATCCCGGTGGGCGACCCGGCGTTCGATTCGTTCAGCCGGCACTTTCCCGACCTCAGAGCCGAGGGCATGGACGGCGGGCACTTCTTTGTCGAATCCCGCCCGGAGGCGACGGCGAAGCTGCTCGGCAATTTCCTCCGTGGCGAATAGAGCCCCCCATTCAACGATTCGCCATGTCGCGGTCGTCGGCGCCGGCATCGCTGGCCTGATGAGTGCCTTGGCGCTCGCGCGCAAGGGCATCGCCGTTACGGTCCTTGAGCGAGACGCTCAGCCTCCGGCAAACGTCGCACCGGCCGATTCGATGGACTGGCTGCGCAAGGGCGTGCCGCAGTCGCTGCATCCGCACTTTCTCATGGGGCGCCTCAGGCTGCTGCTGGAAGCGCGCTATCCGCAACTGGTCGAGGCACTGCTGGAAGGGGGAGTGGGCGAGAACGAACTGGCCGACTACGTCCATCCGCGCTTTCGAGACCGGTACCGGCAACGCGCCGGGGATGGGCGGCTGAGATCGCTGAATTCACGGCGGACCACCTTCGAGATGATTGTGCGGCAGCATGTGGAGTCGCTTCCCGACGTGACGGTTCGCGATGATGCCAAAGCCGTTCGGTTGCTGGTCGATGGAGAGCAGCGTCGACCAGTGCGGGTGACCGGTGTTGCCGTGGAAACCTCCGCGGGCAGCGAAGAGATTGCCGCGGATGCGGTCATCGATGCTTCCGGGCGGTTCAGCAAGTTCTCCGCCCAGCTTGAGGATCTAGGGGTCCAGATGCGCATCGATCAGCGCGACTCGGGCCTTTTGTACCTGACCCGGCATTACCGCTTGAACGACGGCTGTGACTATCCCCAGGGAGCGGGGTTGCCTGGCAACATCTTTCACGATTTCACCCTTGGCGCACTGCCCTCGGACAACAGGACATTTACCGTCACTTTTCAGGTTTTCAAAGACGACAAGGCCATTGCCAAGGCGTTGCGCGACCGGGATCACTTCCAAGCCATGTGCATGAGGGTGGAGGCGGTCAGGCCATGGGTTGATCCCGCCAACGCCACTCCGACCAGCGGCATATACGGCTTTGGCCACATGGACAGCTTTTGGCGGCGGACCGTCATCGACGACGAGCCCCAGGTGCTGGGCCTCTACTACGTGGGCGACAGTTGCGTGCGCAGCAATCCCAAGTTTGGGCGGGGTTGTACCTGGTCCGCCGTCGCCGCCCACCTGCTGGCCGATCTGCTGGCCGGGGACTTGACGGAAGAGGAACGCATCAAGCGCTATGAAAGCGGCTTGGAAGCGGAGTTTCGGCGTGACTGGCAGACCATGCGGCAAATCGACCGCGCCACGGAGGCTGCTTTCGAGATAGCCAGCGGCCGACGGCGGGCCACCGTTGCGGAACGCCTCTCGATGCGCTTCTCAGTACTGGTCAACGAAGCCACGGCCAGCGAACCCGAGTTTTTTCGCGAACTCTGGACCGCCTACCATGGCCTGCAGGGCATGAGCGACTGGATGCGCCAGCCGCAGACCTGGCCACGGCTGGCGCGTGCTTGGCTGAATGCCGGTCGCTACCAGCTACAAGGCGTTCTGAAGCGCGGTAGGCCCGGTCGCGCTGAACTGGCTAGCGTCACCCTGGATTGAGAGTGAACGAGCACCTAACCTTTGACGTTTCGCGCCTGCCGAGCCGCTATCGTCTGGCGGTGAGCGCCCTATGGGACAACTTCGAGCGGCCGAGCCCTGCGCCCGGCGAGGTTCCCTGGCACGGTGAAGCAGTCACCGCGGAGTGGTTGACGGCCGTCCTGGCGCGGGACGCGCCTGGCGCCAGCGTGGAGCGCACCTTGGTGCTCGGCGGCGACAACGGCTCGAGCGCCCGGAGGATCCTTGGTCTTGAATGGAACCAGAAAGGCAGGGCGGCGTCGCTGCCGGAGCGCGTGTTCACCAAGTCAACGCCGACGCTGCCAATGCGACTGTCCGCCGGCAAGGCGGCCCCGGCTGAAGGCCGGTTCCTGACGGACCTGCGGCCACACTTGCCCATCGAGGCCCCGCAGTGCTTCTACACCGGCCGGGATCCGGTAGGCGGTCGCTCGCTGCACCTGATGAACGACCTGACGCATGAGCGCGGCGCGACCTTCTGCCGGGCCGATTCCGAGATCGACCGCGCCCAGGCGGAACAGGTTGTCGACACACTGGCCGTGCTGCACGGCACGTTTCTGAACGCCTCTTGCCCGCTCGACAGCTCCTTTCTCCGAACCTACGAGAACTTCTTTGACGCCGCCGCCCGCAACGGGATCGAAGCGGGACACGACGAGGCCATGATCCGGGCCGCGCATGTCATTCCCGAAAGCGTGCTCGCGCGCAAGGCATCCATCTGGCCGAGCGCGGTCGAGGCGGCCAGGATGCACGGCGGTTCGCCGCGGACCGTCATCCACTCCGACGTGCATCTCGGCAACTGGTACATCACGCAGGACGGCCGCATGGGGTTGAGCGACTGGGCGAGAGTCTGCAGGGGATTCTGGGGCAGAGACCTGGCCTATTCGTTAATGACCGTGCTCGCGATCGAAGACCGCCGGGCTTGGGAGCAGGCGCTCATCGAACGGTACTGCCACGCCTTCTCGGAGCAATCCGGAACGGCGTTGGAGGTCAATGACGCCTGGGACGCCTACCGGGCACAGGCGTGCCTCGCGTTGCTGATGTGGACGCCGACCCTGTGCCCGCCGCCGACCCTGCCGGACATGCAGCCGGAGGCGACTTCGCTGGAAATGATCAAACGCATCACCACCGCCATGGACGATCACGACGTGCTGACCATGGCGTAAACGATGGAGGAGGCGAGCTTGGACAACAACACGTCAGCGTATCAGGCTTTGGGGGAGGCCGTCGTGCAGGCCATCGTGCTCAATGCTGGGCTCGCTCAGGCGAAGGATCCGTCCGTGGATTCCGTGTCTGTGGATCTCGTATTCAAACTCCGTCCGGACACTGTCGGCCAATGCCTCCTGATCACCCACGAGCGGGTCGCGGAGCCGCCACTTCAGTTGCGGATCGCAGTTCCCCCACTGGCGCACGAAACTTGAACCGAGGCGTAATCGGTCGCGGCAGCAACGTTCCTGAGACCGTACCCGGTGGCAGGACCGAGCAAGAACGGTGCAAGCAGACTCGCTCAACTTCGATAGGAGGACTCACTCATGTACGACGTCATCATCAAGGGCGGCACCGTGGTCGACGGCACCGGTGC
>JAPPIX010000242.1 GCA_028820495.1 Gammaproteobacteria bacterium
TCCTTGGTCTGAAAACTACCTTAGCAGACTGTCCAAATTTGCCCGACCTCCTCAGGATGCCAGCGCCGCAGGTCGGCGCCTTGTAGTGTCAGGCTAGGTCTCCCCGCAACCAAAAATCAATGACTTACGCTCGAAGTGGCGCTGAGTGAGTGGAAGTCAGGCTAACTCAGATAGAATTGGGCAGCCAAGTTATCGGGAGAATAGGCCAATCTTGTAGAACTATGACCCGAATATCCCACTGAAAAGAAGCAGGCCGAGATCGGAAATTGCGAGCAATATCCGGGATAGAAGGTAAAAAATGCGCACATCGTTAATCCTAGCCAGTGTGGCTTTTTCTGCACACGCCCTAGCCACGCTGCCAACAGCTTCGCAATGCGGCCTACCTGAGGCTGACCAGCTAAACCGAATTATCGAGCAAAGTGTGGATCAACACGCCCGAGATCGAGCTCGAAAGGCGGAAGCACAAACTCGGGCAAGCACGCACGGTGGTAACCCGGATCTTACCTACCACACTCTGATCATCGAAGAGGGCTGGCGCTCAATCATCCGGTTCCTGCCAAAAGACGACTCTTACGTACACATAGGGATCACTGCATGACTTCACTGAACCTGTTCGACTACGCGACGAAGGAACTGTCCCAGGACGCCGTGATCTGCTGGTTGATCGCTTGGGCTGGCGCCGAGACAAACGGCGATCCCGTGCGGGAAGAGTTGCGCCTTTGCGGGCGCACATTCGTCGAGGCGCTGTTCTCCAAATGGGATGGGTACAAGGTTGAGTTGGGCGATTCAGTCCGAACCGAGGTTTTGCGGCAGGAGCGCAACGTTGACATCCTCGCCCGCGCGAACGGCGAACATGTCCTGCTCATTGAGGACAAGACAGGGACCGGAGCCCACAACAATCAGCTTGAGCGGTACCTGACGATGGTGGTGGAGGGCAATACGGGTTTCGGATCCGTGGATCTCGGGAACCTGTATCCGATCTATTGCAAGACCGGCAACCATTCACTTTGGGAAAGGCAGTTTGCGGAACGTCGATCCTACAAGATATTCGACCGAAGCGACTTTCTCAGTGTCCTGGAAACATACACGGGCACAAACCAAATCCTCACCGAATTCCGACAGTATCTTCGGGAGTGGCAAGAGGAGACCAACAGTTACCGGAAATGGACGAAGGACAGCGGCAAGGGGACGGATAGAGCCACTCAAAGAGGCTGGGAAGGCTTGTATCGAAACATCGAGGAGACGTATCTGAGCAACAGCGGAGATGACTGTTGGCCGCTTACGAGCCAAGTGGGGGGCTACAACGGACTGTCCATCGAACTGGCGGAGACGAGCAGAGATAGTAGGTTCGCCATCTGGGTTGAGAAGGACAGGATCAGCATTCGTCTCTACGGGTCGCTGACCCCAGGCACATACTCGAAAGCGGGGATGGACCTCCATAAGTGGCATTGGGCCGACGCATTCGAGAGTGACGACGGTCCGTTGCGAAAGCCAAGTCAAATGAAGTCGACGAAAACCAAGCCGATGTGCGTGGCCGAATGGCGCTCTTGGTTGGAATTCGGCGAGGATGGGCGGCTCGACGTGGAAGCAACCGTGAGGAATTTGGCCGTGGCTAGGGAGATCCTGTTAGCAAAGATCAGACGCGGGCGCGGTGAAGATCGCATGGATAGCGACGCCTAGGTACCTCGCACTGAGCGATGCAGCTAATGCCGCAGCAACCGGCTGCCAGCGCCGAAGCTGCGGCGCAGGAAGTCCATCTGGTCGCCCAGAATCCGGCCGCTGTTGATCAACGCCAGATACTCCGCGAAGTTGGGCGCGTAGGGCAGCGCCAGCAACTCCCGCCCCCATTCATGCATCAGCCGATCGCCCTTGGCGTGATTGCAGCGCTTGCAAGCCGCCACGCAATTGTCCCAAACGTCCTTGCCGCCCCGGGAAGTGGGCACCACGTGATCGCGGCTGAGCAGGCCAGCGGGAAACTCGCCGCCGCAGTACAGGCAGGTGTGGCGGTCGCGGCTGAACAACGCCGCGTTGGTGAGCGGTGGAATGCCGACCCTAGGCGGGGCGACTTGGCCATTGCAGGCGATGATGCTGTTGACGTCGATGATGCTTTGGCTGCCGTCAAGCCGGGAATGGCCGCCGCGAAGGCGCAGGATCGGATCGCCCAAGGTCCAGACCACGATGTCCCGGGCGTAGAGGCAAACCGCATCCTGCCAGCGCACCCAGTCCACCGGGCGGCCGCTGATGTCGAGCCGCAGAATGTGCGGAACTCGATCATAGGCGTCGATGGTGGCGATCATGGCAGTTTCCCAAATTTCAGGCGGCGGCCGAAGCAAAACCGGCCCGCTTGGCGATGGGCGCGTATAATGAACAAAGCCGCGGTCAGGTTCAACGCCGCAATTTGATGACTTCGTGACGATTTCCACATGATCGATTTTTGCTGGCGGAGGATTCGCCCCTTCCATGGAACGAGTTTCCAACCCCCCGATTCACAGCGCATCCCAATGACCCAATCGAGGGCAAGATGCCCTCGGTCCGGGGGGCTCGCCCCGGTCCGGGATCCCGCCAGGAACGGGCACGGCGCCCCGGACCGAGGGCGTCCCGCCCTCGCACGGCGCGCAGCGCCGTGGATTGCCTGCTGGGTGGTGACTTGCTGCCTGGCGTTGAATGGATGCGCTTCCAATGCGCCCCAAGCGGCCAATGAGCCGAGCAGCTACCCACCCTGGGTCTGCGGGCTATCCCACAACAAGGACCGCTGGCAATGTCAGCGGAGAGGGGAGGAGCCCTCAGCCGGGGAGCGCGAGGGGGAACCCCTCGCAGGAAAAGAGCCCTCAGCCGGGGAGCGCGAGGGGTCGCCACCGGTCGGGCGCAGCCCGAGCCGAAGCATCGCTTCGGCAGGCGGCGACGCCCCGCAACTGGCTTGCGGGGCTGGAGAATCCCTCGCAGATGGTCAGCCTGCGCCATCCACAGCCCCGCCAGCGGAGGCTCCCAAACCCGCGCCTGCCAAGACGCCCCCGCCCGATCCAGCCACTGGCCCAGTGACGGTGGAGGCCCAACCCGAGCCCCCCTCGCCGCCTACTGAACCGGCCCCAGCCGACGACGATGACGCACCCGTTGTGAGAGCTGATGAACCCCCCGAACCGCCCAATCAGGCCTCCGCGCCAACCCAGCCATCGCCTTCAGAAGCAACGCCGCAACCCAGCGCGTCCGCCGTCCGCGCTGACGAAAAGAACAACCTGATGGCTCTGCCGCCAGACCATTTCGCAATACAGGCCGGGGCCTTTCCCAACCCGGAAGCGTTGCATGAGCACATCACTCAATACGGCATCGAGCCCGCCTACCGGGTGCGCCTAGCCAGCAACGATCGCCTGTTCCACGTGCTGATCCTGCAGGTTCACGACTCCCGGCGCGCCGCCGAGGCGGCTTTGGCGAACCTTCCTCAACCCCTCAATGGCATGGACCTTTGGATTCGGTCGGTCGGCTCCCTGCAAAACGCCGTGCGGGCGGGCGATGCGCTCGCCGACGAGCGCCCTACGCCTTAGCCTGTCTCCTGGGGGGGGGGGGCCCCCCGCGCTCCCCGGCTGAAGGCTCCGACAACCGTACCAAATGGCGGCGCAGGCGCCAGCCTTGATGCGGGCTCTCAGCGGAGAGCGTACCCAACGCAGCCCAGATGCACCCGAAAGTAAGCCATTGGCCATCCGCGATGGGCTGGCGGTAGTAAAACGCGGCCACCAACAGCGTGAGCGTCGGCGCCAGGAATTGAAAGAAGCCAATGACCACCAAGCTCAAACGGTTGGCCGCCGCCGCGAAGAGCACCAACGGAATCACGGTCACCAAGCCACCGAGCGCCAGCAGAGCGACCTCCCCGCCCAATCCAGCGATCATCGAGCCTTCGGAACGGGCAGCTTGCCACGCCAAGTAGGCCAGCGCGACGGGCAGCGCCAAGCCGGTCTCGACGCCCAGGCCCACGGCGGAGTCGATGCGAATGCGCTTGCGCACCAAGCCGTAGAAGCCGAACGTGATGGCCAGCGTCAGGCCGGCCCAAGGCAAGGCGCCGAAGGCAACCACTTCATTGACGACGCCCGCACCCGCCAAGACGAGGGCAACCGTCTGCGGCCAACGCAGCCGTTCGCCTAGGAAGACGACGCCCAAGGCCACCGTAATCAGCGGATTGATGTAGTAGCCGAGGCTCGTTTCGACGATGCGGCCGTTCTGCAGCGCCCAAACAAAGACGAGCCAGTTGGTGAACAGCAGGGCGCCCGAAACGGCCAGCCAGCCCAGTTCGGTTGCGCTGAGCGCGCGAACGCCGCGCCACTGCCGCCGCAGGGCGACCAGCCCCATCAGGATGAGCAGGGCCCATACGATGCGATGGGCCGATACCTCCAACGGCCCGGCAAACTCCACCCACTTGTAGTAGATGGGCGTCACGCCCCAAACGCTGTAGGCGGATACCACCGCAAGCACGCCGGCCCGCTGTTCCGAAGCGCTCACGCTTCAGCCGAGGAGCCCGAGAGGGCACCCTCGCATGGAAGGAACCTGAAGCCAAAGAGCGCGAGGGGCAGGCCCCGTGCCGCAAGCGGTGGCGGACTGGGTGTGCGCATAGGGCCGGAATTCGGCCCTAACGCAGGATCGCTATATTCAGAGCGCCTCTAGCATGGCTTCAGCGGTGCTGGCCTCTATGGCGCCAGGGGCTTCCACCGCCAAGGCGGTGACCGTGCCGTCATCCACGATCATGGCGTAGCGCTGCGAACGCGTGCCCAAGCCGAAGCCGCTGGCATCCATCTCCAGGCCAAGCGCCCGCGTGAAGTCGCCGTTGCCATCCCCGGCCATCACCAGTTCATCAGCGTTTTGGGCCTTCCCCCAGCTATCCATCACGAAGGCATCGTTGACCGCGATGCAGACGATGCTGTCCACGCCCTTGGCCTTGAGCTTGTCCGCGTTCACCACGTAGCCGGGCAGGTGAACTTGGGAGCAGCCCGGCGTAAAGGCGCCCGGCACCGCAAACGCCACCACCTTCTTGCCGGCGAAGAGATCGTCCGTCGTCACCGCCTGCGGGCGATCGCCGCTCATGATGTGCATCGTCGCCTCCGGAAGCTTGTCGCCTTCCTTAATCGCCATGTTGTGTCCTCCAAGTGTTGAGTTCGTGTCGTTCAGTTCGTGCAGGGAGCCGTGCGGCAAAGGGTCAAGTTTGGCGCACAGCTTCGGTTCGGGTCAATGGCTTTGAGCCAATACGGGGCTCATATTGGGAATGCGCTGACATTCCTGCTAAGTTGGAGTCATCTTTGGCGCTGCAACGGATTGGGTTCAGGAGTAGATTTTGCTCACGCGAACAAGATGAACGGCGATCCTGATTGGGCCATTCGAGCCCAAGCTTTCTCTGCGCTTGAACAGTTGGCCATTGCCAAGAACGGCCTAATTCCTTGGGCTGACATCGACTTGGGGTTCCAATTCGAAGGCCAACGCATGCACTTTGCCAGTAAGGCTCTAGGCATTTTCAAGCCTCAGCGGATGAGCGCTGCGCTCAGCCTCAAGACCACGGTGCCGAGAGGCCGGCGCAGAACATGGTATCGGGACCAGAACGCCGACATTGACCGTCCAACAGGCTTGGTGCCCTACGATTTGGCCAAAGGCGGGCTAAACAATCCGGCCAATCTCCACCTTAGAATCGCCCACAATAGAAAAGCGCCGCTCATCTACTTCCGCGGCGTCGCACCGACGCTGTACGAAGCCTTCTGGCCTGTTTGGGTTACGCAGTTCAATGAAGCTGAACAGCGCATTCTGCTGTCAGTGTCCGACGCCACCCAATCCAACCCAGGCAACCTGCCGCCGCAATCACTCGCAGCAGGACTTCAAGTCCGCGAAAAATCCTACTCCCAAGTCCAAAGCCGCCACCGCAATCACCAAGCCTGGTTCAGCAACCGCACCAAGTCCGCCTACGGCTACCGTTGCGCTTTCAGCGGATTACCTTTGCGCAGTCTTCTGGTCGGTGCGCACATCGTGCCAGATGTCGAGAACGGTCCGGCGTCAGTGGACAACGGCATATGCATGTCAACGCTGCACCACACAGCATTCGATACCAATCTAATTGGCGTTGACCCGGACCTACGCATTCACGTGGCCGAAAAAGTGATCAAGGAGCGGGACGGCCCCCTACTCGAAAACCTGCGGCAACTGCACGGCACCAAGCTGCGCACGCCCTCGCACGCCGACGCCCACCCCAACCCGAAATACTTGGAATTCCGCTTCGCCCGATTTCGGGCGGCAGAAGGTTAGCAGACCACTACTATCCCCCTTCGTTCAATACATATTTGTTGACTACAATCTTGTTGTCAACAAATATGTTGACAACAAGATTGTTGACGCTACGATTGGCGCATAGATCATCTTAGGAGATTGGACAATGAAGTCCATAACCGGTCCTTGGGTCAGCGGAGAGGATTTCTTCGACCGGGAACGCGAATTGCAGGTGCTGGACCGCCACATCCGCAACGGCAATCCCGTTTTGCTGTCTGGGCAGCGGCGCATGGGGAAGACCAGCGTGGCTCGCGAGCTCGGAAGGCGGCTTGAGCAGGAAGGTTGGGCCTTCGCCTTCACCGATGTGGAGCACGCTGCCTCACCGGAAGACGTCATCACGAAAGTCGCCGAAGCACTGCATCCGGTTCGGGGAATCGCATCGCGTCTCGGCGAGCGCTTGGCGCGACTATTTTCGGACAACGTCGAGCAACTTAGCGCCTACGACTTCGGCATAAAGTTCCGCGCTGGATTGAACGCCGGTGCTTGGCCGCGCCACGGAGAATCGATCATCCGCAGTTGCGCGGAACATGAACAATCGATCCTATTGGTCATCGACGAATTGCCAATTTTCCTCAATCGCCTGTTGCGCCAAGATGACGGCCGGGCGTTGGTGGACGAGTTTCTGAGCTGGCTGCGCAGTGCGATCCAAGACGTCAGTGGCGGTTCCTTGGCTCTCATGCTGTCGGGCAGCATCGGCTTGACGCCTCTTGTCCGCCGCTTGGGTCTGACTGACCGCACCAACTATCTCTATGAGTTCCGGCTTGGGCCTTGGGACCGAAGCACAAGTGTCGAGTGCTTCAACCAGTTAGCCCGCGCAAACGCGCTTCCGATTGAGGACGGAGTCGCCGAAGCGGCATACAACGCACTAGGCGTTGGCATCCCACATCACGTCCAGTCCTTCTTCGCACGATTGCTGGATTTCGCCACCATGCACAGCCACGACACCATCAAGGTGGTTGATGTCGAAACGGTGTACCAAACCGATCTGCTCGGCCCATTCGGCCAGAACGACCTCATGCACTACGAAGCACGTATGCGGGATGCCCTGGGTGAGAACGAATTCGCCATTGCCAACGCAATACTCGCGGAAGCGGCTGTTCAAGGACAATTCACGCCCAGCGCCCGCAAGGCGCTTGAAGCGCTGTTCGCAACCAAGATCGAGAATATCAGCGAGAGGGTGGCGGACATACTCGAAGTCCTCATTCACGATGGCTATCTCGAAGCCGACGACGGCAGCCACCGATTCGTATCCCGCTTGTTGAAGGATTGGTGGGCCACCCGGTATGCGGATCATCACCCTACCCTCTCAAGTGACCATTCAGTCGGCAGGGCCAACCGATGAATGCCCGGACGGCGACCATTCGGAAGTTCATTGCTGGAACGTATCAATCCGACGAGGAAGTGATTCGGCAATTCACGGTCCGCCAAGGGGAACTTCAAATCGTCCTGCGCACACTCGCCGACAACATCGATGCCGCTTGCTGCCAACATCTGCTGCTCATCGCACCCCGAGGACGCGGCAAGACCATGATGCTAGCCCGAGTCGCCGCGGAGATACGCGCCAATGGCGAACTTGCTCCCCACTACTTGCCGGTCCAATTCATGGAGGAAAGCCAAGAGATTTTCTGCATCGCCGATTTCTGGCTTGAAACGCTCTTCCACCTCGCCACGGCAGCGCAAAAGCACGATGCGGACCTAGCTAGGGAACTCGCCAAAGCGCATGCCGATTTCGCCACACGATGGGAGGAGCGGAACATCGCCGAACACGTCCGCTCTACGGTTTTGAGCGCAGCGGACAGAATCGGCAAAAAGCTCCTGTTGATGGTGGAGAACCTCCAGTCACTCAGCGACAACGTTGACGATGACTTCGGCTGGCAGCTTCGCGAAACGCTGCAATGCGAACCCCAGATCGCCCTGCTAGCGACGGCCGCCAGCCGATTCGCCGCTTTAGATGACGCGAAGGCGCCTTTCTTCGAACTGTTCCGCACCATCAACCTAGAGCCTTTGGATATCGGGTCCTGCCGCCGCTTGTGGCAGGCGATCAGCGGTGATGATCTCTCCGACCGAGAGATCCGACCTCTCCAAATCCTAACGGGCGGTAGCTCCCGCTTTCTGGTCATTATGGGCGAGTTCTCACGCCACCGCTCAATGCGAGAACTGCTGGAAGAACTGGTGACGCTCATCGACGACCACACGGAATACTTCCGCAGCTACACCGAGGTGTTGGCTAAGCTTGAACGCCGCGTTTATCTCGCTGTGGCCGATCTTTGGCAGCCATCCACTACCGGGGAAATCGCCTCCCGCGCGAGGATGGACGTCAGAAAGGCATCCACTTTAATCGGAAGGTTGGTGAAACGAGGCGCACTGATCGTTCACGGCACAGGGCGCAGACAGAGCTACTCGGTTGCAGAACGCCTCTATTGCATCTACTACAAGCTCCGCCGAGAACGAGACGAGGCGGCGGTTGTACACAGCCTGATTCGCTTTATGACGGCGTTCTACAGCGGCCCAGAGTTTGCCAACTTGGTCGAGCATCTCCGTACGGAAGCAATCAAGCATCCAGCTATACGAGAAGGGTTGAAACGTGGAGGCATTGACGTAGCGGACCTGAATCAGACCCGCTCCAAAGACGACACCACCAATCATCTCCTTAACAGCGGTGCGGACAGGCGCTCCAGCCCAACTGCGAGAGTACTCCTCGACGAAGCTTGGCAGCTAACGCAGACGGGCCAACACAAAGACGCACTCGACTTGTATGAAGAAACCGTTGCCCTCTTAGCTAACAACGGTTCGCCAGAACCAGCGGATCTTGCCGCAACAGCGCTCTTCAACAAAGGCTGGACGCTTGGGAAGCTCGGCAGGGAAGACGACGAGATCGCGACCTACGACGAGATCATTCACCAATTCGGAGACAGTGCGACCGAGGAACTCATGGAACTGGTCGCAGGAGCGCTTCTCAACAAGGGATTGACCCTAGGGACGCTCGGTAGGGAAAACGACGAGATCGCGGCCTACGGCGACATCGTTCGGCGCTTTGGCGATAGCGAGGAGCCGGGACTCATGGCGGAGGTTGCAAAGGCGATCCTTTACACGGGCGTTACGCTTGGGAAGCTCGGCAGGGAGAAGGACGCAATCTCGGCCTACGACGACATCGTTCAGCGCTTTGGCGGCAGCGACGCTCCTGAACTCGCGGAAAGGACCGCAAACGCGCTTCTCAACAAGGGCTTGACCCTAAGGACGCTCGGTAGGGAAGACGACGAGATCGCGGCCTACGGCGACATCGTTCGGCGCTTTGGCGGTAGCGAGGAGCCGGCACTGATGGAGGAGGTCGCAAAGGCGATCCTTTACACGGGCCTAACGCTTGGGAAGCTCGGCAGGGAGGAGGACGCGATCTCGGCCTACGACGACATCGTTGAGCGCTTTGGCGGCAGCGACGCTCCTGAACTCATGGAGGGGGTCGCAAAGGCGCTCTTTTGCAAATCTCAGGCGCTAGCGAGACTTGGAAGGAGCTATGACGAGATGGCCACCTACGACGAAATCGTTCTCCAATTCGCGGACAGCGATTCACCGGCACTCATGGCGGAGGTCGCGAAAGCGCTCCTCTACAAGGGCGTTGCGCTGGGGATGCTCGGCGAGGAACAGGATGAGTTGGCGGCTTACGAAGAGATTGTTCACCAATTCCCGGACAACGATGGACCAGAACCCGTGGAGCGGGTAGCTAAAGCGCTTTTAAGCAAGAGCTCGGCGCTGAAGACGCTCGGAAAGAAAGACCACGAGTTGGCGGTCTCCGGGGAGGCGGTTCAAGGCTTTGGCAACGGCGATGCTCCCGACCTGCAGGAAACCATCACAACAGCATTGGCCTTTAGAGCACTCGCTGCAAACCGCGCCGGAGACCCCACTATCGCTCTAACTCTCTGTGACGATATAGACAGCCGCATCAGCCCGCCGACCGTAAACGCGGTTATATGCATGTGGCTGCGTACTGAGGCACTGGTCTTACTCCGTAAACACCTCGACGCTATGCGCATTCTGGAGGCCGCCTACAAGGCTCTCGATCCCAGTGACAGTAGGCTGATACCCATCGCTTCCTCTTGCATCTCCAACTTTGTCGCGGCGGGAGCCGACCAAGGTAGCATCCTTCGAATCCTGACTAGTGATAAAGAAAGGGCCGCGTCTCTTCTGCCACTTATCGTTGCCCTACGTTGCCGGTTGGGCGAGGATGTGCGAGTCCCCACCGAAGTCGAAGAGGTGGCACAGGACATCATGCGCTACATTGACGAGCGATCAAGCGGTGGGGCGGAGGTAACAACGGTGACCGAGCACTAGGCCAACCCACCCCACGCTTTACCCAAGAGGTGAATCCTGACTCCCTCCCCTCAACGCCAAGCGAAAGCCGGCTGTTCGTAGTGGGCGACGCGGGTGTGGCGGCCTAATAGGCACACTTCGCGGAACTGGTAAATCAAGGCCGCCGTGGGGGCGGCGATCCAGTCGTCGCCGACGGGCATACGCAGCATGGGGTGCTGGCTGCTGGCAACCTGATCGAGCAGGGGCGCGTCCTCGCGCATGAACTCGGTCAGCGGAATGCGATGCACCGAGGCCACCTCGGCGGGATTGGCTTGGGTCTTGAGGCCTGGCCCGCCCCACACGACCACCGGGCTCATGACGAAGCCGGAGCGCGTGACAAAGTCATCCAAAGTACCTATCACGTCCCCCTCTCCGAGTTGCACATTCACTTCTTCGCGCAATTCGCGCAGTGCCGTTTGCACGGGCGCCTCGCCAGCGTCCAGCCGTCCGCCCGGAAAGGCCCACTGGCCCGGATGGTTGCGCAGCTTCGCCGAGCGCCGGGTGAGGATCAGCGCCGCCTCGGGGCGCCAGGCTTCGGAGCTTTCGAAACCCGGGAGGTCCGCGCCATGGGCAGCGTCGGTCACGGTGATGGCGACCGCCGCGTGATGGGCATCGTCCACTTTGTTTTCAATGACATCGAAGGCCGCCAAGTTGGCGGTGATGCTGGCCTTAAGTTCGTCATCGCAGAGCATCGGCGAAGCATACGCGCAAAGTCAGTGTCAGCGCCATGTCGGCCAGTGCAACTGTCGAGGCAACCGAAGACTGCGCTGACGCCAACACTTGGGCTGATCCGACTGAACCTGTTCGCCCCATGCTAAGCTGACGTATGGTGACCAAGCCCGCACGCCGGACCACGGCACAAGATCTAACCGATGCACTGCGAGAGTCTCTTCGCCACTTGGGCTGTGAATTTAAGCAAAACCAGCTCGCCTATCTGTCGCTGACTTCCAAGAACGAGGGATCTCTGGGTGGCGCACTGGCATACCGCCTACACAAGAAGTTCGCAGAGAACTCCAAGGTAACGATCCGACGAGAGTGGCCCAGCAACGGACGTCGCATCGATATCGCCATGTTGCGAGACGGCAAAGCCACCGTGCTCATTGAGGCAAAAGCAGCGATGGCTTTCGACCCGTTAGTCGAAGGAACTAGGGTGTATCCGTCCAAGGAAGTGACAGCTGACGCCAGCAAACTCACTGAGGTCGAAGATGTGGATCAGCGATATGCGCTTGCGTTCTTCACGGTCTACGATGGACCCCCCGACAAAGGACACCGTACGGCAATCAAATTCATCGACGGCATAGAGCGTCACATAAGGCGTCACCGGTATGCCAAATACAGCTTCATCAGGAAAGGCTTACCGCGCTTTCGCGAAGCACTACGCTGCCGTGCCCTCTCTGCTGAACGTGTACACGTTGGGGAAATCCCGGCCGGAAAGGCCTTCGGTGTCAATGTAAGCGTGTGGTAAGTGCTCGTGGCTGTTTCAAACTGACAAGAAAGCATCGGGTTTGTTGAGTGGATTTCGCACGAAAATCGGCCCGGCCTGCCAGTTCGCAGCAAAGCCCGACTCAGAGCGAGCAAGCAATGACAGAGATCGATGAAGCAGGAACCCGCATCACAGCGGTTGTTTTTCATCCACGAGTTCCAGTGTCCTGATGCCCAACGGTGGCTCCGACTGCTGCGGCACTTGTTGGTTCAATCGATCTCTCGAGGGCCGCAGGGGCGGCTCAAACTTCAACCGTGACATCCCCAGCCACTGCGAGATCCGTGACCTAGACATCCCGAATCCGTTCTACACCTACTGCGCAAATCACCCTTACCATCGCCCTGGCCGAGACCAAATCCCGATTGGGCCAGTATTCGTACATCGAGACGTGATGCCAAAAGAGACCGCTGCCAAGCACAAGGACAGCAGCTCATCGGAGCCCCAGCGGATGCGTTGGCACAACTCGCCCGACACCGAGGAAATTCGACAACATCTGCTCGGTCTCGTTCGCCTGCCTGCGACGCACATCGATGAGGGCTACCACTTCCATACGCACCCATCCTGGACGGCTGCGCTGTTGCAACTGCTTGAATGGCGCGATGAGCGTCTCCTGCCAACGCTGGAGGAAGTCTCACAGCATCCCAGCATGGTGGGCCATAGCGCCGAAATCGAAGAAACCATGCGCCTCGTTCGCAAGCGCTTGGAAGATTGAGCGGTAGGGTTTTAGGGACAGGTCTCAATCGATTGGAAGCGAGGGCGCCAACACCTTGATTGCAAAATCGGAACGGCGGGCGATTCTGTTCGCGTTGCTGGCAGTGGCGCTGTGGTCCACGGTGGCGACGGGGTTCAAGTTGGGGTTGCGCACGCTTGAGCCGGTGCAGTTGCTGCTGGCCGGCGCCGTCGTGTCCACCCTCTTCTTCTGGGTCGTCGCCGGGTGGTTGGGGCGGCTGCATTTGCCGGCGAAAGCGGTCGGCCGAGCGGCGCTGTTCGGCTTGCTCAATCCCTTTGCCTACTACGTCGTGCTGTTCGCCGCCTACGACCGCCTGCCGGCCCAGGTCGCGCAGCCGCTGAACTACACGTGGTCCATCGCCATGGCTCTGTTGGCCTGGCCGATATTGGGACAGCGGCCAACGCGGCCGGTTCTGCTGGGCATTCTTCTAAGTTACGGCGGCGTCCTGATCGTGCTGCGGCCTTGGGGAATGGAGGCGTCCTCGTCCCTCGATTGGGCGGGGGTCGCGTTGGCGCTGGGCAGCACCCTGCTGTGGGCGGGCTATTGGCTGGTCCAGGCGCGCTCCGATATCGATCCCATCGGCCTGCTGGCCTGGAGCTTTCCGTTCGGCTTGGCGGCCACGGCGGTCCTCTGCGCCGTTGGGCCGGGCTGGCCGCCCCTGTCGGTCGACACGCTCGTTTTCGGCGCCTGGGTGGGGCTGGTGGAAATGGGCGTTGCCTTCCTGCTTTGGCGTTACGCCTTGGCGCTCACCGCCAACGCCGCCCGCATCGGGCAGTTGATCTACCTCTCCCCGTTGCTGTCCTTGGGGCTCATCGCCTTAGTGCTCGGCGAGACCATTCATCCCGCCTCAGTCATCGGCCTGGGCGTCATCATTGCCGGGCTGGCGGTGGCGAATCGCTAGATGATCACTAGAGGGTCGGCAGCCAGTCGGCGAGCGCGGCGGCGATTTCCGCCGGTGAGTCTTCCTGAATGAAGTGGCTGCCCTTCACGGTCACTTCGGTTTGGTTGGGCCACGCGCGGCAGAATTCCCGGGTGGCACCCCGAATGAGGGCACCCGGTTCGGCATTGATGAAGAGTTTTGGCAACTCGGCACCGGACAGCCAATCCGAGTACGCCTGAGCCACCGCCACCACGTCTTCCGGCTCCCCATCGATGGGAATCTGGCGCGGCCAAGTCACCGTGGGACGCCGGGATTCACCGGGCTCGAGGTAGGGGCGGCGGTACACGGCCATTTCCTCATCGGTGAGCCCGCGCAGAACCGAACCCGGCAGCACCCGTTCCACGAAGATGTTGTTCTCCAGCGCCATGGCCTCCCCCGCTGGCGAGCGGAAGCCTTGAAAGATGCCCGTCGCGTCCGCCGGAAACTCCGCCCAGGAGATGGGCCGAACGATGGCCTCCATGTAGCAAATGCCCTTGACGGCGCTGCGATGCCGGTTGGCCCAGTGAAAGCCGAGTGCCGAGCCCCAGTCGTGGATCACGAACACCACGTTCTCCTTGACCCCGAGCGCTTCGAGCAGGGCATCGAGATAACGGGCGTGCTCGGCGAAGGTGTAGCGGTCCGGTCCCGAATCGTCGAGCTTGTCCGAGTCGCCCATGCCGATCAGGTCCGGCGCCAAGCAACGCCCGAGGCCGGCCACCGTCGGCATGATGTTGCGCCACAGGTAGGACGAGGTGGGATTGCCGTGCAGGAACACGATCGGATCGCCCTCACCCATTTCCGCGTAGGCCATTTGCTTGCCAAGCACTTCGATTTTCTGCTTGGGCAGTTCGTCTGCATTCATCTTTGTCGCTCCCAAGAATTGCGTTGACTTCAAGCGCCCGTGAACGCCGGTTTGCGCTTTTCGAAAAAGGCGCTGATGCCTTCCTGTCCATCGTGACCGGCGGCAAGCCCGGCAATCGCCCTGGCCTCAAGCTCCATCTGCGATTCCAAGGTTTGCTCGAAGGTGCCGTTGAGCAGCGTCTTGACCGCAGCAAAGGCGGCGGTGGGGCCGCTGGCCAATTGCTGTGCCAGGCCCTGGGCTTCCCCGAGCAACTCGGCATCCGCCACCACTTGATTGACGATGCCCCAGTCCAAGGCCTCCTGGCTGCTGAGCAAACGGTTGGTGAGCATCAGCTCACGGGTGCGGCGGTCGCCGATCTTACGGGGCATGTAGTACGTAGAACTGCCGTCCGGCGAGAGCCCGGCGCGGGTGTAGGCCATGGTGAAGACGGCGGACTCGGCGGCGATGGCGAGATCACAGGCCATGACCAAGCTGAAGCCCGCGCCCGCCGCGGTGCCGTTGACGGCGCCAATCACGGGCGCCTTGCTGCGGGCCAGGCGGGAAAGGCCAAGGTGCAGGTCGCCGGTCATCTGCATGAGCAGCTTGCGCGTCCCCTCCCCGGCCTGGGCAAAGGCGCCAAGGTCGCCGCCAGCGCAGAACATCTTGCCGGCACCGGTGAGCACGACAGCTCGAACCGCGGGGTCGTCGTCCGCGTCGATGGCGGCGGCGCCAAACTCCTTGGCCATCAACGGATCCATGGCGTTGGCCGCCTCCGGTCGGTTGAAGGTGATGGTCGCCACATTGTTCGCGACCTCGTAGTTCAGGGTTTCAAAACTCATGGACGGCTCCGTTCGCTGCCGTTGAATGGCTCAATTTGATCATTGTTGGGTAATTGCCGCTTACGTTGGACCCGCAGGCTGTCGGACAGGACACTAGGCGACCCGTTACAATTCGCGCCTGCGGCAAGGCGCGTGCCTAGTGTGCGAGCATAAACCACTCCAACTGGATGTGAAACGCCCGCTGACTCCAAACAAAGCACTGACCCACTCAATACTCCGGACGCATAGCCAAAGTGAATCATTTTTTGAAAGACCCCCTCATCGCCTTCCTAGGTCTAGGCGCCGCCCTGTTCGCCGCCGCCACCCTGCTGGATGGTGACGCCACGGACCGCGTCATCAACGTGGACGCCGCCGAAATGAATCGGCTCACCCAACAGTGGAACGCCCAAATGGGGCGCTCGCCAACAGCCGAGGAGCTTGAGGGCCTCATCGAGAGCTTCATACAAGAGGAAATCTACTTTCGAGAGGCCTTGCGCCTGTCGTTGGACCAAGGCGACATCATCGTCCGCCGCCGCCTTGTGCAGAAGCTCAATTTCCTGACCGAGGACATCGCCGCCAGCCAGCCCCCAAGCGAAGCCGAGCTGCGGGCTTTCCACGACGCCAACGCCGAGCGCTACCGGCTGCCTGCGCGTTACAGCTTCCGCCATCGATACTTCTCCACCGACCGGCGCGCGAACGCCAAGGCGGACGCCGAGGCGGCGCTGGTCGATCCAGAAGCCAAGGGCGATCCCTTCATGCTGCAGCGGGCCTACGCCGAACGCTCCGAACGCGCTGTCGGCGATCTGTTCGGACGGGAGTTCGCCAAGGCGCTTGCGCAACTCAAGCCCAGTCCGGATTGGCAGGGCCCCTTGCGCTCGGCCTACGGCTGGCACCTGGTGAAGCTCGAACAGGCGCTGCCCGAGGCGCAGCCGCCGTTCGGGGAGGTGGCCAGCCGGGTGGCAACGGATTTGGCGGCGGAGCGCCGTGAGGAAGCCAACGCCGCCTACTATGAAGCGCTGCGCAGCCGCTACGAAGTGCAGCGGCTATGAGGCCGGCGCGACGAATCCTACTGGCCGTGGCGCTGCTCGCCAGCGCGCCCTTGGCAGCCCACGAGGTTCGACCGGCCTATCTGCAGATCGTCGAAACCGCCCCGGAACGCTTCAGCGTGCTGTGGAAGCAACCCATCGTGCAGGATCGCCGATTGGCGATCGACCCGGTGCTGCCCAACGACTGTCCGCCGCTGGGCGACCCGGTGCCGGAAGTGATCGGCGGCGCACTGGTGCAGCAGTGGGAAGTGGCCTGCCCCCTCGATCAAGGCGCCATCCACATCAGCGGCTTGGCGCGGACCCTGACCGATGCGATGGTGGAGATCCAGCGTTTGGATGGCGAAGGGCTGACGGCGCTGCTGCGCCCCAATTCGCCGTCGCTGGACCTCGACGATCCCGCGCCCCAAGTGGCCGCTTACCTGTGGCTCGGCATCGAGCACCTGCTGTTCGGCATCGACCACGTGCTGTTCGTCATCGGCCTGGTTTATCTAATCCCCAACCGCTGGGCACTGCTGAAGACCATTACCGCCTTCACCCTCGCCCACAGCATCACCTTGGCCTTGTCGGTGCTGGAACTGGTGCAAGCTCCCCAAGGACCGGTGGAGGCCGTGATTGCCCTGTCCATCCTGTTCCTGGCGCGTGAACTGTTGTCGCCGCCGGAACAACGCTCGCCACTCACCGCCCGCCGACCTTGGATCATGGCCCTCCTCTTCGGGCTGCTGCATGGCTTCGGCTTCGCCGGCGCAATGGCCGAAATCGGCCTGCCCAGGGATCAGCTCGCGCCCGCGCTGCTGCTTTTCAACATCGGCATTGAAGTGGGCCAACTCATGATCATCGCAGCCTTGCTGGCCTTCCTGAGCGCGGCTCGATGGGTGGGGCTACGCCCGCCCACCGCGGTGCTGCAAGGCGTGGCTCAATCCGGCGGCACGGCGAGCGTACAGTTGGCTCGGATCGACGTGGGGCTGATCTACGGGATCGGCATCCTGGCCGCCTACTGGACTATCGACCGAGTGCTAGGCTTGCTTTAGGGTCCCGTCAAGCGCCATCGGCGCATGGCTGAACCCTAGTACCCTTCCAACTCCCCGTAGCGATTGCGGTGGAAGTTGACGTCGCCCAAGGTCTGTTCGCTAACCGCGGCTCGCTTGATGAAGAAGCCGATGTCGAACTCGTCGGTCATGCCGATGCCGCCGTGCATCTGGATGCCTTCGCGGGAAACCAAGTTGTAGGTCTCCCCCACCTTCGCCTTGGCGAGGCTCGCGAGCTTGGCGACTTCATCGGCATCGCGGCCCTCATCCAGGGCGGTGAGCGCCTCGAGGACGCAGGACTTGGATAGCTCGACCTCGCAGAACATGTTGGCAGCCCGGTGCTTGAGCGCTTGAAAGGAGCCGATGGGAACGCCGAACTGCTCGCGCTCCTTCAAATAGGCGACAGTGCGCTCAAAGCACTCCTGAATGCCGCCGAGCATTTCCGCCGCCATGCCGATGCGGCCGATGTCCAAGGTGGGGTCGAGCACCTCGGCACCGCGGCCCAATTCGCCAACCAGCGCATCGGCGCCCACCTGAACCCCGTCGAACTCAACGTTCGCCACGTTGCGCGAATCGGCCATGCGCAGCCTAGTGACCGCCACGCCAGCCGCCTCGCGATCCACCAGGAACAGGCTGATGCCATCCCGATCGCCCGCCTCGCCGGACGTGCGCGCCACCACCAGCAGTTGCTCGGCCACGTGGCCATCGAGCACGAAGGTCTTGCGCCCATTGATGACGAACCCGTCGAGCGCGGCTGCCGCAGTGGTGGACACCCCATGGGGATCGTGGCGGTGGGACTCCTCCAGCGCCAAGGCCATGAGCAGTTCGCCCGAGGCAATGCGCGGCAGCAATTCCGCCCTTTGCGCGTCGCTGCCGCCGACGTTGATCGCCGTGCCGCAGAGCCAAACGCTGGCGAATAGCGGGCTGGCCACCAAGCTTCGCCCGGTTTCCTCGGTGACCACGCCGAGCCCCTTGTAGCCGAAATCAAGCCCGCCATGGGCTTCCGGGAAGGGAACCGCCGCCCAGCCCAGCTCTGTCATGGCCCGCCAAGTGGCCGGGTCATAGCCCAACGCCGAGTCCTCGTCGCGCAGCTGGCGCAATTGGGCAATCGGGGCGCTGTTGGCGCAAAAGTCCCGAGCGCTGTCCTTGAGCATCGTCTGCTCGTCGTTGAGAATCATCGCCATGGCTTACACCTTCCTCATGATCAAGGCGAAGCGCGAAATAAACCAGACTCCCACCACTTTGTCGAGCGCGGCACGTGAACGCCGCTGCCATCGGCCTACCATTTTCGATAATCTGCGCGTCTTACCCCTTCTCAACCCATTCACGTCAAGGAGCAACATGTACAAGGACATCACCTACGCAGTGGAGGATCCGGTAGCGGTCATCACGATGAACCGGCCGGACCGCCTGAACGCCTTCACGACCAGGATGCTGGCAGAGATTCGGCATGCGCTGGCCGCTGCCGAGCAGGATGCGGCGGTGGTTGGCATCGTGCTGACCGGCGCCGGGCGCGGATTTTGCGCCGGCATGGACATGGGCAGCCTCGACAACCTTTCCACCGGCAACGTCCAAAGGGAGGATTTGTCGGCCCTTGAGGCTTCGCCCGGGGATCCGGAGCTGGGCCCCAACTTCAAGGTGACCTACTCCTACCTGCTGTCCATCCGCAAGCCCTTGATCGCCGCCGTCAACGGCGCCTGCGCCGGGCTCGGCTTCGTCTTCGCCATGTTGGCGGACCTGCGCATCGTCGAGCGCCAAGCGAAGTTCGCCACCTCCTTCTCCCAGCGCGGGCTAATCGCCGAACACGGCGTGAGCTGGGTTCTGCCGCGTCTGATCGGCTCAGGAAGGGCGCTGGACCTGCTGTGGAGCGCCCGCAAGTTCAACGGCGAGGAAGCGGAGCGATTGGGTCTGGCGGAACGGCTGGTGGACGCCGGGGAAAGCGTCGAAACCGCCAAGGAGTACATTGCCGAACTGGCCGCATCCGCCTCCCCCACCAGCCTCAAGGTGATGAAGGCGCAGGTGTACCGGCACCTCAACATGCCCTTGGGCGACGCCATGACCGAGACCAATGAATGGATGGCGACGAGCTTGAAGCGCGAGGATTTCAAGGAGGGCGTGCGCTCCTTCATCGAACGGCGGCCACCAGCCTTCAAGCGCCTGTCGCTGTAACGAGGCGATGCCTCAGACCGACAGGAACGCGCGCCGCCTCGGCGGCGCACGGAGTCGGGCGCAAAAGGCGGCTCATGTGGCAACCTTGCCCCGCGATCAAGACAACTAAGGAGAGCGCACATGTCTGAAGTCATCGCCACCGATCTCGACACCTATGACTGGCCAGAACTGGTGAACGGGCTAAATCGCTACCTGCGGCTGCGCGCCACGCCCGTGGGCATGAAGCTGTTCGCCTCCGAAGAGGAGATGATGGCCATCCCCCGCCTGCGCCGGCCCAAGGCGATTCACGCCACCGACCAGATCGTCGGCCAGGCCTGCCGCAACGGCTGGACCGTCGGCATCACCGCCGACGACCTCGTCGGCGCCCAGTGCAGCACCGTGATCGGCCTGCATCCACGCAGCCCGGAATGGCTTTCCGGGGATCGCATGGCTGGCGTCTGGTACGCCGACCAAGAGAATGCCAAGGCCCATCAGGAAGCCATGGACGTGGTGCCCTACGGCACCTACCAGGCCATGGCGGTGAGTCCGTTGGCCAGCGGCCGGCTGAATCCGCCGGACATTTGCCTGATCTATGCCACGCCAGCGCAGATGATCCTTTTCATCAACGGGCTGCAGTGGACCGGCTACAAGAAGCTGGAATGGGGCTGCGTCGGCGAGTCCGCCTGCGCGGACTCCTGGGGCCGAGCCTTGGCCACCGGCGAGCCCAGCCTCTCGATACCCTGCTTCGCCGAACGAAGGTACGGCGGCGTCATGGAGGACGAACTGCTGATGGCGCTGCCGCCACGCTTCCTGCCCAAGATCATCGCCGGCTTGGAAGCGCTGTCCCGCAACGGCCTGCGCTATCCCATCGCGCCCTACGGGGTGAACAACGACGTTCGCGCTGGCATGGGCGTGAGCTACGGCTAACTGACTAGATCGGGGCGTCCATGTGGCCGGAGTGGCCGTCCACGTCGTAGGACATGATGACCAAGTCATGGGCGTCGCCGTGGCGGTCCTCCACGTGGTCCGCCAGCAGCGCCTCCGGGACGAACCCGAGCCGCTTGAATGCCGCCTGGGCACCCGCTTGGTCGGGCGTCATGTGCGCCACCAGCTTCTTCAATCCCATCGCCCGAGCGATGTCGAAAATCTGCGATGTGAGGATGCGGCCCAAGCCGTGCGAGCGCAGGCTGGGCGCCACGTTGACTCGGATTTCCCCCACCCGGCGCGTCCACCGGGCCGGGTTGCGCTCGACCGTGGCATAACCGACAAACTCGTCCCCTGCGTAGGCGCACAACGAGAAGGTGGTGCCACTGCTGACGTTGGCCAGCCAAGCATCCACGATGTCCGGCTCGGTGATGTCGAGCCGCAGGAAGAGCAGGTCCTGCTCCGGCAGCGCTTGGGCGAAAGCCAGCACCTGCGCCCGGTCCTGGGCACCAAAGACGCGGATCTCCACGTCCTGGCCGGACAGGCTGATGGCCTTTGGGTAGCCTTGCGCCACTTCGTCAAGCGCATCGGCGGACTGGGTTGCTGCATTGTTCATTGCGTACCTTCCGTTGTTTTCGTTTGTGGTTGTTGCGCCACTGCCCCCGGCTCCGGCGCATCGGCGCTGCGCGCCGCCGTGAGCAATTCCTTGAAGGCACCGTCCACGCTGTCCGCCATGCGCTCAACGTCCGGCATCAGCCTTGGATCGCACACCAAGGTGAAGTAAAGCCGCCTGTTGTAGCTGGTCACCGCCAGCCCATAGCCCAACACCCCGCCCAGCATCAACATCGCCAGCGCATCAAGCACTTGGTGGCCGGCAATGTACTGGGGCACTTGCACGCCGGGCACGTTGGTGCAGGTGAAGTTGAAACCGGCCATGGGCATTGAGGTGCCCCAAGGCGGCGTCGGCGGCGGGACGCGGGCAGCGAGCGCCGTGGGATCGAAGGGGCCGCCCACCAGTTGGGTGGGCGCCATGGCCAGCGGTGGCGGCGACGGCAGCGACTCCATCAACTCCTGGAGGGCCTGGGCCTCCCGGTTCTGCTTGATCTGCTCCATTTCATGGCGAACCTTGCGCAACCGTTCCACGATGGTCATCGGGGCCGCTGGGAACATGGGGAAAATGCCCGACACCCGGTTGCCCAAGGCGCCCTTCTCATCCTCCTGCCGGACGTTGACCGGGCACATGATGCGCAGGTTCGTACCAGCAGCCTTCTGGCGGCTGTCCGCCAGATAGCGGGCTGCGCCTTCCGCGGCCACCGACAGCACCACATCGTTGATGGTGCCGCCGAAGCGGCGCCGAATTTCCCGGAACTCACCGAATTCGTAGCGCCGCCAAGCCATTTCGCGCTTCGGACCCACCAATCCGGCGTTCCAAGGCGCCGTCAACACCGGCTCCGCCAGGAATCGGGTGATGGATTCACCCGCCCGGCGCAGCATCTCCATGCGCCCGTCGCCGAGCTGCATCGCAGCAAACGGGTTGCTGTCCAACATCGACTCGACTTGCTCGCGCAAGGCTTCGGTGGCCAGCTCAGTGGCACTGGGCAAGGACGCGGGAGACCAAGGCGCCGGTTCCGGCGTGGGTTCCGGCGCATTGGCCTGAAGGTCGAACAACACGAGGGAAATGTCCACGCCCGAAGCGCCGTCCGCCATGGCGTGATGGCCCATCTGCAGCAGCACCGTGCGGTCCTTGACGCCTTCGATGACATAGGTAAGCCACAAGGGCCGGTCCCTGGGCAGCAGGGGTTCAGCCAGCTTGGCCGCTGCCGCCAAGGCCTCGTCCAAAGTGGCGCCCGCTTCCAGCGAGTGCCCCTTGACATGCTGGGCAATGTCGAAATTGGGATCGTCCACCCACTTTGGATGGGCCAGATTGAAGGGCGCGAAAACCAGCCGCTGGCGCAGCCGCGGCACCAAGTGCAGGCGCCGGGCGATGTGCGCCCGCACCGCTGGCGCGGACAGTTCGCCCTCGAGCACCACGATGTTGGCGCCGTGCATGGGGCCGCTGGCGGTCTCTCCGTATAGGAAGGCCGCGTCGTGATCTGAAAGCCGCATGGAATCAATCCTCTGGACGCAACGGCGCCCGAAGGCGCGCACTATGCCCATCGGCATCCCGATTCGCAACCGCGAACCCGCTACGCGGGTTCGTTTGGAGTTTCGGTCTTGATCTGAAACGACTCATGCGCTGGGCAATAATGGGCATCCCAATCAGCGAATGGCCGGCAACAAGGGCTACGCGATCCACGACATGGACAACCCGCAACTGACAACAGGCTCCACCGCCCGGCACTTGGTGCGAATGACCCTGCCGATGTTTGTCGGCATCTCATCGATGATCGTGGCGTCGATGATCGACATCATCTACATCGGCTGGCTCGGCAGCCTGGAGTTGGCGGCAATCAGCTTCACCTTCCCGCTGGTCATGGGGTTGGTGACGCTGTCGATGGGCATCGGCGTCGGCGCCGCCTCGATCATCGCCCGCCTCGCCGGCCAAGGCCGTCATCGGCAACTGCGACTCCTGGCTACCCACGCCCTGCTGCTGGCGACGCTGCTGGTGGCGACGCTTTCCGCCTTGATGTATGCCTTTCAAGCGCCGATTTTCCGGCTGTTGGGCGCCGACGAGGCCGTACTGCCGCTGATCATCGAGTACATGAGCATCTGGATCGTCGGACAGCCCCTGTTCACCCTGCCCATGGTGGCCACCATGATCATGCGGGCCACTGGCCACGCCCGCGCACCCGCCTGGGTCATGGGCGGCAGCGCCATCCTGCAGGTTGCCTTGGCGCCAGCCTTGATTTTCGGCCTGCCCGGCCACTGGGACGGCTTGGGCCTGGCTGGCGCCGCTTGGGCTTTCGTCAGTTCGAGGGGGGCAACCTTCCTTATTGCCCTCGGCCTGCTGCTGAGGATGCACCTGCTCGATTTTCGGACGATGAGCTTAGGCGCCATCTGGGCTTCCTGGCGGGAAGTGCTGGCCATCGGGGTCCCCAGCGCGATGAACAACCTCATTAGCCCGGCTTCATTGGCAATCACCGTCGCCCTGCTGGCAGGCCACAGCCATGCGGTGGTGGCTGGCTTTGGCGTGGCATCGCGCATGGAGTCCTTGGCGACCATGATCCTCATGGCGCTGTCGGCAAGCACCGGCCCCTTCGTGGGCCAAAACTGGGGTGCCCGCCGCTATGGTCGCATCCATGAAGCGCATCGGCTCGCCTACCGCTTCGCCCTAGGCTATGGCGTGGCCGTCTGCGTCGTTCTTGCCCTGTGGGGCCAGCCCTTGGCCACCCTCATCATTGACGATGAGGCGGTGGTGGACGCCACCTACGCCTACCTGCTCATCGTGCCCGTCACCTACGGCTTGCTCGGCGTCAGCATGATCGCCGGCGCCACGTTCACGGCCCTTGGCAAGCCCATCCCGACGCTGCTGCTGTCCCTCGGCCGGATGGTGGTGTTCTATCTGCCGTTGGCCCTAGCGGGAGACCGCCTGTTCGGCTTTGTCGGCATCTACGGCGCCGCTGCCTTGGCCAACCTGCTGATCGCGATCCTGTCCGCCGCCTGGCTGCAGCACCACTTGCGAACCTTGGCCCTGGGGGGCCAAGGTTCGATTGGAGTTTCGCTAGCGCGAAACTCCGCGCGAACCGAACATTGAAAGCCCGGATTGAATGAACGCTACCCTAACCCCACAACCCAAACAGCAGGATCAACAGCACCGCTGGCGGCGCCACGAAGCGAGTGAGCGCCAACCAAGCGCGAAAATGCCAAGGCTTGGCCAAGGCCAGCTCGGCCCGAGCGGAATCGGTGCGGACGAACCAAGCGGCAAAGATGGCAATCAGCAAACCGCCCAAAGGCAGCATGATCTGGTTGGGCAGGTAGTCCATGGCGGCGGCGAGGCTGGCGCCAAACAGCCTAACCTCCGCCCAATGGCTGTGCGACAGCATCGACACGACGCTCAGCGCCCCCACCGACAAGGTGACCAGCAAGGTGCCGCGGCGGCGGGGAATGCCGAAGCGCTGCTCAACCCAAGCCGTGAGCGGCTCCTGCAGGCCCACCATGGACGTGACTGCCGCCACCGACAGCAGCAGGAAGAACAGCACCGCGACCCAGCGGCCCCCGGCCATTTGCGCGAAGGCCACCGGCAGGGTCTCGAAAATCAGGCCGGCGCCGGCAGCGGGATCCATGCCGAAACGAAACACCGCCGGAAAGATGACCAAGCCCGCAACCAGCGCCACCAAGGTATCGACGCTGACGATCGCCACCGCGCTTCGACCGATGGAGGCAGCTTTGGGCAGATAGGCGGCGAACGCCATCATGCCCGCCATGGCGACGCCGACGGAGAAGAATGCCTGCCCCACCGCAGCAAGAATCATGGGGCCGTTGACCTTCGAGAAATCGGGAGCAAAGAGGTAGCCAAGAGCCTCGCCGAACCCACCGGCCAACAGATTGTGCACCGCCAGCAACAACAACAGGCCGAATAGGAACGGCATGAGCAGGTTCACCGCCCGCTCGATCCCGTTGCGCACACCGCCGTAGATAATCAGGGTGGCTACACCAAGGGCGAGCAGGGTCCACATCAGCACGGTGGGAAGGTCCCCTAGGAGGTCGCCGAACTGGGCCGTCGCCTCGGCGGGACCGATGCCGCTGAAGCCCGTGATCAGCGCCTGCCAGAGGTAGTGCAGCACCCAACCCGCCACCACGCAGTACACCACCTCGATCACGAAGGCGGCAGCCAGGTTCAACCCCCCGACCCAACCCCAACGCGGGCTGCGGCCTTCGGCCGCGGCGACCGCAGCCATGGCGCCCGCCGGATTCATCCGACCGCGGCGGCCAATCAACAACTCCGCCATGAGGATGGGAAGCGCGATGGTTGCGACGCAGATCAAGTACACGGCGACGAAGGCACCGCCGCCGTTTTCCCCCGTGACGTACGGGAAGCGCCAAATGTTGCCGAGGCCGACGGCGAAGCCGACCGAGGCCATCAGAAAGCCAAAGCGTGTGGACCACTGAACCGACCCGCCTGCCGCCATGGCTAATCTCCGCTTGAGGCCTTAGCCCTCCCGGCGCCGGTGAAGCTCCTGAGGAACGCCTGGTAGGCATCAAAGGACTGCCGGCCGCCCTGGATCATGGCGTTCAGCCACTGCTGCGTGGCTTCGGCGTCATTTTGCTGTTGGTTCGCCCAATTCGTCACCCGCTCAAGAAACAGCTTCTGCACGGCCTTGGTGTCCGGCAGGCCAAACAGCTCCCGAACCTCGTCCGGCTCAATGTCGATCTCGATTTTCATGACCTCTCCATAGAACAAATGGAGACAGCCCATTGGCTGGCCGGTTGTTCCTTCGGCATCAGCAGCTTGGCGCACCGGGGCAAGCTAAGGGCTTCTCCAACTCATCGGGTTGCGCCTTGGCAGTATGGGTAAAAGCTCAACGGCACTCAAGGTAAGATGGTTCGGTGATGAACTTCAATCAACCCTATCCCTCGGTGCGCTCGCCAGTTTGCGCGGCCAACGTGGTGGCGACGTCGCAGCCGCTGGCGGTCCAGGCAGGACTTGATGCCCTGCGGCGGGGCGGCAATGCCGTGGATGCCGCACTCGCCACGGCGATCGCCCTTACCGTGGTTGAACCCACCAACAATGGCGTGGGCGGCGACGCCTTCGCCATCCTTTGGGATGGCGAGCGGTTAGTTGGCCTCAATGCATCCGGGCGAGCGCCCGCCGGTTGGACTTTGGGCCGCTTCTCCAATCACAAATCGATGCCCCTGACCGGTTGGGATGCGGTCACCGTGCCCGGAGCGGTGAGCGCTTGGGTGGCGCTGTCAGACCGTTTCGGGCGCCTGCCCTTTGAACGCTTGTTCGACGCGGCCGTCGGCTATGCCGACGATGGCTTTCAGGTGGGGCCGAAGACGGCTTGGTATTGGCAGCAAGCGGCTAAGGCCTTGGGCAAGTTCCCGGACTTCGCCGACCATTTTCTGCCTGCGCCGAAGGCAGGCGAGCGTTTTCGACACCCGGAACTGGCTGCGAGCCTGCGGGAAATTGCCGATACCCATGGCGCATCCTTCTACCGGGGCGCACTGGCTGAGCGCATCGACGCCACCGCGGCCGCGGCCGGCGGCGCCCTGCGCAAGGCCGACCTGGAAGACCACCAGGCGGACTGGGTGGAGCCTACGGCTAAAGACTACCGCCAAGTTCGGCTGCACGAACTGCCGCCCAACGGCCAAGGGCTCGCTGCCCAGATCGCCCTCGGCCTGCTTGCTCACCGGGAGAGTGCGCCCTTGGACTCGGCCCAAGGCGCACACTTGGAAATCGAGGCCATGAAGATCGCCATACGCGCTGCCTTCGACCACTTTGCCGATCCCCAGGCCATGCGCATTGGCGCGTCGGAGTTGCTCGACGACGAAAGCCTCGCCCGGGCAGCGGCCGGCATCACCGACCGTGCCTCCCCCCTGCCGCCGGCGGCGCTGCCCGCCAGCCGGGACACCGTCTATCTGACCGCCGCCGACGCGTCCGGCATGATGGTGTCGTTCATCCAATCCAACTACTACGGCTTCGGCTCCGGCATCGTGATTCCCGGCACCGGCATCGCCATGCAGAATCGTGGCGCGGGCTTCGTGCTCGACCCGGGCCACCCGAATTGCGTGGCGCCCGGCAAGCGCCCCTACCACACCATCATTCCCGGCTTTGTCACCGGTGGCGGCGAACCCTTGGCCAGCTTTGGCGTGATGGGTGGGCACATGCAGCACCAAGGCCACGTGCAGATGGTGCGGCGGCTGTTCGACCACGGACAGAATCCACAGGCCGCCAGCGATGCGCCGCGCTGGCACGTTTACCCAGACTTCAGCGTGGGCTTGGAGGCGGGTTTTGACCCAAGCGTTGCCGAAGAACTTGGCGCTCGCGGCCACCAGGTCCGCTTCGAACCCCGCGAGTTCATCTTCGGCGGGGCCCAACTCATCATCAAGACGGAACACGGCTACGTCGGCGGCTCCGACCACCGCAAGGAGGGGTTGGCGGCAGGGTTTTAGGGAGTTGCCGAGCTAGCCGCAATCACCGCCATCATGCGTTCGTGTTCGGCGAGTTCCTGGGCGCTGGCTTGAACCACCTTCAGCCGTGGACGGCTCGCCGGCAAGGGTTCGAACTTCAGCCCTGCCCCCGCTTCGACCTCCTGCTCCTGCGGGTTGGTGAACAGCACCGTCTGGCCGCCGGTCATGGCCAAATAGACTTCCGCCAGGATCTGCGCATCCACTAAGGCGCCGTGCAGCTCCCGGGCACTGTTGTCCACCTTCAAGTGGCGGCACAAGGCATCGAGACTGTGTCTCTGGCCTGGGTACTTGCGCCGGGCCAGCACCAAGGAGTCGGTCACCTTGCACAGCTCGCCGATTTTTGGCGCCGAATCGGACAGCAGCGACAACTCGTGATTCAGAAAGCCAACATCGAAGGGCGCGTTGTGCATGACCAATTCCGCACCCTTGATGAAGGCGATCAAGGCCTCGCTGATGTCCCCGAACAGGGGTTTGTCAGCCAGAAAGTCCGCATCGATGCCATGCACCTGCAAAGCGCCCTCGTCGATTTCGCGTTGTGGGTTGAGATAGGTATGGAACGTCTCGCCGGTCCGTTCGCGGTCGATGAGTTCCACGGCACCAATCTCGATGACCCGGTGGCCCTGCTCCGGCTCCAAACCGGTGGTTTCGGTGTCCAGCACGATCTGACGCATGCGCTTCCTCTATGGATTAAGGGTGTCAATGGCCGCCCGGGCGGCCGCATCAACCCGTTCGTTGTCCGGGTCGCCGCTGTGGCCCTTAACCCATCGCCACTGCACGTCATGCCGGGCGACGGCAGCGTCGAGGCGGCGCCATAGATCTTGGTTCTTAACCGGCTTCTTGTTCGCCGTGCGCCAACCGTTGGCCCGCCATCCGGCGATCCACGCGGTGATGCCCTTGCGCACGTATTCCGAGTCCGTGGTCAGCCGCACCTGGCTGGCCACCTTGAGTTGCTCAAGCCCCGCGATGGCAGCCATGAGCTCCATGCGGTTGTTGGTGGTGTCGGGCTCGGCCCCCGACAGCAGCTTTTCCGCATCTTTGTGCCGCAGCAAGGCCGCCCAGCCCCCGGGCCCTGGATTGCCCAAGCAGGAGCCGTCCGTGTAGATTTCAACCACGGCGGCGGAGATTGGGCGCCGAGGTTCGCGGATAGCTGGCGGCGGCGAGCTTACGGCTGCGCAGCGGCCGCCGATGTCCGGTGAAGCTTGCCCGTTGCGTCTGCTTGATCGCCGAGGCCAACAGCACCGCGCCCAGCGGCGGCCGGGCACTGCCAAGCCAACCGGCGGACCGCCCAACGCCACTCCGAAAATTCTGGGCAAGATTCACAGGCGCGCCAAAACCCAAGTACTCCGCAGGCTCGTCAAGCTCCAAGCCGAGCAGCGCCAACCAATCAAAAAGCCGCAATGGATTGACGAACTTCACATCCGAAAACACGTCAGCACGGAAGCGGCCGTAGAGACGGCGCAGGCCCCAAGCACTGAAGCTGTTGAACGCGCAAATGCCGATGCGGCCACCCGGCGCGACGACCCGGCCCACTTCACGCAACGCCCGACGCGGGTCGTCTTCCATCTCCAAACTGTGGTGCAATACGAATCCATCCACGCTGTTGTTCGGCAACGGCAACGCTTCCAAGCTGCCAGCGAAGGTCGCCATGCCCAGCTCCTCGCGGACTTTCGATTGACCGTTGGAGAGGTAGAGGCAGCGGCGCGCCATGCAGCGCTTGACGCCGCGCGCCGACTCCGAGAACGGGCCTGACCAAACCAGGACGTCGCCATGCAGCCGCCGCACCAATTCATCAAGCCGCGGCTGCTCCTCCGCCAGCAAACGCTCCCCAAACTTCGTGCGAGACCACTCCACGACCGGCGATCTCAATCCACCGGTTTGCAATCAGTCCGATTGCAACACGCGCCGCGAAATGTCGGCATCGGCCAAGTAGCCCTGGTAGAGGGCCTCATAGTCGAGGGTTTCGCTTCGGGAAACAAACAGCTGGCGCAATCCGTCCAATTCCGAGTCCGCCAAGGTGGAGACATCGCCTTCGACCACTCGAGTGACTGTGACTATGGCCTTCCCCCCGGAGCCCAAAACGGCCACGCCAACGCTCTTGCCACCTTCTTCGGGTCGGCTCAAGGTAAAAGCAGCCTCCATCACCTCAGGGGGCGGACGCGGATCGGTTCGAGCCGCCGCCTCCAGCGTTTCCCACGCCAAGCCGTGCTCATCGGCCACCGCGGCCACGCTATCGCCCGCCCGCACCCGAACCAACGCTGCTTCATGGGCTTCGGCCAGCCGATCCTGCGCCGCTCGTTCGACGAGCAACGCCTCAATCTCCGGGCGCACTTCATCCAAGGCCTTCAAGGCGGTTGCGTGGTGCTCATCCACCCGAGCGACGACGGCGCGGTTGGCGCCGTACTCAAGGGCCGCAGTGTTGTTGCCGTCAAGCAGCACGTCGGCCGCAAAGAGGGCCTCGCGGATGTCCGCATCGGCAAAAACCGCATCCCCGACGGTGCGGCTGACGCCCTCCACCCGCTGGACTTCGAGGCCAAAGGCCTCGGCCACGGCTCCCAAGGAATCGTTGTTCTCGAAGGCAAGGCTGTCCAGTTCACGCAGCCGCTCGGTGAACAACTCCTCCGCCGCAGCCCGGCGCAGTCGTTCCTCCAGCGTCGCCCTTTGCTCCGAAAACGCCGGAAACTCGACGGTTTCAATGCCATCCAGCCGGATCAGGTGGTAGCCGAAGGCCGACTTGACGGGCGGCGAAAGCTCCCCCACGTCCAAGGCCCACAAGGCCTCCTCAAAATCGGGATCGAAAATGCCCTGGCCCACGGCACCGAGATCGCCTCCGAGTTGGGCGGAGCCGGGATCCTCGGAATAGGTTTCCGCCAATTCCGCAAAGGACTCGCCGGCGGTGATGCGCCCGCTGATGTCCTCCAACAGCGCAATGGCCTGCGCCTCGGTGCGCTCATCGCCGGTGCGCAGCAGAATGTGTGCGCTGCGGCGCTGCTCATCGGCCTCCGCCGCCGCTTTGTCCGCCGCGTACTCACGTTCGAGATCGGCCTCGGTGATCTCGATCGAGGGATCGTCCAGCAGTTGATCCCATGCCAACTCAACATAGGCGGCGTCCACCGTCTCCTCGGTCATCAGCTCGGTCTGGTGCTCGTGGTAGTAGGTCTCCACCTCCGCGGCATCCACTGCCACGCCCTCGCTGAAGTGGGTGACGGTGAACGGCAGCCAAGCGAGATCCCGCTTTTGGCCCATCAGGCGCGCGAACGAGCGCGTTTCCCAGTCCGTCGCGAACACCGATTCGGCAACGGCGCGCTGCAGCTGGTCGCTGCTCATCTGCTTGGCGAGCGCCGCCATGTACTCGGGTGGGGTGAATCCCATGGCCGAGAGGCCGCGGCGAAAGATGTCTTCGTTGAACTGCCCATCGATCTGGAAGCCGGGATCGGCAACCACTGCGGCATTGACCCTGGACGGGGCGGCCGTCAAATCCAGATCGTCGACGATCTGTTCCAGCAAAGTGCGGGTGATCAGCCGTTCCAAGGCCCTGGACTGCATCTGCAGCGGGTCGAGGTTTGCGGATTCGCCGCCTTCAACCATCAAAAACCGCTTTTCCCGCTCCGTCTCCTGAAGCAGAGCCCCTTGGGTGATGTCCTCCCCATTGACGCTGGCCACGGTCGGGTCGCCAGGCGCAAAGACATTGAAGGCGCCAAAACCAAAGAAGGCCAGCGCAAAGACCAGCACGGCAACAATGATCTTGAAGCCGGTGCTTTGGGTTTGGTCGCGAAGTCTCTGCAGCATGACTAGTCTTCTTGATCGCGGGGCAAGGTTGTCACACCAGTATGGCTTTGCGCCCAGCGACCGCCGAGTTGCGAAGCAACTCGATTGCGTTGCCTTCGGCAACGCGCCATCCCGTCAGCCTAGGGCATCGCCTCGTTAGCGAAACTATGGACGCAACGCGCCCTAGTCGATTTCGGTGTTAGATCAACGCCCCGCTAACGCCGGAGGCATCCGGCGACTTCAGTTCAGGGCATCTTTCAGCGCCTTGCCCGGCTTGAAGGCGGCGGCCCGGGAGGCGGCGATTTGGATGTTCTCGCCGGTTTGGGGATTGCGCCCTTGGCGGGCCGCCCGCTCCCGCACGAGGAAAGTGCCGAAGCCAACCAAGGACACCGGTTCAGATTGCTTGAGTGACCCGGTGATGGCGTCAAGCGCCGCGTCAACCGCGCGCCCCGCGGCAGCCTTGGACAGATCCGCAGCGTTTGCAACCTGATCAATGAGTTCGGATTTGTTCACTGTGCTTGTGCTCCTTGAGTTTGTCACCACAGCCGCACAACCGGCACTTGCCGGCACACAGCCGCATCCATCGCTTAGGCGCCAGCCTGAGCCGCATTGCGCCTCATTCCGACGAACCACCAAGAACGCGAAACTTATACCAGCGTCGTGCTTTTCCTGCAAGGACAACAAGCCCTGCAGGAGCAACTTGAACGACCTGTGCCCCCAATCAGTGTGGGTCAGCAGGCAGATCGGGCTCCGCCCGAACCGCCGCTGGGGGCATCGCCTCCTTGGTCAACGGCAAGGCTGGCACCAAATCGGATTCAAGGGCTAGGTCAAGCACTTGGTCCATCCACTGCACCGGATGGATGTTCAGGCCCGATTTGACCCCGTCCGGGATTTCCTTGAGGTCGCGTTCATTTTCCGCCGGGATGATGACCTCCCGGATGCCACCCCGATGAGCCGCCAACAGCTTTTCCTTAAGCCCGCCGATTCGGAGCAGCCGGCCGCGCAAGGTGATCTCGCCAGTCATGGCGACGCTGGCCTTGACCGGCACGCCGGTCGCCACCGACACCAGTGCCGCGCACATGCCGATGCCGGCGCTGGGACCGTCCTTGGGCGTGGCCCCTTCGGGCACATGCACATGCAGATCGTACTTTTGGTGAAAGTCCCCTGGCACGCCGAGGGATTCGCTGCGGCTGCGGACGAAGGTCAGCGCCGCCTGAATGCTCTCCTGCATGACGTCGCCCAAGGAACCGGTGCGAGTCTGGCGCCCTTTGCCGGGCACAGCCACAGCTTCTATGTTGAGCAGCTCGCCGCCCGCTTCCGTCCACGCCAAGCCCGTGGCGACGCCGACCCGGCTTTGCTCCTCGGCCAATCCATAGGTGAATTTGCGCACCCCGTTGTAGCGCTCCAAATCCGTCGCCCCGATGGCGGTGCCATCGCCATCGCCGCTCACGACCTTCTCCCGCACCACCTTGCGGGCGAGCTTGGCCAACTCCCGTTCCAAGCCGCGCACTCCCGCCTCGCGGGTGTAGTGGCGGATCAAGTGGATCAAGGCATCGTCGTCAACCGCTAGCTCGGCGGGCGCAAGCCCCGCCGCCGCCATTTGCTTGGGCAGCAGGAAGCGCCGGGCGATGTTGAGCTTCTCCTCCTCCATGTAGCCAGGCAGCCGGATCACCTCCATGCGGTCCAGCAGCGGCGCCGGAATGTCCAAGGAGTTGGACGTGCAAACAAAGAAGACATCGGAGAGGTCGTAGTCCACTTCGAGATAGTGGTCGTTGAAGCGGCTGTTTTGCTCCGGGTCGAGCACTTCGAGCAGCGCGCTGGCCGGGTCGCCTCGATAGTCCATGCCCAACTTATCGACTTCATCGAGTAGGAAAAGCGGATTGCGCACCCCCACTTTGGCCATCTTCTGCAGCACCTTGCCCGGCAGGGAGCCGATGTAGGTGCGGCGGTGGCCGCGAATCTCGGCTTCATCGCGCACGCCGCCCAACGCCATGCGGGCGAAGCGGCGCCCGGTGGCTCGGGCGATGCTTTCGCCGAGCGAGGTCTTGCCGACGCCGGGTGGGCCGACCAAGCAGAGGATCGGACCGGCGGTCCGCTTGGTGCGCACCTGGACGGCGAGGCACTCCAGAACGCGTTCCTTGACCTCATCAAGCCCGTAGTGGTCCTCGTTCAAAACGCGCTCGGCGCGCGCCATGTCACGGGCCAAGCGGCTGCGCTTCTTCCAAGGAATGCGCACCATCCAATCGATGTAGGTCCGCACCACGGTGCTTTCCGCCGACATCGGCGGCATTTGCCGGAGCTTGCCGAGCTCGGCAAGGGCCTTTTCCTTCGCCTCCTTGGGCAAACCGGCTTCTTCGATCGACTTGGCCAAGGTCTCGAATTCGTCCGGCGACTCCTGGATTTTGCCCAGTTCCTTCTGAATCGCCTTCATCTGTTCGTTGAGGTAATACTCGCGCTGGCTCTTTTCCATCTGCTTGTTGACGCGCCCACGGATCGTCTTGTCCATCTCGCTTTGGCCGAGCTGACCGGCCATGAGACTCATCAGCAGCTCCGCTCGCTTGCCGAGGTCAAGCTCTTCAAGCAGGGCTTGCTTGCTTTCGGCAGGGACGTCGACTTGCGCCGCCACGGCATCGAGCAGCCTGCCTGCATCCGTCAGGCTGGACAAGGAAGCCATGACCTCCTGGGGCACCTTGCGGCTGTCTTGCGCGTAGCGCTCGAACTGCGACAAAGCCTCTCGGCGCAGCGTCTCCGCTTGCTCTTCCTCGAGTCCTGCATCCGCTAGCGGAACGGCCGCCGCGGTGATGTGGGTGCCGGTGAAGTCAAGTTGCTCGATCCTGGCCCGCGCTTGGCCTTCCACGAGAATCTTCACGGTACCGCCAGCCGGTGACTTGAGCGACTGCAGAACCGTTGCCAGCGTACCCACCTCGAACAGATCCGAAGCTTCAGCAGGCTCGCTCCCAGCCTCCCGCTTGGCCACGAGCAGCACTTGCTGGTCGCCGCTCATGGCCGTCTCAATGGCCTTGATGGAGCGTTCCGTGCCGACCAGCAACGGCTGCACGCCATGGGGGTAGACCACCATGGCGCGCAACGGCAGAACAGGAATGGTTTTGACGACCTTCACGGGCGGCGGGCGGGAAGCGGCAGCGGCGCAGGGGCGTTGCGGGAGAGGGAGATCACTCCTCCTGGGCAGCCTTGGCTTGCTCCTTGTTTTCGTACATCAGCATCGGCTCGCTCTCGCCGTTGATCACGCTCTCATCGATGATGACCTTGGCGACCGAATCCGATGACGGCAGGTCATACATGGTTTCGAGCAGCACCGATTCCAGTATGGAGCGCAGGCCACGGGCGCCGGTCTTGCGCTCCATGGCTTTCTCCGCGATGGCCCGCAGGGCATCCTCGCGGAAGTCCACTTCGACGTTCTCCATCTCGAACAGCTTCCCGTACTGCTTGGTCAGCGAATTGCGCGGTTCCGTCAGAATGCGCACCAAGGCGTCCGCATCGAGTTCATCGATCGTGGCCACCACCGGCAGCCTGCCGACGAACTCGGGGATGAGGCCGTAACGGATCAGGTCTTCCGGCTCCACTTGACGCAGGGTTTCGCCAATTTGCGCACGCGATTCCTCGCCCTTCACCTCGGCGCTGAAGCCAATGCCGGATTTGTCCGAACGGTCGAGAATGATCTTGTCGAGGCCGGAGAACGCGCCTCCGCAGATGAACAGGATGTTGCTGGTATCGACCTGCAGAAACTCCTGCTGCGGGTGCTTGCGCCCTCCTTGCGGCGGCACCGAGGCGACCGTCCCCTCGATGAGCTTCAACAGGGCCTGCTGCACGCCTTCCCCGGAAACGTCCCTGGTAATGGAGGGGTTGTCGGATTTGCGCGAGATCTTGTCGATCTCGTCGATGTAAACGATGCCGACCTGGGCTCGTTCCACCTCGTAGTCGCACTTCTGCAGCAGCTTCTGAATGATGTTCTCGACGTCCTCGCCCACGTACCCCGCCTCCGTGAGGGTGGTCGCATCGGCGATGGTGAAGGGTACGTCAAGCAGCCGGGCCAAGGTTTCGGCGAGCAGCGTCTTGCCGCAACCGGTGGGACCGATCAGCAGGATGTTGGACTTGGACAACTCGACATCGTCCTTCTTGCCCGTGTAGTTCAGCCGCTTGTAGTGGTTGTAAACCGAGACCGCGAGGACCTTCTTGGCGTAGTCCTGGCCGATGACGTACTGATCGAGGATGTCGTTGATCTCCGCCGGGATGGGCAGCTTGCTGCTGTCGCCGCTTTGGCCGGCATCCGAGGCTTCCTCGCGAATGATGTCGTTGCACAGCTCCACGCACTCATCGCAGATGAACACCGACGGGCCGGCGATGAGCTTGCGCACTTCGTGCTGGCTTTTGCCACAGAAGGAGCAATACAGGAGCTTGCCGGCCTCGTCGCCCCGGCCGCCTTTTTCCGCCATGGTTATATGGTCTCCTTGGTCCTCAATCCCTTCGATGGAGCGGCGCCACTATGTTTGATGGACGCCCGCTTTGCAAGCTCATTGTCCAACCGCCTTGGCCAATTGCCGGCGTGGCTTCTGCACAAGATCGACCAGTCCATAGGCTTCCGCCTCGCTGGCGTTCATCCAATAGTCCCGGTCGGAATCGGCGCGGATGCGTTCGATCGGCTGTCCGGTGTGCTCGGCGAGCAGCCCGTTCAGCCGCTCCCGCATGGCGAGTATTTCGTTGGCCTGTATCTCGATGTCGGCAGCCACGCCCCGCATGCCGCCGACTGCGGGCTGATGGAGCATCATCCGCGAGTTGGGCAGGGCGAAGCGCTTGCCCGGCTCGCCGGCGGCGAGCAGAAAGGCGCCCATGCTGGCCGCCTGGCCGATGCATAGGGTGCTGACGTCGCAGCGCACGAATTGCATGGTGTCGTAGATCGCCATGCCGGACGTCACAGCGCCGCCCGGGGAATTGATGTAGAGGTGGATGTCCTTGTCCGGATTCTCCGACTCCAGAAACAGAATCTGGGCAATGACCAAGTTGGCCACCTGGTCCTCCACCGGGCCGACCATGAAGATGATGCGGTCCTTGAGCAGGCGCGAGTAGATGTCATAGGACCGCTCGCCGCGGGCCGATTGCTCCACCACCATGGGGACCAAGCCGAGGTTGGTGGTCTCCGGAACGCTGCCTTGTTGGGTCATTGCCTTCTCCTGTTGAATCTCAGGCGGCGGTGCCTGACGCTCAGGCGGAGGAGCCGTCTCCTGTTACGCCAGCGCCGCCATCCTGCTCACTTGAAGTAGCTGCGGGCGACTCGTCCTCCGGCGGCGGCAGGGCTTGGCCGGTCACGATGTCCTGATAAGTGCTTTTTAGCACATTTACCTTGGCTTGATCCAAGATGAAGGCGACCACCTGGTTTTCGGCCACCCGCTCTTCAATGCGATTCAAATAGCCCTCGTCCTGGTAGATGGAGCGGGCCACCGCCTCCGGCTCCGCATAGGACTCCGCTAGGCGCTCAACCTCGACGCGGACGGCTTCGTCATCAAGTTCGAGATCATGGGCGTTGCGGATCTGGCGGGTCACCAGGCCGACGGCGACCTCCTTCTCCACTTGGTCCCGGAACAGTTCGTCCGGCAACGACGACGGATCCATGCGGCGGCGCCCCTGCTGGGGCGCAAACTGGTTCAGCATTGCCTCCTTGCGGGCCTGAATCTCCCGGTCCACCAAGGCTGGCGGCAACTGAACGCTATGCAGGCGATTGAGTTCGTCCATAACCTGGGTGACGACCAAGCGCTGAATCCGATCCTCCATTTCCCGCCGCATGTTGCCCGTCACTTCCTCCCGGAACGCCGGCAGGCCACCTTCCTTGACGCCCATGGATTCGAAAAAGGCCTCATCAAGCTCGGGCAGCAGCGGCTCCTCCACCAGCTTGACGGTGGCATCGAAACGGACCGTGCGTCCGCGCAGCGTCTCGTTCGGATGGTCGTCCGCGAAGGCAGCCTCAAACGATGTCGCCGCTCCCGCTTCGAGGCCGGTCACGGCGTTGTCGAAGTCCTCCCCCATCTGGCGGGCGCCCAACACCAACTGTGCGTTCTCACCGCTGCCGCCATCGAAGGCCTCGCCGTCGAGGCGCCCTTCGAAGTCCACTTGCACCCGGTCTCCCTCGGTGGCCGCCCGTTCCACGGAATGCCAAGTGCGCTGCTGCTCGCGCAGGTTCTCAAGCATCGAATCCACGTCGGCATCGGTGATTTCGGCCTCCGGCCGCTGCACTTCGACAGCCGCCAAGTCAACGAGCTCGACCTCGGGCAGGACTTCAAAACTGGCAGTGAACTCAAGGTCCACGCCGGGCTCAGCTTTCACCGCCTCCAAGCGGGGAACGCTCACGGGCATGAGCGATTCCTGCAGCACGGCCTCCTCGTAGCTGGCACGCATGGCTTCGTCCGCGGCATCGGCCCGCACGGCGGATCCAAACCGGCGCCGCACCTCCTTCAAAGGCACCTTGCCGGGCCGGAAGCCTGGCAGGCGAACGTTGTTTTTCAAGTCGAGCAGCTTGCCGGCGACCCGATCCTCAAACTCTTCGGAGGGAACGACAATGGTGAGCCGGCGTTCCACGCCGGAGAGAACTTCCACTGATACTTGCATAGGGCTTAAGACGTTCCCGCAAATCGCATGGGGTGGACGATGGGATTCGAACCCACGACCGCCGGGATCACAACCCGGAGCTCTACCAACTGAGCTACGCCCACCATTAACCGTTCGCAACCGCCCGACCACCCCCGCCGGATTGCGGCAGGGACCTAGACTGTGGCGCGCCCGGAAGGACTCGAACCTTCAACCGCCTGCTTAGAAGGCAGATGCTCTATCCAGTTGAGCTACGAGCGCAACGAAGCAAGGCGGCAATGGTCGGGGTAGAGAGATTTGAACTCCCGACATCCTGCTCCCAAAGCAGGCGCGCTACCAGACTGCGCCATACCCCGTGAACTGCCCGAACCGAAATGGCGGGCGGATGATACTGCCAGCTATGGGTAGCGTCAATGAACGTGACATGAACGTGACTCCAATCGAAGTCGCAGTGGCGGCGGATAGCCTATGCCTGCCCTTCCTCCGGAAGCACCAGCAGGCGCTCGCTGCGCCACACGCGAACGACCCGCACGAGGTTCGGCTCGGTTCGATAGACGATGCGAAATGGCGGTTGAATCAATTCGCGCAGAAACGGCTGGGAGAATTCCGGGACAATTCGCCCCATTTCAGGGTGGTCGGCGAGGGCTTCGATTCGGATGACGATTTGCCGAATCAGTTGATCGCCGACATCGGGTACACCTTGTTCGGCATACCAATCGCCGATGGCTTCAATATCCGTAATCGCAGACTCTGCGAAACGGATGGTTGCCTTGGACATTCCGTTAACCGAGGCCCAAGCGCGCTTTGGCATCCGCTAGGGAAACTTCGCGCCCTGACTCAAGGTCGGCGAGTCCCGCAATCACCGATCGCATGAACGATCGCTCTTCTTCCGCGATTTCGTAGTCGCTGACTGACTGAACGACCGCAACGCCGCGGCCGCGTTTGGTCAACAGCACCGGGCGGTGCACGGCCGCCACATGCTCGACCACCCGGCCTGGATTCAATTTGAGGTCCGTAATGGGAATCACGTCCTCTGAAAACTTCGGCCCCATTGATGAACCTCCATGGCCAGTTAAAGAACCTGATGATAGCACCTGTAAAAAGGTCATAACAGACCTAGATCCCTGTCCAAATCCTTAGTCCCGACATGAACGTAATCGCCACGTCCTGCTTGACCTAGGCACCCCGCCGGGGGACGATTCCCATTTCAAGCGTCATATGGCGCATCAGCGTTGGCCCTTTCGGAGCGTCAGCGATTCCCATATCCCAAGGAGACCGCGAGCCATGAGCCCCATTCCTAGATTCCGCCTGAGCGCCCTCGCCATCGCCGCACTGTCGTTGACGGGCGCGTTCGCCGCTGCCAACGACGCCCTGACGGTCGTGTCCTGGGGCGGGTCCTACGCCAAGGCCAGCGTCGAGGGCTACCACAAGGCCTTCACCGCAGAAACGGGCATCGAGATCAAACTCGATGACTACAACGGCGGCCTTGCGCAGGTGCGGGCCCAGGTGGAAGCGGGCAACGTGTATTGGGACGTGGTGGACGTCGAACTCGCGGACGGCGTGCGCGGTTGCGAGGAGGGCCTGTTCGAGCCCCTCGACCCGGCGACCCTCCCGCCAGGCGCCAACGGCGAGCCCGCAGCGGAAGACTACTTCCCCGGCATGATCACCGAATGCGGGGCCAACCAACTCTTCTACTCCACCGTCTATGCGTACAACGCCAAACGGCTGTCCGGGGCCAAACCCACCACCATCGAGGACTTCTTTGACCTGGAACGGTTTCCCGGACGCCGGGGGATGCGCCGTTCACCCGTGGTGAACCTGGAGTTGGCGCTCTTGGGCGACGGCGTGCCCATCGACGAAGTCTATGCCACGCTCGACACCCAGGCCGGCATCGACCGGGCCTTTCGCAAGCTCGACACCATCAAGGAGGAGATCGTCTGGTGGGAGGCCGGCGCCCAGCCACCGCAGATGCTGGCGGATGGCGAAGTGGTGATGTCCACTGCCTACAACGGGCGGATCTTCAACGCCCAGGTTCTCGAAAACCAACCCTTCGTCATCGTCTGGGACGGACAGGTGCTCGATACCGGATACCTGGCCATCCTGTACGGCGCCCCGAAACTCGAAGCGGCACGCGAGTTCGTGGCCTTTGCCTCGCGTCCATCCTCCATGGCCGGCGTAGCGCGCTACATCTCCTACGGCCCCACGCGCCGGTCCGCCCAACCGCTGGTGTCCACGCACGCAGCGACCGGCGTGGACATGCGCCCGCACATGCCGAGCAGTCCGGAGAACATGCGGCGGGCACTGCCCAACGACTGGCAGTGGTGGAGCGACAACCGCGATGAGATGAACGTCCGCTTCGCGGTGTGGCTGACGCAGTGAGGCTTAGGGCTCCTAGCGAAAACTCTCGTTCAATCGTTCAAGAGCCGCCTCGCCAGGACAAAGATCGGCCTCGGTCAGGGCGTTCAAGGGGGTTTTCACGGTGCCCAGAATGTCGTGGCAATCGGCGGCGTCGGGGTCCACGTAGAGCAGCCCGGTAGCCACTTCACCCCGTTCCTGGCTGCGCTGCACGTACTCCAAGGCGCCGATGCGGTCGTGGACGTCAAAATCCCTGGCGACCTTGGAGAGCCGCAGGATGGAACCGTCCGGCATGCGCACGTCCTCGGTGGTGCCCGGGTCGTAGTCGGCGGTGATTTCCGCTTGCGCCGGCACGAAGTCCGCCTCCATCAAGCGTTCGCTGTGGCCGCGCACGTAGTCGAAGCTCTTGGTGGAGCCGTTGTGGTTGTTGAAGGCCACGCACGGCGAGATCACGTCCAGGAACGCCATGCCCGGGTGCGCCAAGGCCGCCTTGATGAGCGGCACTAGCTGCTTCTTGTCTCCGGAGAAGCTGCGGGCCACGAAGCCCGCCCCGATCTGCAGCGCCATGCTCACCAGATCGATGGGTTCGTAGAGGTTGGGCACCCCCTTCTTGCTGGTCGAGCCGCGATCGTTAGTGGCGGAGAACTGGCCCTTGGTCAACCCGTAGGTGCCGTTGTTGTCAACGATGTAAACCATGTTGATGCGGCGGCGAACGATGTGCGCGAACTGCCCCAAGCCGATGGAGGCGCTGTCGCCGTCCCCGGAGACGCCCACGCAGTAGAGCGACCGGTTGGCCAAGTTGGCGCCGGTGGCCACCGACGGCATGCGGCCATGCACCGAATTGAAGCCGTGGGACTTGTTGAGGAAGTAGCTCGGCGTTTTCGAAGAGCAACCGATGCCGGAAATCTTGGCGAAGCGGTGCGGTGGCAGGGAAAGCTCGGCGCAGGCGGCGACGATGGCCGCGCTGACCGAGTCATGCCCGCAACCCGCGCAGAGCGTGGAGACGGCGCCCTCGTAGTCCCGGCGCGTGAGGCCGAGGTCGTTGACCGGCAGTTGCGGATGGCGGATGCGCGGTTTGACGACGAAGGTCAAGAGCCCACCTCCTTGAGCCGCGGCAGCCGCTCGGCCTGGTAGTGCTCAAGCACTTGGTTACGAATCGTGTCGGCGGAAATCGATAGGCCGGCGTAATACCGAACCGAGACGAGCTTGGCGGGGTCTGCCACCCCTTCGTTGATCAGCAGCGAGCGCATCTGTCCGTCACGGTTCTGATCGACCACGAACACGCGCTCGTGGCGGTCAATGAAGTCGAACACCTCATCGCCAAACGGAAATCCGCGCACACGAATGCGATCCAAGGCGATGCCTTCCCCCTGCAGCAGCTCCAGCGCCTCGGTCATGGGCATGGCGCTGGTCCCATAGTAGAGAATGCCGTTCCTGCGACCGGCATCGGCTATTTTGGCCTTCGGCGTCAGCGTGGCTGCGGTGGCCCACTTGCGCTCCAGCCGCTCCATGTTGCGCTGGTAGGCCTCCGGGCTTTCCGTGTAGCGCGCGTGCTCGTCGCGTGAGGTGCCGCGCGTGAAGAAGGCGCCCTTCTCAGGATGCGCGCCGGGCAGCGTGCGCTGGCCGATGCCATCGCCGTCCACATCAAGGTAGCGTCCGAACTCCTCGGCGGCGTCCAGTGCCGCCGCGTCCAGCACCTTGCCCCGATCGTAGCGCCGCTCGTCGCTCCAAGCCAAGGGCTCGGAGACGTTGTCGTTCATTCCCAGTTCCAAGTCGCTCATGACGATGATCGGCGTTTGCAGCCGGTCCGCCAGGTCCAGCGCCTCGGCGGCAAAGTCGAAGCACTCCTTCGGTGACGACGGGAACAGCAGCACGTGACGGGTGTCGCCGTGCGAGGCGTAGGCTGCCGCAGTCAAGTCACTTTGCTGGGTGCGGGTCGGCATGCCGGTGGAGGGACCGGCCCTCTGAATGTCGAAGACCACCGCCGGAATCTCGGCAAAGTAGGCTAGGCCCAAAAACTCCGACATCAGGGAAATGCCGGGGCCGCTGGTGGCGGTGAAGGCCCGGGCGCCGTTCCAGCCGGCGCCGATGACGATGCCGATGGCAGCCAGCTCATCCTCGGCCTGGATGACGGCGAACTTATTGGCGCCGGTGGCCTTGTCCTTGCGCAAGGCGTTGGCGTGGCGCTCAAAGGACTCCGCCATCGAGGTGGACGGCGTGATCGGATACCAAGCGCAGACCGTGGCCCCGCCGTAAAGCGCACCAAGGGCGGCGGCGGTGTTGCCATCGATGAGAATCTTGTCGCCGTTGGCGCTTGAGCGCCGCACCTGGTACTCGATGGGGCCGCCCAGGTAGTCAAGGGCGTAGCGGCGGCCAAGCTCCAAGGCGTGGATGTTGGGCGCGATCAGATCGTCCTTGCCCCGGTACTGCTTGGCCACCATGCCGGTGATGACCTCGAACTCGATGTTCAGCAGCGCCGACAGCGCACCGAGATAGACGATGTTCTTGAACAGCCCGCGCTGTTTCAGGTCGTTGAACTCCGGCAACAGCAAGGTGGCGATGGGCATGCCGATTTCATTGATGTCGCTGCGCCTGAAATGCGCCGCCAGGGGCTTGGAATTGTCGTAGAACAGGTAACCGCCCGGCTTGATGTCGGCGATGTCCTCCGCGTAGGTCTCGGCGTTCATGGCCACCATGATGTCCACGCCCTCGCGGCGGCCGAGGTGGCCCCGCTCGCTCACGCGCACCTCGAACCAGGTCGGCAGCCCTTGGATGTTGGAGGGGAAGATGTTGCGCGCCGCCACCGGAATGCCCATGCGGAACAACGCCTTGGCGAACATGCCGTTAGCGCTCGCCGAGCCGGAGCCGTTGACGTTGGCAAAGCGGATGACGAAGTCGTTGTAGGTGACGTTCATTGGGCGTAGGAACCGAGCTGCGGAATGTGGACCACGGATCGCTGCATGTCCCAGGCGTTGGTCGGACAGCGCTCCGCGCACAGCCCGCAATGCAGGCAGACGTCCTCGTCCTTGACCATCACCCGATTGGTGGGCAGGTTGCCGGAAACGTAGAGATCCTGATCGCCGTTCACGGCGGGGGCCATCAGCCGCTGGCGCAGCTCCGCCTCGTCGCCGTTCTCGGTGAACGAAATGCAGTCCATCGGGCAGATGTCCACGCAGGCGTCGCACTCAATGCACAACCGGTCCGTGAAGACCGTCTGCACGTCGCAGTTGAGGCAGCGCTGCGCCTCCTTGGCCCCCAAGCGCTTGTCGAAGCCGAGCTCCACCTCGATCTTGATGTTGCCCAAGGCCTGCCGCTTGTCTGCGTGCGGCACCAAGTAGCGCACCGAGGGGTCGTGCTCGCTGTCGTAGCTCCACTCGTGAATGCCCATCTTGGTGCTGATCAGGTTGACGCCTTCCGGGGGGCGATCGGTCTTCAGGTCCTTGCCCTGGCAGAACAGGTGAATGGAAATGGCGGCTTGGTGCGCATGGGCCGATGCCCAGATGATGTTCTCCGGGCCAAAGGCCGAGTCGCCGCCGAAGAAGACCTTGGGATGGGTCGACTGCAAGGTGACCTCATCGAGCACTGGGCAATCCCACTTGTCGAACTGGATGCCGGCGTCCCGTTCGATCCACGGACAGTGGTTCTCCTGGCCGATGGCCATCAGGATGTGGTCGGCCGGCAGGAACACGTCATCCTCGCCGCTCGGTTCGTAGCGCAGCCGCCCGTCGTCGCCCTTAACCGGCGTCACGCAGCCGAAAACGACGCCGGTCAGCCTGCCGTTCTCGTGCACGAATTCCTTCGGGGGCCGGTTGTTGATGATGGGAATGCCCTCGCTCATGGCATCCTCCTTCTCCCAATCCGAGGCTTTCATCACCTCGAAGGCGGAGCGCACCACCACCGTGACGCTCTCTGCGCCGAGCCGCTTGGAGGTGCGGCAGCAGTCCATGGCGGTGTTGCCGCCGCCCATGACGATGACGTTGCCGGCAATGGAATCGGTGTGGCCGAAGGCGACGCTGGACAGCCAATCGATGCCGATGGAGATGTGTTCGTCCACCTCGTCGCGGCCCGGCAGCTTGAGGTCCCGTCCCCGAGGCGCGCCGGTGCCAACGAAATAGGCATCGAAGTCCATATCCAGCATCGCTTTCATGCTGGTGATTTCGTGGCCGAAGTGACACTCAACGCCCATGTCGAGGATCAGGTCCACCTCCTCCTCGAGCACGTCCGCTGGCAACCGGAAAGCGGGAATCTGGCTGCGCATCATGCCGCCGCCCGCCGGGTCCTTCTCGAACAGATGCACTTCGTAACCGAGCGGCAGCAAGTCCCGCGCCACCGCCAACGACGCCGGCCCCGCCCCCAAGAGCGCGATGCGCTTGCCGTTCTTGGCGGTGGGCACCCGGGGCATGTACGGCCGGATGTCGCCCTTGTGGTCGGCCGCCACTCGCTTGAGCCGACAAATGGCGACCGGCTTCTCCTCAGTGCGCACCCGGCGGCAGGCGGGCTCGCAGGGCCGGTCGCAGGTGCGGCCGAGAATGCCGGGAAAGACGTTGCTGTCCCAGTTGAGCATGTAGGCTTCGGTGTAGCGCTCCTGGGCAATCAGGCGAATGTACTCCGGCACGGGGGTGTGCGCCGGGCAAGCCCACTGGCAGTCCACCACCTTGTGGAAGTAGTTGGGATCCTGGATGTTGGTGGGCTTCATGGCATCAACGGGCCACGCAAGGACTGCGCCAAGGCAGCCCCGGCAGGGGAAGGTTCACGGCACCTCGTGGGCGGCAGTGTTTTGGCACGGGCGCACTGTACCCTTTTGCGCGTCAATTTGGAAGCCGCGTGGTGCCCCGCAACCCCTTGATTTCGTTGGTGGGCTGCGGCGCAACAGAGCATTGGGCAATCGGAGTACAATGCCTTTCGAACTGTCATCTCGCTGCAACGCTGGCAAGGAGTTCTCACAATGGGTCGCATAATCGCCCAGACAACCATTACCAATCGGCTCGATGGGGATAAGTCCATTCAATGCGGCATGCTTGTCGATACGGGCGCTGGCGCGCTGATTCTTCCTCGATCTTGGAAGGACAGGCTGGGCAATTTCCTGCGCTCGGAGCCCGTGCAACTCATGTTGGCAAATCAAGAGGTGATTCGCGGCGAAGCCTGCGCCCCGGTTGAGATCAAGATCGATGGCTTCCGGCCCATCTGGAACGAGGTCGTCTTTCTCGACTCCGAAACCGAGGCGGAGGACGACTTTGAGCCGCTTTTGGGCTACGTCATTCTGGAGCAGGCGCAGGCGGCGGTTGACATGCTCGGCCACCGGCTGGTGCCGGTGCAGTACATTGACATGAAGTAGGGCACTATCAGCCTCGGCGCTAGAGTAACTCGACCGAATGCCGGGCGCAGACAGCAGCGAAATCGCGACGGTTGAAGGTGAGCATCGCCGCTATTGGGATGTTGACGTCTCCGATGATTGCTTGAAGGATGGCATCGACAAGACTCACTGGCTCTCCGCGTTGGGACGATGTCACTGTCCGCCCGTAGGCACGGTCCCTATAGGGCGAATCATCAACCAGAAATGTGTCTCCGCTCGACACCACGGCATCAAAGCGAACCATGATGTCACTTCTTCGGGCAAAGCGTGTGTTGATCGTTTCATGCAGCACTGGCCACGGCAGGACAACGCCAAGTGCCCCCAACCACTCCTGCTTTTCCAAAGCATCCCCGTGATGATCGTCGCGCTCGTCGTACAGCGCGAAAAAGAAACCCGTATCAACCAACAAGCCGCTGTTGGGGGGACTCATACCTCACCCCAATCTTCCACCGACTCTCCATTGGCGCCATGGCCTTCCCAAGGCGCAGTCTTGCGGCGCCCCTTCAAGTAGGCACCCTTCATGCCCCGCTCTTCCTTGAAAATGACGTAGAGCCTCGACCGTTTATCCAAGGAAACGGCCCCGCTAATGTCACTCATCAAGGATTCCATCAGGTCGCCCTGAAAATCGTACTTCAAGAAAGCGACGCTGGAACCGCATTCCTTGGCCTGATGATCGTCCAGCCATGCGTAGAGCCCCTCATAGTCGCCTTGAACGCCAAGATCGTAGGACAACCAGATTGAATTCGTTTTTGAGGCCATGAAATCCCCCGCTTTGCCGCAAGGCCACTTAGTGAATTATATGCCGGTACGCCTTCAACAGAGCGAGTCGCGCCCTTTCTTGGCCAATTGCGCGACTTCGCACAACGTGCAGAGGCGATGTCCTACACGTGGGCAGCGAATTGGAATCCCAATCCTATTCGCTGTCAGCCTCCACTTAGCCAGCGCACGTCCCTCGGGACAATTGACGGCTTCAGGATGGTCTCGTCGCCGGGTGCTAGAATGCGTTTCCCGTCCGCGTTGCGGCTCTTTCCTAGCTGGCCCCCATGTCCTCGCCATCCCTTGATGCCCTTCCCGCCAACGCGCTGGCCGTTAAGCCTGGCGAGCGCCTGTCTTGGGCTGGCTTGGCGGATGGAGCGGCCAGCTACTTCGCCACCCAGGCGGCGGCAGCGCATCCCGGGCCGACGCTGATCGCCACCAACAACGCGGCGGCAGCCGTCCGGTGCCTCGATGAAGTGCGCTTCTACGCGCCGCCGGACATGGACATTCTGCACTTCCCGGCTTGGGAGACGTTGCCCTACGACGCCTTCTCGCCGCATCAGGACATCATCTCCGAGCGGCTGGCCACCCTGCGCCAACTGCCCGCCATCAAGCGGGGCATTCTGGTGGTGCCGGCAGCGACGCTCATGCAGCGGCTGCCGCCACGCGCCTTCATCGATGGCCAAGCGCTTTCGCTCAAGGTCGGGGAGCGATTCGACATGCACGCCGAGCGCAAGCGGCTGGAGGCGGCGGGGTACCTGGCGGTGGACACGGTGACCCATCGCGGCGAATTCGCCGTTCGGGGTTCGCTGATGGACATTTTCCCCATGGGACTGGACAACCCGATGCGCATCGACCTCTTCGACGTGGAAATCGACACCTTGCGCACCTTCGATGTCGAGACCCAAATGACCATCGAACAGGTGCCAAGCATCGATGTGCTGCCCGCCAAGGAATTCCCCTTCGACGCCGCCAGCATCGCCCGCTTCCGCAACAACTGGCACGACGCCTTCGACGTGGACGTGCGCCGCTGCAGCGTTTACCAGGACGTCTCCGCCAGCCTGTCGCCAAACGGCGTGGAATACTACCTGCCGCTCTTCTTCGGCGCCGACGGCCTGGCCACCCTGTTTGACTACCTGCCCGCCAACACCCTCATCCTACAGCAGGCGGGGATGGCCGATGCGGTCGATCAGTTCTGGAACCTGGTGCAGAGCCGCCATCAGAGCTTGGCCCACGACATCGAACGGCCGGTGCTGGCACCCGAGGCGCTCTACCTCAACCCCGAGGCGTTCAACCGGCACCTCAACGAGCAGCCGAGAATCGCCTTAGGGCCGGACTTCAAGCATCGCGTGCAATTCGACTGTCCGCCGCTGCCGCCGCTTGAGGCCAACGCCCGATTGAAGGAGCCCGCGCAAGCCCTGCTCGGCTTCGTCGCGGAACATCCTGAGGCACGGATTCTGTTCACCGCGGAGAGCGCTGGCCGCCGCGCCCTGTTCGAGGAGTTCCTGACCCACGCCGGCATCTCCACCCAGGACTGCGCGGATTGGGCGGACTTTTGTGCCAGCGGCTGCCAACGCGGCCTGACCATCGCCCCCATCGACCGGGGTCTCCGGCTCAAAGACAACATCGTCATCACCGAAAGCCAGATATTCGGCCATCGGCCCGCCACCGACCGGGCCAGCGGCACCCGCACGGTGGACCCCGAGCAGGTGATCCGCAACCTCACCGAATTGTCGATCGGCTCCCCGGTGGTTCACGAGGAGCACGGCATCGGCCGCTACCGGGGCCTGCAAACGTTGGACATCGACGGCGCGCAAAGCGAATTCCTCACCCTGGAGTACGCCGACGGCGCCAAGCTCTACGTGCCGGTCACCTCGCTGCACCTCATCTCCCGCTACGCCGGGGCGGACGAGGAGTTGGCGCCGCTGCACCGTTTGGGCTCCGACCAGTGGGAGAAGGTGCGCCGCAAGGCCGCGGAGAAAGCGGTTGACGTGGCCGCGGAATTGCTCGACCTATCCGCCCGGCGGGCCGCCCGCACAGCGCCGGCGCTGCGTTGCGAGGCGGCGGAGTACGAGCGCTTTGCCTGCCAGTTTCCCTTCGACCTCACCACCGACCAGGCCGAGGCCATCGATGCGGTGCTCGCGGACATCGGCTCGGAGAAGTCCACCGACCGGTTGATCTGCGGCGACGTGGGGTTCGGCAAGACCGAAGTCGCCATGCGGGCGGCGTTCGTGGCGGTGCAAAGCGGCCGCCAAGTGGCCGTGCTCACGCCCACCACCTTGCTGGCGCAGCAACACTTCGACACCTTTCAGGACCGCTTCGCCGACTGGCCGGTCCACATCGAAGTGGTCTCCCGGTTGCGTAGTGCCGGGGAAGTCAAGGACATCGGCAAACGCTTGTCCAAAGGCCAGGTCGACATTCTCATCGGCACCCATCGGCTGCTTGGTGCCGGCATCGACTTCAAGGACCTCGGGCTGATCGTCATCGACGAGGAGCACCGGTTCGGGGTCCGCCAGAAGGAGCGCTTGCGGGCATTGCGCGCTGAAGTGGACGTGGTCACCCTCACCGCCACTCCCATCCCGCGCACTTTGAACCTGGCCTTGGGGGGCTTGCGCGACCTGTCGATCGTCGCCACGCCACCGGCCAAGCGGCTGTCCATCAACACCTTCGTGCATGAGAAGCGCAACCACATCATTCGCGAAGCGCTGAACCGGGAGTTGATGCGCGGCGGCCAAGTCTTCTACGTCCACAACCAAGTGCGCACCATCCACCAAGCCGCCGACGCGGTAAGGGCGTTGGTCCCCGAGGCCCGGGTCGGCGTCGGCCACGGCCGGATGGGCAAGCGGCAGATCGAAGGGGTGATGAGCGACTTCCACCACCGCCGGGTCAACGTGCTGGTCTGCACCACCATCATCGAAAACGGCATCGACATCCCCAACGCCAACACCATCATCATCGAGCGCGCCGACAAGTTCGGCCTCGCCCAACTGCACCAACTGCGCGGGCGGGTGGGACGCTCCCACCGGCAAGCCTATGCTTATCTGCTCACGCCTCATCCGAGCGCCATGACCCCGGACGCCGGCAAACGGCTGCTGGCCATTGAGGCGGCGGGCGAGTTGGGGGTTGGCTTTACGCTGGCCACCCAGGATTTGGAGATTCGCGGGGCTGGCGAACTGCTCGGCGCGGAGCAGTCCGGGCAAATCGAGTCGGTGGGTTTCAGCCTCTACATGCAGATGCTCGACCGCGCCGTCAAGGCGATACAGGCGGGCAATCCGCCGGACATGGCGCAGCCCTTCACACCGGTCAGCCGCGAGGTCAATCTGCATTGCGGCACACTGATCCCCGAGGACTACCTGCCCGACGTCCACCTCCGGCTGATCATGTACAAGCGCATCAGCGCCGCCGCCACCCAAGGCCACCTTGACGAACTGCGCGCGGAGATGATCGACCGCTTCGGACACCTGCCGCCGCCGCTCGCGCAACTGTTCCAAGTGACTGCCTTGAAGCTGCGGCTCACGCCACTGGGCATCACCCGATTCGAACTCGGCGAGCAGGGCGGCAAGGTCGAATTCAGCGACGCCACCCCGGTCAGCCCGGCAAGCGTCATCGCCTTGGTGCAAGGCAACCCTTCCACCTATCGGTTGACGGGCGGCACCGTACTGCGCATCACCCACGGAATGGCGGACTTGGCGGCCCGCTTCGCGTTCGCCGATGAACTGCTGGCGGCGCTGGCGCCCGAGACGCCCATCGTCAACGCCGCGGCAGCCGGCGGATGAAACGCCTTCGCGTTTTGCTGAGCGGGCTGGCGGCGTTGGCCGCGCTGCCCGCCGCCGCCAAGGTCGATGAACCGAACGACCTGATCCAAGGGCGTTGGTACGCCACCGAAGTGATCATCTTTGAGCGGACGAAACCCGCTGATCCGGGACCGGAGGAACTGGTTTGGGAAGGCGGGCGGACTTGGCCAGCCACGGCACGCGCCTTCGCCGAGCCCAAGCCCTGGCGCATTGCCAGCCTCGATCCGCTGACCCGCGCCTGCCTCGAGTTTCCCCGCCTTGATGTGATTCCGACAACGACAACGCCAGCCCAATGCCCCGAAGCCGACCCGCTTTCCGAGGTCGAGAGCCTCCAAATGGAAGGCGCGTCCCAATCACCCAATCGAGGGCGGGACGCCCTCGCTCCGGGCATGGCGCCGGTTCCCTGCCTGTCAATGCCCCCGTCGGACGCAACGACGTCCAGCGGCTCGGCCCCGCTGGAGCCGGTCGCACTCGATCCACCACCGGCCATCGAGCCGAGCTTGGCGCCGCACCCTCTGCTGGACCTGCTCCGCGCCGCTGCCCGGCAGCAGGAGGCTTGGCGCCGCGACAGCTATCGTTGGCTGCCGGAGGGAACCCATTTGCTCAAGGCCCAGGCCAGGCGCATCCGCAACACCCAAGGGCTGAACGTCGTCTGGCATGGGCGTTGGATGCAACCGGTGCCGAGCCGGTCCGCTGGCGAGCCCCTGACGCTGGACCTGCCAGCCACTCCAGACCATGGACGGGTCTCGGGAACGCTGGCAGTAACGCTCGGCCGCTTCCTCCACTTCAACGCCATGCTTTGGCTGGAAGAACCCTACGATGGCCGAGATGGCCTTGTTCCCTTCATGCAGCTCAGCGAGGCCCGAACCATGCGCCTTGGCGAGTTGCACTACCTCGACCACCCGAGGCTGGGCGTTCTAGTGCAAATCGACCGAGTGCCCCCGTCGCCAGCCTTGGCCCGGGCGCTACAGGCTTGGGAGACATCAGCCAGAGGTTAATCCCCGGCCAAGAGCACCTCCAGCAGCCGCATGACCGCGGCAAAGCCGCGTTCGGCGGCACGCTCAAACCCCGCCATGTCGATTTGCCCGGGATCATCGCCGCGGCCCGCGGCGGCGTTGACGACAATGCACAGGCTCGCCATGGGCAGCCCGAGTTCCCGAGCCAAGCCCGCTTCAGGCATCCCGGTCATGCCCACCACCGTGCAGCCGTCCCGGTCCAAGCGATCGATTTCGGCAGCGGATTCGAGGCGCGGCCCTTGGGTCGCGCCATAGACGCCGCCCTCCACCAAGTCAACGCCGGCCTGCCGGGCAGCGGCCGCCAAGGCGCTGTTAAGGTCGTCGTCATAGGGACGGGTGAAGTCAACGTGGGCGGCACCGGTTGCATCGAATGTGTGCTCCCGGCCCCAGGTGTAGTCGATGATTTGATGGGGCGCGGCCAAATCCCCTGGCCGCAACGCCCGATCGATGCCGCCCACGGCGTACACGGCAATGAGGCGCTGTGCGCCCAGGGTCTTGAGCAGCCAGAGGTTGGCCCGGTAGTTGATGGCATGCGGCGCGATGCGGCGCGGCTCGCCGTGGCGGTAGGACACCACGAGCGCATGGCCGCGCACCTGCCCTTTGAAGAAGCCATCCGAGGCCGGTCCGTACGGGGTGTCGAGCCCGGCGATGCGTTCGAACCCCCCCGGCAGGGAAACCTCGCCGGAACCAATGATTAGGCCGGTGACCACTACCCGCCATCCTCCATGTCCTCCGGCAAGGCGCGGATGTCCGGCAGGTTGCGCCAATAGCCCTTGTAGTCCATGCCGCAGCCGATCAGGTACCGGTCGGGGCATTGCAAGGCGGCAAAGTCCACCTCCACGGCCCGGTTGCCGGGCACGTCCTTGCGGTTCAGCACCGTGGACCAGACCCTGGCCGCGCCGGCCGCCGCCGCCCACTCGCACACCGCGGCCAAGGTGTCGCCCTGATCGAGCACGTCATCGACGATCAGCACCTGCCGGCCGGTGACGTTCTGCAGGGGCGAGGCGATCCAGTCCAAGGCGCCGCCGGCCGTGCTGTCCCGGTACCGCGCCACATGGACGTAGCCCAGTTCAAGGGGAAAGTGCAGCCGGTCAAGCAGCCTGCCGCAGTAGGGCAGCCCACCGTGCATTACGCACAGCAGCAGTGGATTGGCGTCCTTCAGCGCCAAGCTGATGCGCACCGCGGTCTGGTCCACCGCCCGGCTCACCGTCTCGGCATCGACGATGACCTCCGAACGCCGCCACGCGGCCAGCACGTCCTCGGAGGCCGGGATCAAGCCGTGGGCCCCGTTAGATGCATGACCTGGGTCGGGAAGGCGATCTCCGCCCCGTGGGACTGAATGACCTGGGCGATCTTGAACAGCACGTCCTGCTTGACGACGTGGAAGGTTTGCCAGTCCGTGGTCTTGGTGAAGGTGTACACAAAAAAGTCCAAGGAGGAGGCGCCGAAGGTGACGAAGTTGACCATCAAGGTGCGCTCTTGATCGATGTCGGGATGTTCGCGCAGCATCCTCTCCACATCGGCGACGATGTCTGGCAGAACAGCGAGGTCGTCGTAGCGCAGGCCGATGGTCTCATAGATGCGCCGATTCAGCATCCTGGACGGATTCTCCACCGTCAGCTTGGCGAAGGTGGCGTTGGGAACGTACAGGGGCCGCTGGTCAAAGGTGCGAATGCGCGTCAGGCGCCAGCCGATGTCCTCCACGGTGCCCTCGATTTCCTGGTCCGGCGACCGGACCCAATCGCCCACGGAGAACGGGCGGTCCAGAAAAATCATCAGGGCGCCGAAGAAGTTGGCGAGCATGTCCCGCGCCGCGAAGCCAACGGCAAGGCCGCCTAAGCCACCGAAGGCCAGCACGCTGGCGATGGAGAAGCCGAAGGCCTGCATGGCCAGCAAAACGGCGGTGACCAAGACGACGATGCGCAGTATCTTGGCGATGGCTGACGCCGTTGCCACGTCCATGTGCCCTTCGCCGGGGGCGGCGTGGATGACCTGGGCCTCAACCTCACGGATGAAGCGCACCGCAAACCAGGCCAACACCCAGACCACGGCCACTTCGCGCAGCCGATGGACCTCGTCAACCAAGCCGGCTTCAAACGCGCCATCGGCGAGTTCCAGCGCCCAAGAGGCAGCTACCACCCAGACGAACCAGCCAAAGGGCTTGCCGATGGCGGCGAGCAGGGCGTCGTCATAGCGATTGTGGGTGGCTGCCGAACGCCGCCTTAGGTGCGCCAAGACCCGCTGGCCCACGTAGTGGACGAACGCGGCCACCACCAAAACGGCGAACGACTGCACCGTCAGCCGGTAATCGGGAACCCGCGCCAGAAGACTGTCAATCAATTCCATCGGGCAAAAATTCTAACCGGATTGGCGGCGGATTGGACATCTTCTAAGCGCCTCGCAGTCGAGCCAGCAGGTGAGGCAGGGGGCCGGTGGAAACGCCCGGAGCAAGGGTGCTTCCAGCGACGTTGTCAGCCGACCCGCCGTGCAGCAATATGGCGTCCACCTCGTAGCCCTTGATTGACTTGGCCAGACGGCGCATTGCATTTGCTTGGCTGGGCATTGGCGTGGTGGTTGTCTTGCACTCGACAAGCAGCAGCTTGCCGGTCCCTTGCGGAATCACGAAGTCCACCTCAAGGCCCTGCTGGTCGCGAAAGTAGTAGAGTTCGCGCCGCCTGCCGCAACTGGCCTGGTGCTTGATGACCTCCGATGCCGCGAACCCCTCGAACAGAGCGCCGTGGAACGGCGAGCGGGTCAGCGCGTTTTCGTGATCGATGTCCAGCAAGTGGCATACGAGTCCTGAGTCCAGGAAATAGAGCCTCGGTGATTTTACAAGGCGCTTGCCAAAATTCTCGAAGAAGGGGGGAATCAAAATGACTTGCCCAGTCACCTCAAGGACGCTGAGCCAAGCGGTGATCGTCGGGACGGACACGCCCAAGGGGGCCGCAAGGTCCGTTTTGTTCAGGATCTGGCCATGGCGCGATGCCAGCAGGGCCATAAAGCGGCGGAAAGTGGCGAGATCCTTCACCGCAGTGACTGAGCGCACGTCCCTTTCAAGGTAGGTCTGGACGTACGAGCGGAACCAGAGTTCAGCATTGCCCGGATTGAGGACGACATCGGGAAAGCCGCCGTGCAGAATGCTGACCTTCGCCGTCTCAACCGACGATAGGGGAAAGAGCTCCAGCACCGCCGCTCGTCCCGCCATCGACTCCGTCACCCCGCGCATGAGGGGCGCTTCCTGGGACCCGGTCAGGAGCCATTGGCCTTTGATCGCCGGGTCTTGGTCCACCCGGGTACGGATGTAGGCGAGGAGCTCTGGCGTGTTTTGGATTTCGTCGAGGACGACAGGGTTCTTGATCCCATCAAGGAATCCGCGCGGATCGCTCCTCACCCTCGCAATGACATCAGGGTCTTCAAGGAGGATGTGGGTTGCGCTTGGAAAAGCGTGCCTGAGCAACGTGGTCTTGCCGCATTGCCGGGCCCCTGTCACCAGCACGGCCGGGAACTGTTGGCTCGCTTGATGGAGAAGCTGGGTAACGGCTCTTGGGATGTATTCCATGTGAGTATTCTAAAGTTGGACTTAAGAATACTCAACATCACAGCATACGGAGATTCAGGGAACACCTGGTCGGGGTGCTGGATCAAGCAGCAATTCTCGTTTTTGGCTTTTTCGTTGCGTCTAGCGAAGCTCCCCCGGAGGGCGTCCCGCCCTCGATGGATTTCCCGGTTCACTTCGAGGGCAAGATGCCCTCGCTCCGACAAATTTAGAATTGCTGGGGATCAACTTCTGGGGGATTGGAATTCGCTCCGATATGCTGTATAAAATCCCACTGACTGGTTGTTTGAACAAGCTCCAAGGAAGCCCTTGGCGTCACGTCGGCCAATCGCCGGCAAGGAGACCCACATGGACGGACTCACCACAAGACAGGCGGATGTGCTCCGCGTCATCCGGCAGTCCTTAAGCGACTGCGGCTATCCGCCCACGCGGGCGGAGATCGCCCAAGTGCTGGGCTTCAAGTCCGCCAACGCCGCCGAGGAGCATCTGAAGGCCTTGGCCCGCAAGGGTGCCATCAAGATGGTGCCCGGCGCTTCCCGAGGCATTCGCCTGCCGGAGCCCGACGGGCTGCCGCTGGTCGGCAGAGTGGCGGCCGGCGCGCCCATTCTTGCTACCGAGCACATTGAAGAGCGCGTCCATCTTCCGCCCAATTTCTTTCGGCCCGAGGCTCACTTCCTGCTCCGGGTTAAAGGCGACAGCATGACCGATGCCAGCATTCTCGATGGCGACCTGCTCGCCGTGCACAACACCCCAGAGGCGCGCAACGGCCAAATCGTGGTGGCCCGCATCAACGACGAGGTCACGGTCAAGCGCCTGCGCCGTCCCAACCGCCGCAGCCGGAAACTGCAGTTGCTGCCGGAAAACGACGCCTACGAACCCATCGAGGTCGATCTGCGCCACGATGACTTCGCCATCGAGGGCTTGAGCGTCGGCGTCCTGCGAAGAAGCTAGTTGGCCTAGGAGCCTGCGCCCTGGGGATTTACGGCGGGAAAAACCCAACCCCACCCCCCAATTGGCGTTAGATTTAGTGAAAAATTAACCCATAATTTACAAAAAAGCCCCA
>JAPPIX010000083.1 GCA_028820495.1 Gammaproteobacteria bacterium
AGGGCGTCCGTTCCTTCCAGTTCGATGCCGATGGCGTAGTCATTGCAGCCCGGCCGTCCCTGCCATGCGGAACGCCCGGCATGCCAGGCCCGTCTGTGGAAGGGCACGAATTGGGTGCAAAGCCCGTCGCGGTCGATCAGCAGATGGCTGGACACGCGCAGTCCGACAAGGTCCGCCATCGGCCCGGCCGGATCCACCTGCAGTTGGTTGGCGAACAGCCGTTCAACCAGCCCGCCGCCAAACTCGCCGGGCGGCAGGGAAATGCCGTGCAGGACGATCAGGCTGATGTCTTCCGGATCCGGGCGGTCGTCACAGTTCGGCGAGGCAACGCGCCGGGCGCCGGTTAGCCAGTGGTCGGATGCGATGGTCACGGTAGAATCATCCCGGCATCGACGGCAATCATCAAGGGATCATGGACATTTCAAAGGCGCTTCGCGCCCGCATCGAGACCGGCGTGGCCGACGCGCTGGCCGAGGACATCGGCACCGGCGATGTCAGTGCGGACTTGATGCCACCGGCCACCGAGGCCCGAGGCGTCGTCACCACCCGCCAGGCTGGCGTGTTCTGTGGACGGCCTTGGGTCGAGGAGGTGGCGCGCCAGATGGGTGGTGCCTTCATGGTGGACTGCCAGGTCGAGGACGGCGCGGACCTCAAGGCCGGGCAGACCCTGTTCGAACTGCATGGCCAGGCTCGAGCCTTGCTCACCGCGGAGCGGACGATTCTGAACTTCGTTCAACTGCTGTCTGGCACGGCCACCCGCACCAGGCGCTTCGCCCGGCTGCTCGAGGGGACGGGCTGCCAGTTGCTCGACACCCGCAAGACGCTGCCTGGCCTGCGCTTGGCCCAGAAGTACGCGGTGCGCTGCGGCGGCGGCGCCAACCACCGCTTGGGCCTGCATGACGCCTATCTCATCAAGGAAAACCACATCGCCGCCGCCGGTTCCATCAGCGCTGCCGTCACCCAGGCCCGAACGGGCCAGCCCGGCTTGATGGTGGAAGTGGAGGTGGAGTGCCTATCCGAACTCGCCGAGGCGATCGCGGCGGGGGCGGACACCATCATGCTCGACAATTTCTCCATTGCCGAAACCCGGCATGCGGTGGCGGCGGCCCGAGGCCGGGCCCGCCTTGAAGCCTCCGGCGGCATCGACGAGTCCCACATCCGCGCCATCGCCGAAACCGGCGTGAACTGCATCTCGGTGGGTGCCCTCACCAAGGACGTGACTCCCTTGGACCTCTCCATGCGCTTGTCCCTGTGAACACGCCCAACATCAGTCGTTTGGATGCACGGGAAGCAAACCCGGTGTTTTCAGGTGTTTCGGAGGCCACCCAGTATCCGTCGCAAATGGTGGGCCAAGCCGACCTCCCCCCTCGATTGTTGGCGAACCAAGCGAATGAGGTCGTCGTTGTGAGCGAACTGATCAACCGGTGCCACCGGATCGTCTGGATAAGCCTCGACTGCTTCCAAGCCCTGGGTGCCAAGCAGTTCGCTGATCAACTCCGCTGAGCCGCCGACGTAGGTGGTTTCCAGATCGATGTCGGTGCTGACCAACCAAGTGCGCCGGTCAGGCCAGACTATATTGGCGGAGGCATCCACCCGCTGGAAGAACTGAAATCCCAGCGCATCGACGGGGCCTTTAAACAGATCCCACTCGCGGAATCCAGTATCGATTGTCAATGTGACTGGTATTTCCGACTTATACTCACTTGCGAAGCCAGTCCAGACGCCAAACCAACAGGACTCGCCGGGCAGGACGTGCTGAACCAGCACTTTCCGCAACGGCTTGGCGACGGCTTCAGGGAGCCTGCCCTCATCCGGACGGTCGATGACCACGCCCCCAGCGGCGATTATCAGATCAATCACGGGCTTGTCTATCAGAGGCATTCCCGACAGTTCGGACCAGTGCGAAAGCCGGTGAAAGGGTTGCCCGGAGCGTTTGGCAAGGTCCGCCCACCGTACCGGCGTCCTTGCTCCCTTTTCGATTCGCCAGCCTGGGTGCAAAATTCGGGCGTGACGCTCGAACCCCTCGGGTACGAAACCGCTTACTCGCGGAGTTTGATCGAGGCCGTCAACAACCCATTGGGCTTCGGCGGCATCCACAACGGGCCTTAGCATCTGATCTTTTGGGGGGTGCCGTTGATCGAATAGGCCAACCAAGGTCCGGGCCAGTACCAGCCAACGACCGGGCTCCATGCGTAAAACTCGGCCTCGGTGCGATACTTGTCGTCCTTCGTACAAGGGGTGTCAACATAGGCGGTTCTGGCGCTCCAAACTAAGTCGGGGTTCGATCGCGTGTGCTTTCGGGATCGTTTGATGTGTTTGAAGTAGCGGACAAACCCGAATTTCTTTTCTCGCGCCATTACCACGTAAAGATAGACCTCAAAGTGAGTGGTCCCCGAAACCCAGTAGCATTCCCCGGCGACCTTCCCCTTGATGTTCACCCTGTCGCTTGAAAGGTGCGCATGCCGCACATCCGTGCGGTCTCTGCAATTGACATGATGGATCACGTCAGTTGAGTTGAAGGCGTTGAAGTCAGCTCCGTTTCCCGAGTTGTCCAGAGTGGCAAACCCGGAAGGTTGATGGTGAATCGACCTTTGGTGCGAGGTGTGGTCCGGTACGGCAATGCCCCCACCGCTGTAAAGCTCGAACACTCGCTCCAAGTCACTGACGGTTCGTATGGTTTCACCTTTCTCCACAAGCCGTCCATTCATGCCGTGAACCAGGTCTTGGACAAGCTCGGCATCGACTGATCTTGGAAGGACCTTTCCGTTCAGGTGCAGGAACCCGTCACGCACCTCGATTGCTCGCATGACTTCGGTTGTGAATGCACTCGCCTGTTCGTCTTCCACCACAAGGGTGGTCTCATCCAAAAAGTCCACGCCATGCAAGGCCTTGGCGCTCTTTCCGCTGATGACCACGACTTCGCCCTTTGTAGCCTCGGCGAGTGGTTGGTCGATGTAGTTTTCCTTAACGTTTAGATGCAATTCCTCGCTTTTCGAGAAGGCGCTTGTCAAGGACCCGTAAAGTCGGTTGTTGTTGGCGATGACGCGCTTGAGGGTTTTGATTCCCGCCAAGCTGTTCGGAATGCTGCCGGTCAGGTTGTTGTGCCCCAAGCCCATCGACTGTAGCGATTTCAGGTTCCCGAGCGTTTCGGGTATCTCGCCAATCAAACCGTTGTAGGAAAGGTCCAAGCGCTTGAGACGGCTCTCTGAACCCCATTGTTGAGGTATGGCGCCGTTCAACTGATTGCCCGAGAGCAGGAGAGTCTCAAGCGAGGCCATGCTTCCTAGGCTTTCTGGAATGGCACCGATAATCGTGTTCCAGCGCAAGTCCAGCGTGTTGAGCCGGTCGAGTGCAGCGATTGCGCTTGGGAGTTCGCCGACCAATCCGTTGTCGGGCAGTTCAAGGGTTACAACGCGACCTCCGACCTCGTCAACTCCGTACCAGTCATCCAAAGGGGCGTCGGTCAACCATCCGGATGAGTTTTCCCAACGGGTGCCTCCCATGGCCTCATACAAGGTCCGTAGCGCTTCTCGATCCAAGGCGAAAGAGGCGCTTGAGATAAGAGACACTTGAGATAAGAGACACTTGAGATAAGAGGCACAAAGCGATTGCCAGATTTCGCGTCTTCATCATTCTCTGCTCCTGAACTGCACTCGATTTCTCCTGAGGCTACGCTTGATTGCCGGGTTTGGCAACGTTGAATATCAACACGATCCAGCGTAGCGTTTGCATCTTTAAGGGATGCTCTTTTGGGGCTTTTGCTGATCCCGCTTGAGCGTTAACCGTGAAAGCCTTAGACCGATTTCATCCTTCTATAGTGGCGTGGTTCGCGCCGCGCTTCGCCGCGCCGACGCCGGTGCAGGCCGAGGCTTGGCCGCTCATCGCCGCCGGCGGACACGTCCTCGCCACCGCGCCCACCGGCAGCGGCAAGACGCTGACCGCCTTTCTGTGGTCCCTAAACCAGTTCGCGGCGGGCGTTTGGCGTCCGGGCGCGACCCGCGTGCTCTACGTCTCGCCCCTGAAGGCGCTCAACAACGACATTCAACGCAATCTTCTCGCTCCTCTTGAGGCGTTGCGGGAAAGCGGCGGATTTCCGCAGATCAGCGTGCGCACCCGCTCCGGCGACACGCCCGGCGGCGAGCGCCAGCGGATGCTGCGCCATCCTCCCGACATCCTCATCACCACGCCGGAAAGCCTGATGCTGCTGCTCACCACGGTTAGAGGCCGGCAAGCGCTAGCCACCGTGGAGACCCTCATCCTCGATGAAATTCACGCCGTAGTGGACAATCGGCGGGGCGCGCAGCTCATGGTGTCGGTGGAGCGGCTGGTTCGCTTGGCGGGCGAGTTCCAGCGCATCGCCCTGTCGGCGACCGTGCGTCCGCTCGATGCGGTCGCCGCCTACGTCGGCGGCTACCTGCCCTCGGGCGCGGGGCGCGAGGTCGCCGTCATCGACTCGGCCGCCAGCGAAGCGGCCGGCGGCAAGGAAATCGCCCTGCGGGTCCGCTATCCCGAAGCGGTTCGTGATTCTGCGGCCAATGAGCGCAAGATTTGGGAGCCGCTGGCGGAGAACTTCCGCGAGCTCATCGAAGGCAACCGCTCCACGCTGTTCTTCACCAACAGCCGCAGGCTGGCCGAGCAGATCACTCTCAAGGTCAACGAGAACCAGCCAGCGCCGCTGGCCTACGCCCACCACGGCTCCTTGGCGCGCGACATCCGCACGGAAGTCGAGCGGCGCCTGAAGGCCGGTGAGCTCAAGGCCATCGTCGCCACCAGCTCATTGGAAATGGGCATCGACATCGGCCATCTTGACGAGGTGGTGCTGGTGCAGACGCCGCCGTCCATAGCTGCTGCCCTGCAGCGCATTGGCCGGGCCGGTCATGGCGTCGGCGAGGTGAGTTCAGGCGCCCTGTACGGCACTCATGCCCAAGACTTGCTGGAGGCGGCGGCGCTGGCGGGTGCAGTTGCCGAGCGTGACATCGAGCCGCTCAAGCCCTTGGAAAACCCGCTGGATGCGCTGTGCCAATCCATCGTCTCCATGTGCGCCCACACCGCTTGGCCGGTCGATGAGCTCTTTGCCGCCATTCGAGCCAGCGCGCCATACCGGCGGCTGGCACGGGAGCAGTTCGACCTGGTCCTGGACATGCTGGCCGGACGCTACGCCGGCTCCCGGGTGCGGGAACTCAAACCCCGGGTGGCGCTCGACCGGATCAAGGGCACCGTGCAGGCGCAAAAGAGCGCAGTGTTCGCGCTCTACAACGCCGGTGGCTCGATTCCCGACCGGGGCTACTATCGATTGCGCCATGCGGACAGCGGCGCCGCCATCGGCGAACTCGACGAGGAGTTCGTCTGGGAGGCCACCACCGGCCAGACCTTCACCCTCGGCACCCAGAACTGGCAGGTCCTGCGCATCACCCATGACGACGTCATCGTGCGGCCAGCCCGCCCCGGCGCCACCGCGCCGCCGTTTTGGCGCAACGAGACCATCAATCGCAGCTTCCACTTCGCCGACCGCATTGGCGGCTTCCTGGAATCGGCGGAGGCGCACTTCGCCAACGGGCGGCGGGAGTCGTTCAAGTCCATGCTCATCGAGGGGTCGAATTTTGATGAATCGGCGGCAGAGGCGCTGTGCGCTTACTTGGAACGCCAGCGCCAGCACACCGATGCGCCCCTGCCGCACCGGCGTCACCTGTTGCTGGAGTGGGTGCGCTCCGGCCCGGATGGATACGCCGGTCCCGACGCCCCCCAGCAGTTGGTCATCCACAGTTTCTGGGGCGGGCGCCTGAATCGTCCTTGGGCGCTGGCCCTGGAGGCCGCCTGGCGCCAGCGCTTTGATTCGGCGCCGGAGATTCACGCCGACAACAATGCCATCGTGGTGCAGGTCAAGGACGCGCAGGCGGCGGAGGAACTCCTTGGTTGGGTGACTTCGGAAAACCTGGACGGCCACCTGCGCGACTCGCTGGAGCGCTCCGGGTTCTTCGGCGCGCGCTTTCGCGAGTGCGCGGGCCGGGCGCTGCTGTTGACCAAGCGCCGTTTCAACCAGCGCCTGCCGCTTTGGATGAGCCGCCTGCAGGCCAAGAAACTGATGACCGCCACCGCCAAGTACCCGGACTTCCCGGTGCTGCTGGAGACTTGGCGCACCTGCCTCACCGACGAGTTTGACCTGCCGACGCTGCGCAGGCTACTCGGTGAGTTGGCCGACGGCAGCCTGCCGTGGACCCTAGCCAACACCGCCACGCCGAGCCCCTTTGCCAAGAACCTCACCTTTGATCAAGTTAGCCGCTACATGTATGCCGACGACACTCCGGAGCGCGGTGAGGCCAGCGCGCTCACGGACGACCTCATCGCCCAGGCGGTGGGCGACGAGCGTCTACGGCCGCGCCTCAAGACGGCGGTTATCGAAGCGTATGAAGCCAAGCGCCAGCGGCGCGCCGCTGGCTATGAACCGCGCAGCCTCGAGGATTGGCTGGAATGGGCCAAGGAGCGGGTATTGGTCCCAGCCTCGGAGTGGCCCGACGAGGTGGCGGACCCGCAGTTGGTGCGCTTCACCGCCGGCGAACGCGCCTGGATTGCCCATCTCGAAGCAGCCCATGCGTTGGTCCAATGCGGCCTGTGCGCCGGGCTGGCCCATCAAGGCGAACTGCAAGGCAAATTGCCCGCCATTAACGATCCGCGAACCTTGGAGGATTTCGTCGGCGAGGTGCTCTCCTTCTACGGCCCACGCACCTTGGGGGAGTTTGCGGCGCTGTTGCCGCCGGGCATTGCCGACTTGGAGCAGTTGCTTGCTGACAGCGGTGCCTTCATCGCCGGCCCCTTGGTTGAAGGCAGCGACGCACTCCAATTCTGCGACGCCGACAACCTGGAGGCCCTGCTGCGCTTCCAACGCGCCCAAAGCCGCGCCGAAGTGGTCGCTAAGCCGGTTTCGGAATTGCCCGGATTTCTGGCCGCTTGGCAGGGCTTTGGGCAGTCTTGGTCGCCGGCCGCCGGCTTGCGCGCCGTTGAGCGCTTGAGCGGCTATGCAGCCCCGGTGGCCGCCTGGCTCAAGGACATCCTGGCCGCCCGCTTCAGGGATTTCGCCGACCATCAGCTCGACGAGCTCATCGCCCAGGAGCAGATCCTCTGGCTGGGGCGCGGCAATCAGCAAATCACCCTGTGCTACCCGGAGGAGGCTGCGCTGCACGCGCCTGGCGAAGACGTGGCGGACATCGGCCCCCTGTTTGCGGACCCGCAGGCCCGCTACGGCTATCACCAGCTCAGCGATCGGGTGGCGGCAGGGAACGGCGCGGCGGCCTTCAACGACCGCTGGTGGCAAGCGGTCTGGGCAGGCGCGCTGCTGGCGGACAGCTTGACGCCGCTGCGCTTGGGCGAGCAGCGAAAGTACCGCTTGGCCGCTCCGTCCGCCCCGGTCCGCCGCCGGGCCCGCGTGGCGGCCCAAGGCTGGCCCGGCAATTGGCGCTTGAACTTGGCGCCGCCACCGTCGGACGATCCCCTTGAGCAAATGGAGGAGGACAAGGAACGGGTCCGGTTGCTGCTCGACCGCTACGGCTTCCTGTGCCGGGAGGTCGCCAACCGGGAGACGCGCTGGGCGTCCCTGTTCAAGGCGCTGCGCATCATGGAGCTGGCCGGCGAGGTCACCGCGGGCTACTTCTTCGAGGGCCTGTCCGGCCCGCAGTTCATGGCGCCCGCGGCCCTGCATCGGTTTCGCGCCCAGCAAGCGCCGCAGAGCTTCTGGATGAACGCCACCGACCCCGCCTCGCCCTGCGGACTGTCCTTGGGTTGGACAGCGCTCCCGTCCCGGCGGGCGGGCAACTACCTGGGCTTTCTGGAGGGCAACCTAGCGCTGGTCATCGAAAGCCACGGCCAGCGGCTCAACTTCCTCATCGCCCCGGACCATCCGCACATCGACGCCGCCACGGAGCCGGTTCAACACCTGGTCCGGCAGCGCAAACGCATCAAGGTGGCCGCCATCAACGACCAGCCGGCCCGCCGGAGCCCCTACCTCGCGGCCCTGGACCGGACCCTGACCCGCACCGCCGACCACCGGCACGTCCATTACGAGCGCTGAGGGCGGGAGCGGCAGGGCGCGGCGCGGCGCACCAAGCCGCCCGGAACTCGAGCCCGATGACGTGCTCCGGCGCCCGCGCCGCGC
>JAPPIX010000276.1 GCA_028820495.1 Gammaproteobacteria bacterium
GGCGCAGCTCGAGTTGGCCTGGACCCACCGCTCCGGCGATTTCCGGGAGGGTGTGGTCCCCGGGGTGGAGGGCTACGATTCCGCAGGCCAATCGGCGTCGGCGTTCGTCAACACGCCCATCGTGGTGGAGGATACGCTTTACTACTGCACGCCGTTCAACCGGGTCTTCGCGCTGGACCCGCGCACCGGCAAGGAGCGCTGGCGCTTTGATCCCGAGGTCAACATAGACTTGGAGCACCTCACCAATTGCCGAGCGGTAAGCAGCTGGATCGACTCGCAGACACAGCCCGGCGACCACTGCGCCCATCGCATCATCCTGCCCACCTTGGACGGCCGCATCTTTGCCTTGGACGGCGCCAGCGGCAAGCGTTGCGCTGGTTTTGGGGACAACGGCGAGATCGACCTAACGGTCGGGCTGACCGAGCACGGAGCCCGCGAGTACGGCATCACCAGTGCCCCGGCCATCATCGACGGCAAGCTCGTCACCGGCGCCTACGTGCTCGACTCCTTCCGGCCCGGCGTGCCCTCGGGCGTGGTGCGCGCCTACGACCTGCGTTCCGGAGCCTTCGCTTGGGGCTGGAACCCCGTGCCGCCGGGCAAGCCGGCGGTGGACGCCGAAGGGAACTTCACCGCCGGCACCACCAACGTCTGGTCCACCATTTCCGTGGATGCGGAGCGCAATTTGGTGATCGTGCCCACCGGCAATTCCTCGCCCGACTATTACGGTGCCGACCGGGGGGGCGACTTGGACTACTACTCCAGTTCGGTGGTGGCCCTGGATGGGTCCACCGGCGAGGTGGTCTGGCACTACCAAACGGTGCATCACGACATCTGGGACTTCGACGTCCCGGCGCAGCCCACCTTGGTTGACGTGACCATCGATGGCGTGACCAGTCCGGCGGTGGTGCAGGTCACCAAGATGGGCATGACCTTCGTGCTGCACCGGGAAACGGGCCAGCCGCTGCACCCAGTGGAGGAGCGGCCAGTGCCGCAGACCGGTGCTGTGCCCGGTGAATATCTCAGCCCCACCCAGCCGTTCCCGATCAAGCCCGAGCCCCTGCATCAGTTGGGCGTCTCCCCGGATGACGCTTGGGGATTCACGTTCTGGGACCGGGGCCAGTGCCGCAAGGCGCTCGAGGAACTCACCACCGGTCCCATCTACACGCCGCTGACGGAGCGGGGCACAGTGATGTATCCCTCCAACATCGGTGGCCAGAACTGGGGCTCCCCGGCGGTGGATCCGGAGCGGGGGCTGATGGTGACCGACACCAAGCACGTGGGCATGGTCGTGCGCTTGATGCCGCAAGATGAATGCGGCAAGGACGTGGGCTTTCCCCAGCACGGATCGCCCTATTGCGCGGTCATGACGCCGTTCCTGTCGCCTTGGGGCGCGCCTTGCACCAAGCCGCCCTGGAGCACGCTGGCGGCGGTGGACCTATCGACCGGCGACATCGTCTGGCAGGTGCCGTTCGGCAGTCTCAAGCATATGGCCCCCTGGCCACTTTCCCTGCTGAGCGGCTTCGGCACCATACAGATGGGTGGCCCGATGGTGACCCGCAGCGGGCTGACGTTCATCGCTGCCAGCGCCGACCGGCAGCTTCGGGCCTTCAGCACGGTAACCGGCGAGGAGCTCTGGAGCGACGAACTGCCCACCACGGGCAACGCCGTGCCCATGTCCTACGTTTCAGGTGGCAAGCAGTTCGTCGTCATCGCCGCCGGTGGCAATTTCACGTCGCCTTCACCGCCCGGCGACTACCTGATGGCCTACAGCCTGCCCTGAGCGGGACTACTTGGATGTCGAATCGACAATTTAAGAGGACAATCGTGAGCAACACCGCAGAACAACTGGACATCATTCGCGCCCGTCCGGGCTTCATTGCCGCCCTTGACCAGAGTGGCGGCAGCACGCCCAAGGCCTTGGGCCTCTATGGCGTTGAGGAAAGCGCATGGTCGAGCGAGGCGGAAATGTTTGACCTCGTCCACGCCATGCGCACCCGCATCATGACCAGCCCGGCCTTCAACTCGACGCGCATTCTGGGCGCCATCTTGTTCGAGAACACCATGGACCGGGAGGTCGAAGGACTCGGCTCAGCGGCCTATTTGTGGCAGCACAAGCAGATCGTTCCCTTCCTGAAGGTGGACAAGGGCTTGGCGGAGGAACAGGACGGCGCCCAAGTGATGAAGCCCATGCCGGAACTCGACGCTCTGCTCGAACGCGGCAAGGCCAAGGGCATATTCGGCACCAAGATGCGCTCGGTCATCAAGCAGGCCAACCCGAGGGGCGTCGAGGCCGTGGTGAGCCAGCAGTTCGAGACCGCCAAGCGGATTCTGGAAGCCGGGCTGACACCCATCGTTGAACCGGAGGTGGACATTCACTGCCCGGACAAGGCCAGCGCCGAAGCGACCCTGAAGGCGCTAATGCTGGCTGAACTCGACGCCCTCAAGGGTGGCCAAGTCATCCTCAAACTGACCCTGCCCGAGGAAGACAACCTCTTTGCTGATTGCGTCGCCCATCCCAACGTGGTGCGCGTCGCCGCCCTGTCCGGCGGCTACAGCCGGGAGGAATCCAACGCCCGCCTGTCCCGCCAGACCGGCATGACCGCGAGCTTTTCCCGGGCCCTCACCGAAGGTTTGGCCGCTCAGCAATCCGACGCGGCGTTCAACGAAGCCCTCGATGCGTCGATAGCCAGCATTTTCGAGGCGGCTAACGCTTGAGGGGTGTGATTGAACGAATCATCTGCCGGATTGGCCTGCAAGCACGTTGATCAACAACTGCCGCTCGCCGCGGTGGTGTCGGTGCTCCCACAGGAAGATGCCTTGCCAAGTTCCCAAGGCGAGTTCGCCATCGACCACGGGGATGGACAGGCTGGTGGCCGTCAACGCCGACTTGATGTGCGCAGGCATGTCGTCGGGGCCTTCCGCGGTATGGGTGTAAAGCGCGTCGTCCTCGGGCACCAGCCGGTTCAGCCAGTGCTCCAAGTCGCGTTGAACGCTGGGGTCGGCGTTCTCCTGAATCAGCAGGCTGGCCGACGTGTGGCGGATGTAAAGGGTGGCGAGTCCGTCGCGCACACCGCAACCACGCACTGCTGCTGCCACCTCCTGGGTGATGTCGCTTAGGCCTTGGCTGTTCCCCTGCAAGTTCAACTTCAGGTTCATGGGAAGCCCTCAGCTCGGGCCGGTTCACTTCCCGCCCGGTGGTGTGCGCACCGGGGCATTGACTGGCAGTGGTTGGATGTCCTTGTAGTAGGCATCCAGGTCATCCGCGGTCCAAGGCGCATCGCGGAACGCGGCGTGCCGCTCCGCAGGGTGGGTCCACAGCCCGGTCTTGCGGCCGTTGAAGGTCAGAATCTGGCCGTTGAAGTGGGCGGCGCCGTCGCTGGCCAGCCACACCAGGCCGGCGGCCACCTCTTCCGGCGTGCCGAAGCCCATGGCGACCGGATCCGGGGGTGGCTCGCCTTGCTGGGCTGCAGCCACCCGCGCCCGTTCAAAGACCACTTGGGTCATGTCGGTCTGGCCGATGGGCCAGAGGGCGTTGTTGCGGATGTTGAAGCGGCTGAACTCCAACAGCGCGGTGCGCATCAGGCCGATCATGCCTTCCTTGGCGGCTGCGTAGTTGCCCTGGCCGAAGCCGCCGGACAGTCCGGAGGCGGAAATGACTTGAATGATGTGGCCGCCCCCCGCCTCGCGCATCGCCAGCGCTGCCTGTTGAGTGCAGAGAAAGGCGCCGCGCAGGTGCACCTCGATGACGGCGTCCCATTCCTCGGCGGTCATTTTCAGCAGGGTTCGGTCGCGCACGATGCCGGCGTTGTTGACCATGACGTCGATGCCGCCGAAGCGCTCGACGCAAGTTCGCACCAAGGCCTCCGCGACGCCCGGTTCCGCTACCGAGCCGGGCACCGCCGCCACCTTGCCGCCCGCAGAGCGAATCGCCTCGGCGGTTTCATTGAGCACCGTCTCGTTGGTGCCATTGACGATGACCGAAGCCCCCGCGGCCGCGGAGGCAACAGCGAAGCCCCGACCGAGGCCCCGGGAAGAACCCGTGATCACCATGCGCTTTCCGGCTAGGCGCGCCATGGTCAGTACGCCGAAGCGCCGGGCTGATGTGGCGCCCGATTGCGCACGTCGAAACTGATGTCGAGCCGCTTGAGGCCACGCAGAAAGTTGCTCGGCACATGCTCGAAGCGATCCCCCGGATCCTGCAGGCGGATGTTCTCTAGCCGATTGAGCAGAATCGTGAAAGTGGAGAACATCTCCTGCCTCGCCAGCGCTGCGCCAGGGCAGTGGTGGGGTCCGGAGCCGAAAGCCAGGTGGGCACCCACTTTCTTGCGGGCGATGTTGAAAGTCTCTCCATCCTCGAACACCGCCTCGTCGCGATTGGCGGAAGCGTAACCCAACGCCAAGCTCGCGCCCTTGGGCAGTTGGACGCCGCCGAGTTCGGTGTCTTGGGTGACTGCTCGCCATAGGTGAATCACCGGCGTCTCGAAGCGCAGCGACTCCTCGATGAAGTTGCGCAGCAGCTTGGGGTCGTCACGCATCCGCTCCATGGTGCCGGGACGCTGTAGCAGCAGCATCAGCGCCGAGCCTATGGCGTTGGTGGTGGTCTCGTTGCCGCCGGTGAGCAATTGGTCGAGCAGATCTTGCAGCTCGTGCATGTCGAGGCCGCGCTCCTCGCTTGGACCGCAGCGCTCATCGACCACCCGGGCGTGGGCCAAATCGGAAATGATGTCGTCTCTAGGCTCGCGCCGCCGGTCCTCGATGACACTGGCGAAGAAGCGCTGGGCTTCCACCACCAACTTGCCGCATTCGACGGCCTCATCCTCGTCAACGAAGCCGCCCCCGGGCGCCAGCATGGCGTCGGACCAGGCCTTGAGCTGCCAGATCTTCTCCCGGGGCACACCGAGTTGGTCGGCGATGACCGTGCAGGGGAGGGGAATGGCGAAGTCCTGGACGAAATCGCATTCCCCTTGGTTTATGAAGGCGTCTATGAGGTCATTGACCACCGTCTCCACGTACGGCGTCATGGCGCGGATGCGCTTCACCGTAAAAGCGTGGTTGATGAGCTTGCGGTATCTTGAATGCACTGGCGGGTCGGTGCGCTGCAGGGTGGAGACCCGGGCCCAGCCATGCTCGCTGCGGTAGCTTTCGGCGATGTCGCGGCTTGTGCCTTGGCGGGCGCCGTATTCGTAGATGTTGTTGGAAAACAGCTCCGGATGCTTCTTGACGTAACGCAGATCCTCGTAACGCGAAACGTACCAAGCGCCGAGTTCCGGCATGAAGTATACCGGGGCCTCGCGCCGGATGGCCTTGAAGTAGGGGAATGGGCACTCCCGAGTGCGATCCTCCATCAGGTTGTAACTGGCCAGTTGCGTCATGTGGCAAACCTCCGATTGCGCAGCAGGAATAAGGCAGAAAACCAACGAGGCGATGCTTCAGACCAATGGGTGGGAGGTCGTCGGGCGCAGAAGTTGGTTTGTTTGGCAACCTTTTCCCACGATCAAGAGAATAACAGTGGTCAACAAGGAATTGGCGCTCAATATAGTGTAAAAGGCCCCTCTGTCACAGCGTTGGGGGAAGAACTGATGAATGCATTTCGATTGGATGGCCAAGTGGCCGTGGTCACCGGGGCCGGCAAGGGCATTGGCCGGGGCATTGCCCTGTGCTTGGCCGAGGCCGGCGCCGACGTAGTGGTCAGTGCGCGCACACGGACCGATCTTGAGCAGGTCGCGGACGCCGTTCGCGCCAAAGGGCGGCGGGCTGAAGTCGTTCCGGCTGACGTAACCGAGGGCGAACAATTGGAGCCGCTCATTGCCGCGGCCCAGGATTTGGGGGTCTTGAGCATCTGGGTCAACAACGCGGGCGGGCTGCCGGATGCCACCCCCCGCTATCTCACCCGCACCCCGGAGGATCGCTGGGATGCGCAGCTCGACCTGAATCTCAAGGCGGTCTGGATGGGTGCGGTGAGGGCGGCTGCGGCCATGGAATCAGGCAGCATCATCAACATCTCCTCGCGAGCCGCCATGGGGCCGCAACTCAAGAATGGCCCCTACGGTGCCTCCAAGGCGGCAGTGAACAGCCTCACCCAGACCTTGGCCGCGGAGTTGGCCCCCAAGATTCGCGTCAACGCGGTGGCGCCCGGTCCGATTCCGACCGAGAACTTCAATCAGTCCACCAGCTTCCCCGAAGGCAAGCCGATCGAGAAGCTCATCGGCGTCCCCCTGGGCCGTCTTGGCGCCCCGGAGGACATCGGCCACGCCGTCGTTTTCATGGCTTCGCCGGCCGCGAGCTGGGTCACTGGCCAGTGCCTGTACGTCACGGGCGGGCTCTAGCTAACGCATAGCGGAGGGCTTGAGAGCGCCTCGTGGGCATTAGCGGCAAGGTCGTTGGGGGCATCCTCGGTTTCGTGATTGGCGGGCCGATCGGTGCGCTGATCGGCTTGGTCCTTGGCCACTTGGTGGACTCGAATCGGGTTGCCGGCGGGGGCGTCGGATTCGGCCGCGCTCGGGACCACACGACCTTTTTCAACACCACCTTCGCGGTCATGGGTCACCTCTGCAAGGCCGACGGCCGGGTGTCGGCGGAGGAGATTCGCGCTGCTGAGTTGGTGATGGACCAGTTGCGTCTCAGCGAAGCGCGCCGGGTCGAGGCCCGGGCCATGTTCAGAGCCGGAAAAGCGCCGGACTTTGACTTGGCCGATGCGCTGGATGCCTTCCAAGCGGCCTATGGGCGGGCAGCCCAGTTGAAGTTTGTCTTCCTGCAAATCCAGATGTCGGCGGCTTGGGCGGACGGCGAGGTCGGTGCCGCCGAGCGCAGCGTGCTGCACGAGATTGCCCGGCGGTTGCGCATCCCGGAGGTCGCGTTTCGACAGGTCGAAGCGCTGGTGGCGGCCATGGCGGGACGGGCGTACCGAAGCGGTGGCGGGCAGTCGCCGCACCAGCCGCCAAGTCGGGCCGATATCGACGGTGCCTACCGAGCCCTCGGCGTCTCTCCCACGGACAGCGACGCCCACATCAAGCGTGCCTACCGGCGCCTGATCAGCCAGCATCATCCGGACAAGCTGATCTCCAAGGGGCTGCCCGAGGACATGATGCGGGCGGCAACGGAGCGCACCGCCGAGATCAAGGCGTCATACGACTTGATCATGTCTCGTCGGGCGGCTGGCGCTGGCGGCGGCTGAGCCGCCGTACAGAGTCGGTCGGACCAATCGCGGGATGACGTTGATGCCGAACTTCGTCGTTTCCGCAGTGTATGCTTGAACGAACAATCGCCTAACTAATGGCGTTCACTAGGAAAGAAGAACGGGAGAACCCATGATCGTTGTTGCCGCCATGATCGACTTTGCCACCCAAGCCGACCGCGACCAAGCAGTGTTGGAAACCGGGCCGGTGCAAAAGGCCACCCGGGATGAGGAGCCCGGCTGCCAAGCATACTGCTTTGCCGCCGACCCCTGCGTGCCGACCCGCATCCAGGTCTATGAGCTGTGGGACGACGCCCCGACCTTGGCGGCGCATTTCAAGCACCAGAACTATGAGGACATGAAGACGGTGCTGGGCAAGTACGGCATCGTCAACAACTGGAACCGAATGTACCGGGTCACCGACGATGAACCGGTTTACGACGCGGCAGGGCAGCCCCGGGAAGCTGACGTTTTCTTCGGCGGCAAGTCTTAGAACCGCGGTAAGCAAGGGGCCTAGACTGTGAGCGCGGCCAACCGCGTTATAGACCTGCACGCCCACATTGTGCTGGAGGAGGGCTTCGGCGTGGCGGGACGCTACGGCCCGGAACTGGCGGCGGATGGCGACGGCGTGCCGTACTTCCGCATTGGCGCTTACCGGATGAAGCCCATGGCCTACCGGGGCACGGTGTTCATGGACGTGGACAAGCGCTTGGCGCTGATGGACCAGCTTGGCATCGACCTGCAACTGCTTTCACCCAATCCGCTGACCATGTTCCACGGTATCGAGGCGGACGTCGCCGAGCGCTTTTGCCGCGTCCACAACGACGCCATGGCCGAGGTGGTGGCGAGGCATCCGGATCGATTGCTCGGCGCCGCGGCGCTGCCCATGCAGGATCCGGAGGTAGCTTGCCGGGAGTTGGAGCGGGC
>JAPPIX010000111.1:0-7554 GCA_028820495.1 Gammaproteobacteria bacterium
TCGTTGATGCGCCACTGCTGGACACACGATGCACACACTTTCCACTCACCCACCTCGGACTTGAGGAAGCACCACAAGAACGTTTGGTTTTTGTTGAGCCTTGGGTTCCATGATGCGCCGCTCCGCTTGGGCTGTGGGTACGTTGTGAGAATCATTTTATCGCAGAGGGGCGGTTGGAGCCGGAATTTGGCTGGGCGATATGGCTGAAAGGCTCGTGAGAGATTGGCGCTTTGGGGTTGGGGTTAGTGGCCCTCTCGAGGCGCCTCCACCTGTTCCAAGCTATCGCCCAATTCTGAATCGAGGGCGGGACGCCCTCGCTCCGGGGCATCCTCGCATCGGCAAGCTCTTCGGAGCGAGGGCATCTTGCCCTCGATTTGATTCAGGGAAGGGAATCGATGGCTTGCGATGCCCCCGAGGACTAGCGCCCTCCCCTATTCCAACACCTCCGGCCCGTCGTTGCGCACGTTGTCGGCCTTGTCGCTGACCGGGCGGACGGCGTAGGGGCCGGGATGGCGTGGCTGCGCCATCGGCTCACGCCCTTGGCCTGGCAAGGCTGATGGACATAGGCTCGGCACAGGGACTAAAGCACTTAAACCGACTACTCGCTGTTCACCTGCGACACTGCGGATGAATCAGAGGCGGCCAACCATCAAGAGCAACCTCTCTGGTCGAGCTTTCTGGTCACCGAGATGGAGGAAAGGTGAGAGGTGTGGCGCGTCAATCAGGATGCGACGTCTCATCCTGATTGACGCGCTACATTGTTTTCCCCTGCGAGAACACCGCCAGCCCCTACAGCCGATAAAGACCCTTCGACCGCCAACGTTCCGCCCAGAAGCTCAACTTCAAAAGCCTAGACACAATGGGGTGGTGACGCTCACCGTGCGGGTTTCCGGTGTGTGCGATGATCGGGGCCATATCGAGGGGCTCTACGCCAAGAAAGGCGAATACTCGACGCAATGTTTGGCGGTGGTCACGGCGCAATTCAACGTTGCTAATGAGCAACACCTGTTCGCGGGGAAAGTGCCGATAAAGATTGCGCAACTGGCGGCTATAGAGGCTTCGAGCCCGGTAGCTGTGGATTCTGTATGCCTTGTAAGCAGAGTGGCTCCCGCGAGGGTTTCCGCAGCGTCACAGACGCCAAGGCTCCGCCAACAGCGCGAGGCTAATGGGCAACCTCTCCTTCCCGCGAGCTCGTTGCATATAGTAGTGGGATAGGGTCCGTTCCGCACTATCACGCAACAACACGATCAGCTTGAGGCGCGGGTTGTAGCGCTTCAACTCCGGCGCGACGTCCGGCAGGAACAGGTAGGCTGGGGTCACTTCCCCGAACTTTTGGGCGTCAGGGCAATGGGCGAACCATGGCGCGTACCGGTGATCAATTTCCGCTGGCGACCAATTCGGCGAATAGCTCGGCGCACTGAAAAGATGCACCTCCTTTGGCTTGGGCATGCCTACTTGTGGATGGGCGCTAAGATACTCCCAAAGCGCGGTGGTGCCGCACTTCTGAGCGCCGATGATCATGAAGTCGAGCTTCGGCTGGTAGCCCGACTTCGACAATTCAGACTGCAATTTGGTTGATTTGAAAAAGGGAAGGCCCCGGACTCCGGGGGGAGTCCGGGGCCGATGGGATCCGAAGGGCGGGGCCTGAAAGTCCCGCCCCCGTCAACCAGAGCGCCTGCGTGCTGCCTTACGGCGCCGGCGACACGTCCACCGGCAGGCAGACGGTGTCCACCTCAGCATCGTCCACGGTCTCCGGGTCGCCCGAGCCGACCGAGGCGCAGATGTTGTCAACGACCATCTTGATGGCGTCGATGCTGTCGGCGTTCTCGTCGAGGTCGCGGCCGACCACCGTCGAGTTGTTGATCAGCGAGTCGCCGCTGCGGACCATGTGCTGGACCGACAGGTCGTGCGTCGAGTAGATGTCGCACGCGCCCCGGCCGGAGTCCCAGCCGCCGCCGAGCGCCGCCGCGATGTCGTCGCTGTCAATCACCCCGGTCGTCCCGGCCGGGATCGGCACCGGGCCGCCGAAGTAGCCCATGCCGGCCTGGTCCATGCAGTCCGCGAAGACGTGGCACATGCCGGACGGCGCGTTGCAGGTCACGCGGACCACGGAGCTCTCGATGCCGCCGCCCCTGACCACGCCGTAGGCGTAGCCCTCGACATCGATGCCGGCGTACGAGATCCGGCCGACGCTGGCCATGATCGGCAGGTCGTTGTTGTTGTCCAGGCTGTTGAAGGCGTACTTGGTCATCAAGGCGAACGCGCTCGGCTTCAGAATGCCCGTGCCGCCCGGAACGTACACGACCGGCGTGGTTCTGGGCTCCAGCGCAAGCGACGTGGTCGCCATCCCGCCCTCGGGCGCCACCGACCGCGCGGTTTCGCCAAGGTTCAAGACCACCCTGTCGCCGTCCTGGAACGGGCCGCCCACCGACAACGTGATCTGGCCGCCCAGGCTGGAGTCCAGATCGCCGTCGTCATCGATGACGGCTCCGCCGCCGTCAAGCTGCCATATCGAGGCCGCCTTCGGTTCGGGTTGCGCTTGGGTGTTCAATGACCGAAACGCGTACATCTGGTGGCCGACAACGGCTACGCCGACTACTCGCTATTCACCTGCTAGCGGCATCGCGATCACTGACAAAGGTCTTAATTCTGATGGCTTCTTAGGTGGCCCTCCTTCAGGTGGCGCTCTCAGTTCGGTGGTCTGCGAGTTCCCTGTCCACTACCTCCCTGGAGGGTACTCAGGTGATCCAAAATCTCTGGCAACTTCATTCCGCCTACGCGTTGGGCATCGCGCAGCAAAAGTAGGCTGGCGGCAACCGCGTCAGGGCTTGCAGCAACCCGCTCCAAGCCTTCCCGGACATGGTGAGGCAGCGAATACCCAATTGCTGCAACCAAGTCGGCTTCAATCTGCTGTTCAACGACTGTCTCGCGATCAGACTCTTTCGCCAAGGCTAGCGTCTGCCGCCATCCCTCCAAGTATCTGTTGCGAAAAGCAACCAAGTCAATCCCAGGATTTCCCGTCCGCGCTGCACACTTCACCACCAACTGATCAAACCGCTCCACATTCCATGCGAGGTCGACACGATCCTTGAGGTCATCGACAAGCCGGGTGCCGTCCTCCGGGTCGTCAAGCAAGTCGCAGGCGTCAATCGCACCCTTAAGAAACTCCCGAAGCTTGTGCGCCAACCGTGAACAGCAGTCGCCGTAATGCACAGCGCTGCTAATGGTGCCATAACCGCACGCATCCTTGAACCATCGTTGGACAAAGTCCCTTGTCTTTCGGTCCCTGGTTTTGCGGACATCCAAGTTATGCACCAAGTAGTTCCGAAGACGTGACACTTCCCGCCGAAACGAGTTGTCCGCTCTGAGTGGAGGCAACTGCGTAAGAAACGCGAGCGGAATCCTTGCGGCCTCGTGCAGAAGTACGTATGCCCAATTCACTAGGAGATGGAAAGCGAGCTCATCTTCAAGGCCGATCGGCAACTTCAGCGAAACTTCCACACAGCTATTTGGCGAATAAACGGAAACGCGGCGCCGCAATTTCCTATACAGATCGCCCAATTCATCAGAGCCATTCATCGTCTTCGCACGCCACGCGACAGCGGGTCGGCGATGGGGCCGATGTAGTTGAAGGCAATGCCGAATCCGCGCACAGTCCGACCATGCGCCAGGTCTTCACCGGGAAAATCGTGCGCTCGTATCGCGATCAAAGAGGCTGGCTCTTCCACTCGGACACGCCAATCGCTTTCCCCCTTCCTTTCCACTCGTCCCCGGAATTCTCGGGGATTGCCGTCCTCATTCGACGCAATGAGCCAACGGACAACTCGCGAGCGATCCTCATATTGCGTTTCCTGAGACAGTGACCGCCAAATCCCATACGCCTCGCTCATGTCACCTAAAATCCAGCAAAGCACCGCTTCAAGAAAGCGCTCGCGATTGCGGGCGTGCATTTCGGCCTGACAATTGAGGTCGCTTACAACGTTCCGAAGCTCTTGGACAGTATCCCTTTGCATAGGCGTTCGGCCTCGTTGCGCAAAAAGCAAGCGGTCTCCGGTCGCATGAGCCCAACGTAGACTGAGGAAGAGTCGTCTACACCGATCATCCAAGGGTACTCCCTCTTCGGTTCTTGTTGCGATGTAGTCAGCCGCGTCTTTCGCCGCTTCGCGGACTCGCAGGCTAAGCGGTTGCTCAGCCTCATAGAACGGCTCCGCTAGGCGCCTCGCCTGCAAAAAGGTCGCAGCCTCCGGTGCGACACGATCCAATTCGGTAAACGCCTCACTCTCCAGCTCCGCGTTACCCATGATCGCCGCAACCTCGTGGAGCCGACCTAGGTAGCGGCTCCGCTGCCCTGCCGCTGATCCTTCACCTAACAAACGCAAATCTAGTGATTTTCGAGTCGTCTTTTTGGATCGGCGGCTGACCTGAAGAACATCATCTGCCATGTCGATAGTTGAGTACAAGTCAGCCAGCAGTTCGCCCCTTTGCTTAACGGAAAGGTCCTCCTTGCGTGCCTCAAGCACATCACCTGCAGTCCAGAGAGCGATATCAATTGGATGGTAGTCTCCACCGATCCCGATGGCTTTCTCGCCAGCCGCCCTAGCCGCCAGATAGTCCGACCAGTACGCTGTTTCCGACTTATCGAGGGCACATTCAACGGCCAAGTAGCCGTATATGGCTGAGCGCTCACCAAATAGCCGCCGTTTGGTTCTCTGGGATATGATCAGTTGCTGGCCCGCTACTTGGTCCAGCGCCTTGTCAACAGCGTCACGAGCCTCGTCGAGCATAGCCACGCGCTTTTGTTTGGCTCCAGCAACGCCGGAGCCCCGAAGCTGAGCAGCAGCCCGACGTCTGAACACGCTCTCGCGCAGAATGAGATCGAGGTCAAGGGCTTCACTCGCTCGGCGCAACCCCTTGAGCGCATCCGCGAATCGTGCCCAACCCTCTCGGTACGCTTCCCGACGGGGCCCGTCCCGATCCACTTTAAAAAGCAGATCGATCAAAAACGACTTCTCCGCCCGGCCTTCGAGGTCAAAGCGGTTACCAGAACCAACCCTAACCCGGCCAATCAAGTCCAACAGCCGCCCCACCTCTTGGGCACCGGATAGCCTACGCCTGCAAATGAGATCGGCTTCCAGTTGAAGCCGCGGTGAAATCAGATAGTCCGACCCTTCCTCATTTTTCTGCCACCGAAATAGATCGATATCTTCAAACAGATGCACAATCTCTCTGAATTGGACACCAGCTTCTTGGTTAAGCACACGAAAGAGAAGATTGACCGGGATTGGACAGTCAATCCGACCTGTCACCATCACATAGTCGATCAACCGTCCGGCCTCGTCTGAATGCAGGGCAGCAAGCTTTTCATCCGATCCGAACCAGCTTGATTGCGATCTTGCGATACCCAAGTCGATAAGTTGCTGAGCTATCGGCGGGAGCTCCTTGGATGGGCGTGGCATACGTTGAGCCCGATAGCGCAGGCGCTCTTCGGCCACTCTCGCTTCGGAAGACACCCCCGCGGCAAGCCCCTCTCTGGCCGCTGGCAATCGACGGTAGAACATGGCGAAGGTATGTTCGGCAGTTAACCTCTCGTTCCTTCTACTCGTTGGCAGTACGCCAAACCGAAGCTTCTCAAATGCAGACCGCTCCGATTCCGAAACGGTGGCCGGCGCAGCGACAAAACGATGGCTTCCATCGCGATCATGAGTTTCCACACGGTAACAAGCACCCACGATTAGCAGTCGGCGGCCACGGCTCCGTAGTGCCGCCGCTAGCCCGTCATAGCGTTGCGGGGACTGATTGAAACCACATATCAAGACGGTGGCCGGTGCGCCCAACCGTTCTGCCTCTTCGCAGAATGCCTCAATGTCGGCATGGTGCGGAATCCGGTACTGCGCCGCAATAACGGGCAGGCGCATCTCCTTGCGTATCCTTAGCGTCAGCCTCGCCAACGCGATGCTCTTGCCGGTGCCTGACTGGCCATGCAGAAAGACAACATCCTCTGCATCCGCCTTTCCGATCTGCTTCAACTTCGCCTTGACCGCATCCCAGAGAATCAGCTCAAAATCACGTTCCACGGCGAATCCTCGGGCCACTCCTTCCACTAAGTGTCTGAAGCCACCGCGGTTGCCGTGGAATCGGCGAAATGACTCATAGGACTCTGCATCCGTAAGTGGTTCGGGATTTTCGGTCCAACCATCGTCAACGATAGCTGCCGATGCCTCCACCCGCATACGCAACGCCGGACCAATGTCGAGGGATCTGCCATCCTCCAGCGACACCATGCCCGGTTCGTCAGGCCCAACTGAAATCTCCGCGTCGAACAAGCCGCGGATTTCAAGCTCCTTCACAGCGCTTGCGAGGGTCGCCTTGGAAGTGAGAAGCGATCCCTTGCCGACCATATCCTGCGCGAGCGGGGAATCGGTCTCTCCAGAGTGCCCAAACCAAATGACCTTGGGCTGCCCGTCGTCTGACAAGGGCGCCAGAAGCGTCTCAGGGGACAACCAGTCTTCTGCGGGTACGTACCCTGCAATCACCACAATGCCAAGTGGCGTGGCTGTCTCCGCGATACGGTTAGCCAGCGCTACCGCTTGCAACTGAACTCGGCGCAGCAGTTCAACCAAATTCCTTGGCGGGCGAACATCCTCAGCCGTTTCGTCCGACTTCCCCAATAGATAGTGGATTGGTGGCCGCGAACGGCTTCGCGGCACCGCTGGGTGAGCGTCGTGAGACAGTACGGCCTCCGGCTGACGTCCTCTGGTTTCAAAACGGCGCAGGAACTGAGGGTCCAATGAAGACGTGAACACTGCGCTCCAAGCGAATTCGAAAAGCGGAGTGATGGCATCGGAGGGCACACTCCGATCAAATCGCTCAGACAGCCACTGCATATCGGATGGGCGAACACCGCCATCAAGAACCGATCTCCACCCGGGATCACTATCAGAACACTTTAGGTGCGCCCGAAAAGCGCTGAGCACCGCTTCGTGGGCGGGGTCAAAGTGCTGACCGGCAAACAACACGAACGACCGCTCTTCCTTGATCGCAGTTGCCAGCAATTCAATTGGGTCTGAATTATTCATGCTCGCTTCCATAGGGTTCGGCAGATCACCATTTCAAGTCGGCAATCTCGGTGCACACGGCGGCAAGGTCCTTGTGGGTGGCGGCGATGTCCATCTTGATCTCGACGCGGGCGATACGTTCGCTGAGCTCGGAGATGTGTTTGTTGGGCGGGTTGGTTGAGTGCTTGGTCTCCATGATCTGCCGTTTCCCGTGACTGCTGGTAAAGAGTTGGGTTTGGGTGCGTCGCGGGGATCATTTTAACCCAGAGGGGCGCTTGGAACCGGAATTCGGCTGGGCGACATGGCTGAAAGGCTCGTGAGAGATTGGCGCTTTGCTGTTAGGGCTATTGGCCTACTCAAGGCACCTCCACCTGTTCCAGGCCATTGCCTTAATCTGAATCGAGGGCGGGGCCCCCAAGCGCCCAAGAGCATTCCCCAGCGAGAGCCCCCCGAGCGCCGGGCGGCCCCCCCACAATTTGTGGGTTGGATTATACAAAAC
>JAPPIX010000111.1:7564-8064 GCA_028820495.1 Gammaproteobacteria bacterium
CCGTCGATCCTATTATTTTGCAATTGGTATTGCCCCCGGTGCTTGGGGGGCCCGCCCTCGATTTGGAGCTTGGGATTAGCCTAGCCGTAGCTCGGGATCTGGCTTGGGGTAAGGGTCAGTCCGTCTAATGCAGGACTGACAGTTGTTGGGTGCCGTGGAGCTGGCAGTGGCCGGGGTTTTCGGTGGTGGCGGTTAGGAATCCGGTGGGGGTTAGGTTGTTGGCCAAGGTGCTGGCGGAGTGGACGGCTGTTGCGCCGGCGCTGATGGCTGGGAGGAGGCCTTGGTGGGCGGCGCCGTCTTTGTCCCGGCATTCGGCCAGGACTTGGCATTGCCGCCATGGATCCAGGCAGGTCAGCGTGAGGACGGAGGGGCTTAGGAATCTCGCCAAAGTAAACTGTCCGAAATGAGTTCGTTCTGCTATGCTCGCCGCCATGGCGACGGAGAAGGAATCGCTGCGGGGCAAGTACGCCGTCCTGGGCCCGCTGCTGGACGAGCGGACG
>JAPPIX010000152.1 GCA_028820495.1 Gammaproteobacteria bacterium
ACGCCGTTGCCTGGATCGACCTCGACGAAGGCCCGCGCCTCGTGTCGAACGTGGTCGGCGTTGAAGACCCTGCAAGCGTCCGGATCGGGATGCGCGTAAAGGTTCGGTGGGAGGAGCACGAGGCACTTTGCGTGCCGCTGTTCGAGCCCGCCTAGACAGGCTACCTCCAAGCGCATCCCTTGGTCCGGTGCGAGGTTCCACGCCCGAACCCGGCGTCACCCCCCGAACCCTGCGTCACCCCCCGGAGCGAGGGCGTCCCGCCCTCGATTGGGCTGTTGGAACGCCCTTTTCGTCAGGGCAAGATGCCCTCCCAACGGCGCACGTTCAGAGCGCCGTTCACTATGCGTCAGTGCATATAGGCGAGTGATGAACTGCTGACCACCTTGCTATGGCCGGGAAGAGAATCAGTCGGGCGAGAGATCGGCCAGACGCCGCTCAAGCTCCGTGATCCGCTGCTCGGCGGCAAGGTGGGCGCGGTCTAGTTCTTCTATTGCCGCGCTCTTCTTCCTAATGGCGGCACTCTGCTCCGCGGAAGTCAGCAAGTAATCGCTGGCCTCGGGGTCGAAGAAGCGAAGCCGGTCATCCTCCAGCCGCAGTTCCAGGCCAAGCACCGCCGACTTGCCCCGCAACCCCTCCTGGAACTCCTCAAGGGCGATCTGGGCGTACTGCCCGTCTGACCCCAGCCGCTGACCCTTGAGCTTGGGGTTCAAGTAGTCCCCTGTTGGGTCAAACTGCCAGTATTCCGAAACCTCCAACTGCTGGTACAGGCGCTTCTTCGGGCCCTCATCGTTCCGCTGCGTCGACTTCGACGTCACCTCCAGCACGAAGTCTGCCAGCTTGCTCTCCTCCCATACCTTCCATGTCGGTCGCGGCGGCTCGCTCGGCACTCCCAAGGTCACGAAGAGGTCGGGCGACACCGACCTTCTCGGATTGCCCTCCTCGTAGTACATCATCAGGTTTGCGCCCACGAAGGCGTCCAAACGCCCCCGGTAGTGGTTCTGAAGCGGCGTAATGACATCAATAGCCACCCGAAGGTGGATGGTGGACTCGGCCATCGGCTTGCCGTCCGACTCCGGGTACTTGACCGGCACGGGGACGTGGCGCGGTTGCGGGACAGGGGGGGCGCGACGCCGCGCTGGGTGGACGGGCTGTGAATCGGCTGGCGGCATGGTGGGCTCCTTGGCGGGCAGTGGGAACGTTAGCACAGCGCCGCGTCCGCCATAAGAAGCCTCTCGAGCCATTCGTCTACGGTGGGCAATGGCTCGGTTTGAGTTCTATACAGAATGCTCCGCGCCAAGCTTCGGCCCTCGCCACTCATCGCCGGGAAGCAGCGAGAGCAGCGTCTCCGTGACCACTCCAGCCGCTGGGATGGCATGCCACTTGCGCCCCGTGGCAAGCAAACCACTCATGTCTGACGTGAAGTTGGAGTCACGAAGCTTGCCGTCGAGGTTCCTCTCGAACATCGCACGGGTAACTGGGTGGCCTTCCCGCTCCAAGTAGGAACGAAACGTGCGTACGATGCGCTCTGGATTGCTTCGTTCATCCCGAACGGCTGTTGCCAGATCGAACAGGTCGCGCCCCTTGCGGCGCTGGTACAGTGCGCGTAGCTTCGTCGCCAGCAATTCGTCTAGATCGAAGGTGAGGATGTCTGCAGCTCGCTCGAACCAGCGAGACCGCACGCTGAACGGACACGTCTTGTAGCCGAGCAGAGACAGGTGTTCGCGGGTGTTGATTTCAATTTTCAACCGCAGCTTCACAGGCGGGGTGCCGCTCGATTCAAAGCTGTAGCGAAACGTCACGCGGCCTTGGGTTTGCTTCCAACTTGGCCTTCCTAGCCATGGGTTGAGCGTCGATTGGATGGCATCCATCACCGGGCCCGCTGGGGCAGCCTTGACTTGGATCAAATCAATGTCTTCCGAGTAGCGTGCCGCGGGCGTCAGGTACAGCTTGTACAGCGCCGTTCCCCCGCGAAAGGCTAGGGATCGGGCCAGCACTGGATTTGAAAACATCTCGACGAGTGCTCGGCTGATGACTAGATCTTGCTCAACCTGAGCGTCCTCAATCCAAGGCGCGTTCGCCCGCCATGCGGTGACGTAGTCTCGGGGGATCACGCTTCTGCCTTGACCGTAGCATTGACCATCAACCGCCAGTCTCGCGACCGCGCCGCGCCGTTCGCGGTTGCGGATGGCACCAGTCTAGTGTAGTTCCTAGCGCACTCCTGCACGTGTTTCCTGAGCGGTGCGCACCTGTCGCCCGCGCCCACGAACTCAAGCAGGTATCCCGCCCGCTGCGCCCACCTCACCGATGCGGAGTTCGCCGCTTGGGCTAGCAGGTCCGGATCGATCTGGTCCGACAGTTCTAAGAGCATCCCCGCCACCCGGTCGATGCCGCCGGCGCGGCCCATGTAGCCGACCAAGTCGATGGCCGTCGCTTCAACACAGGAAGCAAAAATGGTTCCACGTGGATTGTCGAAGGTACACAATGGCACTGTAGCTAGCCCGGTTCGCGATATGTACTCCACTTGCACCATCCCGCAGCGGGTCGGGGACCGGCTTCTCTCCACCATGACTTGGAAAACCTGCGGTCGGTGGTGCGCGGCGCCGTGGTACTGCGCCGCAGACAGGAGCCCCGCATAGTAGGAAGTCCCGCGGTGATCCATGAGTGCTGGAATGAACTGGTCCGCTGGCAGGCAGCCAAGCGCCCGATACTCCGGGGGTACAACCACATAGAATCCACGGCTTGGGCTGGCGATTTCGCCGCGTCTCTTCAGCCGCCAAAGCGACTGGTTCGCGGCTGCGGCCGACACGCCGAGTGCTGAGCGGAACTCCGATGATGTGAAGTGGTATTGCCCGTGTGCGGCGAGTTCCACCACCAAATCCCGCCCATTGGTTGCGCTGGATGCACACATAGCGCAGGCAATATATCACTTTTCGTTATTTTGGGCAGACGAATGGACTATAACTATCTCAATGACCTGTCAAGGCTCGTGAGCCTCACAAACGGCGCAGTCGCAGCCGGGCGGGCTGAAGTGACGGACGCCCACGGCAACTTCGCCCATCCGGTCGGCGCGACAGAAAACCGGTTGTGCCGGACTCGTCAAGGTAGCGCAGGTACACGGCAGTTCCGGGCTAGTAGGAACAATAAAAAGCGTCTGGGCCTTGGAGCCTTTGGCTCCGAAGGACGAGCCGCTTGGCGACTCTCCGCAGACGCATGGCTCGCAATGTAGATGCGACCCGGGTTAGTGTCAAACTGATCCCAGCCCCACTGCGATGCACGGAGGTTAGGGCGTGGTGAGCGCTCTGCATGGGCCAACTCGCAGGTCTGTATGATGGGGTCACCTTCGGCTCGATGGCGTCCCGCGCTCACCCTAAATCGCGGCAGGTTTCCAAGCGCTGAGTGAGGAATCCGGGCTTGGTGTCCCAGCCTGGCTTTGCTTCATCAAACGCCGGGAGTACGATGGTAGCTCCAGCAACTGCATTCAGGCATTCCCATGGCCGACGCTCCCCGGCCCCCCTCAACCCCCGATTCCCCGCCGGTCTCCGCAGTCGGGGAGCCGGCATTGGATTTTCCAAACTGCGACCCGGTCCGCATGACTTGGCGCCAGCTTGCGCGCTACGACGGGCGCATCGAATACTGGGACGCTGGCCTCAAGACCGCTTGGGTGCTGCGCGACGGTGCTGGATTCGCCCACGAGTCGCCCTGCAACGTGCTGGCGGAACTGCTGAGCCGCCTGTCCCAGGAGCGGGGCTCCCGCGTGCGCTGCTACGGCCACGCCTTCCTGATGGTGCGCGACGTGCGGGGACGCCCAAGCAAGGTGATGTGCGCGGATCAGACCATCTACTTGGATCCGCGGCCGTTCCGCAGCACAACGGATGCCGATGCCGTCGTCATTGGCTCGGACCCGCTGCCGGACGTTGTGCTGGAAGTGGACCACACCACGGATGTGCGGCGGACTAAGCTGGGCATCTACGAATTCTGGGGCTTCCCGGAGGTGTGGGTTGAGACGCCGGATGTCTCGTCAAGGAGCCGGCCCAAGGACGTTCGCCGCGGCTTGACGATTTACTTGCTTGAACAGGGCCGATACGAGGTGGCGGCCACGAGCCGGGCCTTCCCAGGCTGGAAGGCGTCGTCGATCCACAGGGCGCTGAACGAGGAGCAGATGTCGCTAACGACGCTCAAAGACTTGGCGCGGTTGGGCCGCGTGCTGGGCAGGCGCGAGGGGACCGGCCCAGACGATGACCCGCAGCTAGGCGGTCACCGGCGTTGGGCACACCGGCAGGGACGCGAGGCCGGCCTTCAAGAAGGACGCCAGAAAGGTCTCGCGGAGCAGCGCACACTGCTTGTCGCTATGGCTGAACGGAAGTTCGACACGGCAACTGCTCAACAGTTCGCTAAACGGCTGCAGGAAGTGGATCAGCCTGAACGGCTTGCGGAAGCGGCGGGATGGATCATTGACTGCGACGAGGGGGCCGAGTTGCTGTCCCGACTCGCTGCCGCGGCGTGACTTGGGCGCGACATTCGTTTCGTGCACATAGACACCTGCAACCTTCTAGCCGTATATCCAAGGCGGTGCATGACGTGCCATTCGGCTGCCGTGTTTGAACGAATTCGGTGTTGCGTGAAGTAACGCCTCACCTTCCCGGCTGGTTGGTTGACAGATAGATTGACCCCGAGAATTCGAACTACATCTAACGGGCCGATGTGGGGGAAAGGGGAAAGCAGCAGTGGTGGGATGAAGGGCATGCTAAGGAATTGGAAAGTGCGCGTCCGAAGGTGGGCGGGCAGCGGATCGCGGTGGCTGGAGGATTGGGTCGACCCCCAGGTTCGGTTCGTGGCGACCGTGGCAGCGATAGGGTTTGCGGTGATGTGGATTGTGGGCCGCTGGTACGGTGCATGGGACGACTTCTGGAAGGGGGTTTACATAGAGGGGACCGGTGCGCTCTTGGACTTAGTCGTTATCGGAATCATCATTGGTTTGATTGTCGGTCGGAGGGAGCGTAAGCGACAAATCCAGAATCAGCAGGAGTTGATCGACGACTTCAAGAAGTGGGATTCCGAGGAAGCCCGTTACCGAATTGCGGGAGCCGTTCGACGGATGAACCGACTCGGACGGACGTCGATAGACTTCGTGGGGATGGAGATTCGGGGCTTCGCCTTTCGCCACAACGACATTACCAGCGTTGCTGGCACTAAGTTCTACGCTGGCTCGGGGGGCTTGGGCAGTCGCGATAGGACTGTTCTGGAGGATGTTGACTTTTCGTTTGTGAATTGTAGCAACGTTGTGTTTTCACCGTTCAACCCCTTCGCTGGTCTTTGGAAGGGACCGCCTCATCACGTGCAACTTCGGGACTGCCGATTCGTTGAGGCGGATCTCCGTGGGGCGGTCTTCAAGGGTGCGCTAATCGAATGGACAGCAGCGCCTCCAGTAGAGATTGGCCAGTGGGACAAGACGAACGAGGGCGAGCCGGTCTGGATCCCGACGCATACCCCACCATTCCAGATGGCTGACCTTGCCGGAGTTTCGTTTGAGGATGTGGTGTTTCGTAACGCTGACTTCCGGGAAGCGATACACTTGGAGCAGTGCAGCTTCGAAGGGGCTTCTGGCCTTGAGGACTGCATATTCGACAGCGACGAGGAAAAGCAATGGGCGCTGCGGACTGCTGGGGCGCCGAGGGTACGTGAGAAGGATCAGCGAACGGTTGGAAAAGTGAGGTTGCGTCGGCGGTCAGTGGTCGCGATGCTTGCGTCCATTGTGGTGCTCGGTATCGTCTTTTGGGTTGTGCGCGGGAGCTCGTTCGTAGATTGGAACACGAAACCAGAGGCCAGATTGGTCCGATGGGGCGATCCTCAGAATTGTGAAGGATGGAGTACGACTTCGACCGGCCCCATGGATTCTGATTTCTTTGCCACTGCTACGGCGAGTGCCGTTAGAGAGTGCTTGGATGCGGGTGCTGACGTTGACGCGCTTCTACCTAACGGGGAAACCGTATTGATGCGGGCCGCCAAGGAGAGCAAGGACTCGGAGACGCTGGCCATTCTGATGAATGCGGGCGCTGACCCTAACGCTCGCACACCTGAAGGTGCTTCGGCTCTCCTCGCTGCTGCGTTCTGGAGGTCTGATGCGGACGAGATCAATGTGCTGCTCAAAGGAGGAGCGGATCCGAACCTTCGCTATGTAGGGCTCGATGGCGTCACGGCACTGCACCTCGCGGCCGAGAGAGGCAACGTCAAAGGGGTTTCCACGCTGCTCGATTATGGTGCCAAGCCCGGCATTTTGGATGACTTCGGTCGAACCCCATTGGGAGCCGTAGTGCGAACTTTCAAGGGTTGGCGGAATATGTGGGGCCCTCTCGGGTACCATGCGGACGCTGTTTTGGTCGCTCGCCTGCTGGTGGAAGACGGAGGTAATGTCGAGGAACTGCACGATCACGGCTGGAGCAAACTCCACACCACGGCGTTACTGAGCACGGACCGGAGCGCCTTGGCCGATCTGCTCGTTCAGAGACACGAACTCGGCGCAGAGACGCCAAGCGGTTGGACGGCTTTACACATTGCTGCCCTAGCCAATGAGCGTGTTGATGTAATAGGGGCTTTGCTTGAAGCGGGAGCGGATCCTCATGCTCGATTTGGGAACGGGAGGACGCCATTACACTGTGCCGCGTTCGCGAACCGTAATCCGGAAGTGGTGGAGACGCTTGTAGCAGGAGGCGCGGACCCGACCGCAAGAACGACAATAGGTTGGACCCCACTTCATGCAGCCGCTATGGGCAACCCGAATCCAGAGATTGTAGGAGCGTTGCTGGAGGTCGGGGCTGATGTGGACTCCGTCCTGGCCAACGATTGGAACGGTGAGATTCACTTCCCAAACGAACGCTCGCTGATGGATGCTCCGAGCCTCGTGACGCTCGATGGAGGCTGGGAGATGATCAATGGCCGCAGTACGGCTTTGCATGTGGCGTCGGGCCATGCGCGTAATCCCTCGGTGATCGCGGCACTGCTGGATGGTGGTGCGGACCCCAATTCTCGGGACGTGATGGGAGAGACACCGCTCTTCAATGCGATGGCAGGTCTCTTTTCCAATGACATCGAGCTTGCGGTCGTCGATCAACTTCTGGATGCGGGTGCGGACCTGAATGCGCGGAACGAGGGTGGCGGCACTGCTTTGGGCAGTGCGGTGAGTTTTGGCCTCCTTGAAGCCACCACCATGCTGTTGGATCGTGGTGCGGATCCTGATACTGGAACCCCACTTCTTTCTGCTGCGACCCGCCCAAGTGTGGAGTTGACCAACTTGCTTCTTGCTCGCGGTGCCAACCCGAACGCAAGGAACACGACATTTATGTACTTTCACATGGCAGGGGACACGCCACTACATTTTGTGGCTGATAGCAGCGGTGACACGGGAGTGATTGACGCGCTGCTGAGCGGCGGCGCGGATCCCAATGCACGAAATTCACAGGGGCGGACAGCGCTATTCAGTGCAGTAGCGCCGTCCATCGGAGACAGCAATGAGGCCGTCGTTCGTCGATTGCTTGACGCCGGTGCGGACCCAAATGCCCGCGACAAGGCAGGAAGAACGCCGCTGATCGCAGTATTGCAGCAAAATGTCCTGAACCTTCTCGTCGTGGAGGCTCTACTTGACGGGGTGCTGACGCGAGCTTGAGTGATGGAGACGGACAAACGCCTTGGGATCTTGCTGAAAGGCATGTGGCCCTAAAGGGAACGGAACTGTACTGGAAGCTGAACAAAGCAAGGTTTGATTGAAGCGTGTCCGCCTGTTTCGTGCAGGGAGTGTCCCCTCGTGTTTCCTGCCTGCTGACGATTCCTTCCTCAATCGCCTCAACTCGGCAACCGAGCCCGCGCGGTACCAAACACCCGCGTCTCACCAGCGTCATTGGTCACCGTCAGGTCGATTTCCACTTCGCCGGTGGCCTCGTCGAGGTCGGTGACCACGCCGTTGATGTGGCAGGGCTGGTCCACGATCACCGGTGCTCGGAAGACTGTATCGACGTAGAGGATTTCCGCCTTGGGCGCCCAGCGGTGGATCATCGCGGCCA
>JAPPIX010000121.1:0-6453 GCA_028820495.1 Gammaproteobacteria bacterium
TGCAGGAAGCGCTGGCGTAGGCGGCGACGATGGCCGTGGTAGTGCGGTTGGGTCATTGCATGTCCTGATTGGACTAACGGCTCACAGTGAAGAAACCGCTTGACGATGCCGATGATCAAGCGAGCGGCGGCATGGTAACTCGCTCGACAAGGCTGCGCCCCTTTCCTTGCCCCACCCATAACGCGATAATCCCTGCCTTTGCCCGGCTTGCAGGCGGGCAGTTGCACTTGGAGGCGCAGCCCTTGGCGGCAATCGAAGACATGGCCCAGTCGGCGGACGCGGTCCGCAGCCACTTGGAGGACCACCGCTACATCTGCAGCAGCCAGATCGCCACGGCGGTGTACTTGGCCTACCAGTTGCGCAAGCCCGTTTTGATCGAAGGCCCGCCGGGGGTGGGGAAAACCGAGCTGGCCAAGACCACGGCGGATATGTTCGAGTTGCCGCTGATTCGCTTGCAGTGCTACGAGGGCCTAGATGAGGCCAAAGCCATCTACGAATGGAAGTACGGCAAGCAGTTGCTCTACACCCAGGTGCTCAAGGAGACCCTTGACGAAGTGCTCCAGGGCGCCCGGGGCTTCGCCGAATCGGTCACCCGGCTGCACGAGTTCGGCGACATCTTCTTCTCCGAGGAGTTCATGGAGCCGCGCCCGCTGCTCAAGGCGCTACGGGAGGAGGAGGGCTGCGTGCTGCTGATCGACGAGGTGGACAAGTCGGACCACGAATTCGAGTCGCTGCTGCTGGAGATCCTCTCCGACTTCCAGGTGTCCATCCCGGAAATCGGCACCGTCAAGGCGACCCGGGAGCCGCCGATGGTGTTTCTGACCAGCAACAACACCCGGGAGATCTCCGACGCCCTGAAGCGCCGCTGCCTGCATCTCTACATTCCCTTCCCGGACGTCGAGCTCGAGCAGCGCATCATCAACGCCCGGGTGCCGGAGATTCCGCCGGAGCTGCGCCGGCAGTTGGTGGCGTTCATCCAGGAACTGCGCGACCTCGACCTGAAGAAGGTGCCCGCCATCTCGGAGACCATCGACTGGGCCCGCACCCTGGTGCTGCTGCACGCCGAGACCCTGGACCCGGACTTGGTGCGGGAGACCTTGAACGTGGTGCTTAAGTTCCAGGAGGACATTGAAAACGTCCAGGGTGAAGTGGCTGCCCTCACCAGCAAGGTGGTCAAGCACTGACCCCCGTTGAGAAGCCGTGGACCGCACCCTCGCCAACTTCATTCGCGCCCTGCGCAATTCCGAGGTGCGCATCTCCACCGCCGAGACCCTCGACGCCTTTAACGCCGTGGAGTTGGTGGGCTACCGGGACCGCGCCTTCCTCAAGCGCTCCCTGTCGCTGGTGCTGCCCAAGACCTTCGATGAAAAGGAGACCTTCGACGCCTGTTTCGACCAGTTCTTCTCCTTTGAAGACGTCCGTGGCAGCGAGCAGGCGGATGCGGAAGGCCGAACGGCCGACGACTCCGGCGCCGATGGCCAAGGCGAAGGGGAGGGGGGCGCCGGCGGCGACCGTGGCGAAACCACTCCAACGGGCGGCGACCAGCGCCGGGGCAAGGGCAAGCGCAAGGCTCGCAATGCCCTCTACGCCGAAGAGGAGGAGCCCGACCTCGGCCCCGGCGAGATGAGCGCGCCGACCTCGGCCTTGGGCGCCTTGTTGATGCAGGACTCCAAGGTGGAGCTGTCCATGGCCATGTCCCAAGCGGGCGAAGCGGTCGATGTGCGCGAGATCCAGGTCTTCACCCAGAAGGGCCTCTACACCCGGCGCATCATGGACCAGATGGGCTTGCTGGAACTCAACCGGGAGATCGTCGGCGCGCGGGAGGATCCCGCCGTTCCGGTGCGGCGCCTTGGCCAGGAGTTGCGGCGGCGGCGGGATTGGCTGCGTGGCCAGGTGCGCGACTACGTCGAGCGCCAGTTCCTGCTGCACGCCGACGCCTCCGGCAAGCGCCTGCGCGAGGAGCTGCTGCGCAAGGTGAAGCTCTCCAACGTCGAGCACCGCAGCTTCCGCCTCATCCAGGAGATCGTGTACAAGATGGCCAAGCGCTTGGCGACCATGCACTCCAGGCGCAAGAAGGTGTTCAAGAAGGGCCAACTGAACGTGCCCCGCACCCTGCGCCACAACATGGCCTACGACGGCGCCATCTTCGACCTGCGCTGGAAATCGGTGAAGATTGACCGGCCCAAGGTGTTCGCCATCTGCGACGTGTCCGGGTCAGTGGCCAACTACGCCCGATTCATGCTGATGTTCCTCTACAGCCTGGAGGAGGTGATGCCCAAGGTGCGCTCCTTCGCCTTCTCCTCGGACCTCGCGGAGGTGACCGACCTGTTTGACCGCAATTCCATCGAGGACGCCATTGTCAAGACCCTGCGCGACTACGGCGGCGGCTCCACCGACTACGGCCAAGCCTTCGAGGACTTCAAGCGCAACTGCCTGGACGACGTGGACAACCGCACCACCATCATCATCCTGGGCGATGCCCGCAACAACTACGGCGACCCCCGCGCCGAAATCCTCAAGGAGATGTACGACCGCGCCAAGCGGATCATCTGGCTCAACCCGGAGGCGCGCAACGCCTGGACGGTGGGCGATGCGGAAATGCGCCGCTACAGCGCCTACTGCCACCAAGTTGAGGAATGCAACTCGCTCATGCACTTGGAAAGGGTGGTGGGCAATCTGCTGAAGACGGTGCAGTAGGCAATTGGAGGAAACTCAATCCGAACGCCTATGGTTCAGTTTCGCCTCCCGCAATTGCCGCGAGACTTCTCTAAACGCACGTTCAAATGACGGTAGTTCGCTCAATTGCCTTGACAGACGAGGTTCCCACAAGCGCCGCAAGCGATCTTCCTTCAAGGCGACGCCTTGCCAGACATCTGTTGTTGAGCGTCCCCGGAAGGCCAGTTTCAGTTCCAACTCCGGAATCATTCCTGGGAGCCAGAAGTTATGGTGATCGAGCAGATACCAAAGGTCGTACAAGTCCCGCGGCTCGTTTCTGGCTCGGTCGCTCACCGCCGCGATCTTCTCCACGACAATTTCCTCAAGGCTGTACGACTTGACGGTTGGACCTTCCGGCAGATCGTCGAACCTGTCGTATTGACGAAGGATCGGCCGGTCGACTAACGGAAAACAGATTTTCTCTTTGAGCGTGACATCGACCTTAACATCGTTTTGAGCGGGCAATGGCCCTTGGTAGCGCAGATAAAAGGTGAAGCTGTTGCGTCCTTGCCGGGGGGCTTCGCGATCGAACTGGAGCCGCACTCCGCTAGCGGACTCGACCGTTTGGCATATGTCAGCGAACGCAGCCAGAATGCTTGGAGGCTCGATGGGCTGGATCACAGTGAAGTCCATGTCCTCAGAGAAGCGGTAGTCGGCTATCCAACACCGCCGCAAGGCGGTTCCGCCTTTGAACACCAAGAAATCTCGCAGGGCATGATTGCCTAGGCAGGTGAGAAACCACGCCAGGACGTAGTCTCGCTCGATGACCGCCTCGGGTATTCTTCGACCGGTGGCGGTTGCGATTCCGTTCGCAATCAGCGAAATGTGGCGCTGTGGAATCATCAAGCGAACCGGACGGCTTGGAGTTCTTCCGGCGACACGTTCAACTGAATTCGCCACCGTGACAGGAATGGGCCGTCCGCAGGCAGTATTGGGTCGAGGCGTTGGTAGGTGTTGCTCAGTTGGGTGCGCAAGCCATTGAGTGTGTCGGCGCTTCCCAACTCATAGAGTTCGAGCAGGAATCCAAGGCGGCGAACCACGGCGCCAATGCCTAAGCGCGTGGCGTAGTCCACCAGGTGCCCCACATCCAATGCCTCGTGCCGCATCCACAGGCCCTTTCCTACTTCCGTGATGCCGCCCAGCAAGGCAGGGTGCCGCAATCCGTCGATGATCGTCCGCTCCAAGTCGCTAACGATCACGGACTGTTGCTTGTACACCCAATGCGTCATTGTGCCGAACATTTGGGAATCGCGTATGTGGATGAATTTGAACGGATAGCCGCCCACTATTTGCGGACGTATTCGCTTGGTGCAGGACACCTGCATCGTCAGGACTGGCTGTGTCACCATGCGATGGATTTCGAATGCTGTGCCATGGGAGAGGTAATACGGGTGCTGCTTCACGATCTCCCGAGCGATCAGGCAAGGGTCGTCAACGAATTCTTCGGCCCGCCCCATCTCAAAGGGCACGAGGCAATACAGGCCTGCTTTGAGCCGCGTCACCAAGGCTCGCCGATGGGCCTTGTGTACGAGATTGCGGCAAGCGGCGGCCGACAACCCGGTGACTGATTCCACGTCGGCCAGCGTGAACGTCGTCCGATTTCGTTCAATCAGTTCCGTGAACAACTGGGCCGCTCTAGGGCCTAGCGTTTTGAATCGGGATTTATAATTTTTGGACAATTTATTTCCATACAAGATACGGATATGCCAACAAATATACTTTCCTGCGACGTAGTACGTCAACGCCAGAATCAGAATCCACAGCGAACTCAGGCCGAGCCACGTCATCTGGCGGGAAAGGACCAAGCCAAATGCGAGCACGCCGACCGCGAAGAACCGCACGAAGTGGCCGGCCCAGGGCAGGCCCTTGCGGCAGTGAGAGTCCGCCCGGTTTTGCTATGCTGTGCCCATGATTCAATCTTGGGATGTCGCCGACTTTCCCTTCGGCATCGACGCCGTCGAGTTGCCTGTGCAAGATCAAATCGGCGTTGTTGAACCCGCGGTCGGTGGCGATTAGGTGCCCATGCCGCACTTGAGCCCGAGCGGTTAGCCTCGAAGTGACCAAGGCGCCCAATCCAAGCGGCGAAGCCGCATTCAACCGCTCCGCCGCCCGGCAGTTGGCGCTGTTTGGCGTGGCCGTCGTGGTTGGCTTGGTGGGCTTGATGTGGGGGCTCAATCTGTTGGCGAGCCTTACCGCCACCGCGGGTGGCGCGCCGCCGGCGGTGGACGTGGCCAACAACGCCATCACCGTGATGCTGACCGAGGAGCCGCCGCAACTCGACAGCACCCGGTCCACCGACCAAGTGAGCGGCATCGTGCTCGGCCATGTCATGGAGGGGCTGCTGCGCTACGACGACCGGGGCGAGCTGGCGCCGGGGATGTCCGAGGCATGGCGCATCGACGAACAGGGCGCCACGTTCCATCTGCGCGCCGATGCGCGCTGGAGCGATGGACAGCCGGTCACGGCCCACGACTTCGTCTTCGCTTGGCGGCTGGGCCTCGATCCGGAGAACGCCTCCGAGTACGCCTTCATCCTCTATCCCATCAAGAACGCCGAAGCGATCAATCAAGGGGAACTTCCGGTCACGGAACTCGGGGCGCGGGCGCTCGATGCGCGTACCCTTGAGGTGGCGTTCGAGCGCCCCATCGCCTTCTTCGACAAGCTCACCGCCTTCTCCACCTACTTCCCGGTGCGCGAGGACTTCTACCGGGCCACCGAAGGCCGCTTCGGGGCGGATGCCGACCAACTGCTCTACAACGGCCCCTTCGCGCTGTCGAACTGGGTGCATGGGCAATCCCTGCAACTGAACCGGAACCCCCACTACTGGGATCAAGCGCGGATTCGCTTGGACCGCATCAACGTCGGCTACATCACCTCCGACCCCAACACTCGCCTGAACCTGTTCAAGGACGAGAAGATCGTGATGACGGGGCTGACCGCGGAGAACCTCACCAATGCCTTGGAGCAGCGTTGGCACATCCACCGGCACATGGACGGCTCGGTGTTCTACCTCGATTTCAATCACCGGGAGGGACGGCTGACGCGCAATCTCAATCTGCGCAAGGCGATGATCCTGGCCCAAGATCCCGGCGAACTGGTGTACAAGGTGACCAAGACGCCGGGCTACCTGCCGGGCGAATCGCTGTTTCCGCGTTTTCTGGAGGGCGTTCACGGCAAGTTTCGCGACGAGCATCCGGCGCCCACCTACCCGATGGACCTGCAGGCGGCCCGGGCCCACTTGGAGGCGGCCCGCCGCGAACTCGGCTTGGAGGCGTTCCCGCCGCTGGTGCTGCTGGCCGGCGACAACCCGGTCTCCAACATCCAGACCGAGTATTTCCAAGCGGTGTTCAAGAAGAACCTGGGGCTGGACATCAAGATCGACCGGCAGATCTTCAAGCAGCGGCTGGCCAAGATGACATCGGGGGACTTCGACTTGGTGCTGGCCGGCTGGGGGCCGGACTACAACGACCCGCTGACCTATGGCGACCTGTACGCCTCTTGGAACCTGAACAACCGGGGCCGTTACAGCAACCCGGAATACGACCGCCAGGTGCGCATCGCCCAAGGCGCGATGGATGCCCAGACGCGGGTGGCGGCCTTCGCTGAAATGCAGCGCATCATTCATGAGGACGTGGTGATCATTCCCAACTACGAACGCGGCGTCGCCTACGTCACCCACCCCCGGGTCAAGGGCATCCTGCGCCGCGTGGTCGGCGCCGACACCGACTACACCTACGC
>JAPPIX010000121.1:6553-8038 GCA_028820495.1 Gammaproteobacteria bacterium
GATGCTGCGCTATAGCTTGAAGCGGCTGCTGCAGGGGCTGGTCACGGTCTTCTTCATCGCCACGGCGACTTTCTTTGCCATGCACAGCGTGCCCGGTGACCCGCTGGCCAGCGACAAGGCGCTGACCGAGCGGATTCGGGCCAACCTGGAGGCCAAGTACGGCCTCGACCAGCCCTTGATGACCCAATACGGCATCTTCCTGGGCAACTTGGTCCAGGGCGACTTCGGCATCTCCTACACCCAGGAGAACCGCCGGGTGAACGACATCATCCGCGAGCACTTCCCGGTCTCCGCCACCCTCGGCATCCTGGCCATCGCCTTCGCCGGCCTTGGCGGGGTGCTTTGGGGCGCGCTGACGGCGCTGTACCGCAACCGGCTGCCGGACGTGCTCATCATGCTGGCGGTGATACTCGGCATCTCGGTGCCGAGCTTCGTGTTCGCCGCCTTGGGCCAGTTGCTGCTGGTGCAGCTCAACGGGGCGCTCGGCTTTTCCGTGCTGCCGGTGGCGGGTTGGGGCACGGTGGCGCACATGCTGGTGCCGTCGCTGGTCCTGGGGCTGGGCACCATGGCTTATCTGACCCGCCTGATGCGCTCCTCCATGCTCGAAATCGTCGGCTCGGACTTCGTGCGCACCGCCAAGTCCAAGGGGCTGTCGGCGAGGCGCATATTCACCCATCATCAACTGCGCAACGCCATCCTGCCGGTCGTCACCGTTTTGGGGCCGGCTATTGCCGCCATCACCACCGGCGGCTTCGTGGTGGAAATGGTGTTCGCCATTCCCGGCCTCGGGCGCTACTTCGTGCAGGCGGTTCAGCAGCTCGACTACACGGTCATCATGGGCACCACCGTGTTCTACGGCGCCTTCCTGGTGTTCATGGTGATCGTGGTGGACCTGCTCTACGGCTGGATCGACCCCCGGGTGCGGTTGGAGTGAGCGTGGCCGAAACCGCCTTCACCGCTGACGATTTTCAGCCCGCCGCCGCGACGGAGTCCGCGCAGGCGGTTGCGCGCCCGTCGCTGTCCTATTGGCAGGACGCCTGGATTCGCCTGAAGGCCAATCGGCGGGCACTGTTCTCCCTCTACTTGGTGATCGGCCTGTCGCTGTTCACCTTGGTTGGTCCCCTAATCTGGACCGTGGATCCGTCGCTTCAGGACTTGGAGCAGATCAGCCAACCGCCGGGCGCGGACCGCGATGCGACCGTGGTGGCCCCGCACAGTCCATGGGATTGGGATGGCACGGCTGAGCCGATGCTAGATGGCTTAATTCCGCCGAGAGATCCTTTGGGCTTGAGCTTGGCCGCACCGCCCACCACCCAATCGGTGCGTCTGGTTTGGGAGCCGCTACCCGATGCGGCGGGCTACCGCCTGTACCGCAACCTGTTTCCCGCCGCCGAAGGACAGGCGCTGGGCTTGCCGCTTTTCGAGACTTTTGATTTAGAAGAGCCCTCAGCCGGGGAGCGCGCGGGGCCCCCCCCACGCATAGGT
>JAPPIX010000033.1 GCA_028820495.1 Gammaproteobacteria bacterium
GCGCGGCGCGGGCGCCGGAGCACGTCATCGGGCTCGAGTTCCGGGCGGCTTGGTGAGCCGCCGCGCCCTGCCGCTCCCGCCCTCAGCGCGGGCCATGGGCGAAACCCGCTTCGCTGCAAGCGGCGGACTGCGGGAGCAGCCCTGAACGTGGGGAGCCAACTCGGGACTTCCCGCATTGATCCACCATGGCCGTTCGCCCGGCGATGGGTCAATGCGGGAAATGGACCCTGGCTTCCAATCAACTAACTCGGTAAGCAACAGGCAGGGGCTTATGAAGCACTCCCTGACGGCCTCAAAACCCGGTGATGCGAAGCCTGAGATATCCACCCCAGCGCAAAGCCCTCCGGTGCTAGTTGAAGTGCTTGGTTGATGAAACGCCAAAGGTTCGCGGCGGTTCGTGTACCCGCGCGCCATTGCGTGGGATACCGCCCCGCCGCCCCGCAACCCTTGCCGCCAATGGCTCTCAGAACACTGCAAGTCCCTCTTATCCATTTGATCTGAAAAAGTTCGTGCCGGGTTGATCAATCACGCCTGATGGGTGCATGGCGGTTCGTCATCCTTGGAAGATACTCCGTATTTCAACGCGAAATATGGAGTATGATCCACATATCGAATGAGATTGCCCCGATGTTTCCTAGGCTTCCGCACACCACCCGCAGCCACTCATTCTTTCTTTTTGGCGCGCGCGGCACGGGCAAGACCACCTACATCCGGGATGCCTTTGATCCGGATGCATCTCTATATCGATTTGCTCGACCCGGAGATCGAGGATGCGTATCACCGCTCCATCAGGAAGCGGCAGCGCGCCAATCCGAAATTCTATTTTTTTGACAGCGGCGTCAAGCGGTCATTGGACCGAACGCTCCAAGTTTCGCTTAACGTCGGCACCTACGAATACGGCAAGGCGTTTGAGCATATCGTCGTCACCCAGATCGCGCATCTATCGAGATATCGGCATCCCGATTGGCGCCTTTCCTACTTGCGGACCGGCTCTGGAGCGGAAATCGATCTGGTGATCGAGCGCCCTGGCCAATCGGAGGCGCTCATCGAGATCAAATCATCGCAGCGCGTCGATGAGCGGGATGTCCGCGGTCTTGCCCGCTTCTCCGGTGACTTCACTAACCCGACAGCGCTCTGCGTCAGCCAGGATCCAACCCGCATGCGGATCGATGGCGTGCTTTGCGTACATTGGCGCGATGCGCTCACGGAACTCGGACTGGCGTGAAGCGGTTCGGCGCTGTTCGTTGAGCTGGCGGATGGCCGGCCGGCGTGGCCCCGGCGATGTGTATAGCTGCCGAAAAACCTGATATAAAAGCGCTTGAGAAAGGAGGTGTTGTATGAAATGCGCAAAAGCAATGATTCTTGCATCAGCCGTGTTCTTGCTCTCCCTGTCCCCGCTTTCTTCCATAGGGCAAGAAGCGTGTGTTGCGGCAGTAACCCCAGGTGACTTTTCCATTGATCTTGGCAAATACAGCAATTGGAATTCAGAAGCCAATTACGCTCATTGCAATATCGTTCAATTTGATTGCAGCATTGACTCATCTGATACCACGGTAGGAGACACGACATCCAGCTCAACTAGCCTTATTGCCTTAAATACGCTTGTCACGGGAAGCAATGGGTTTGCATATGAGTGTCTTGATAAAGCAGCCGCGTTGGCCGATAAAGGGCAACAAGCATTTGTCGGGGTTTATGATAGCGACCTAGGTTATCAAGGCGTGTTGATGCAGCACTTTCAGGCTGAAGCGAACGAGTGCTGGAATCATTATACGGATGTTGTTAGCAACGCAAACCTGTGCTTGCCGTAGTTGACTAAGCGCTGGGGTGCTTGTCGTAGATCCACTTCAGGAACGACGGGATGGGGGTTCGGCAGGCATCGCCGGCGTCCCCGGGAGGGCGAGGCGCCGAAACATGGAGGCAACAGGCGCATTGGCTGCGTCTTCTGCCTGATTTTGCCGCGTAGCCGTCGTCCCGGTGCGCCCGGATGGCTGCGACGTGCAACGGTTTGGCATTCCAGGTCGAGGGCGGGCCGCTCTCAAGCCAGTGCGAACGCGCACCTGTGGAGCCTGTCGGCTCTCATTGGATTGGCTTCGAACGAAAGTTGGCTCAAGGGCATCCTGCCCTCGCTCCACCAGACGGCATCGCCATCAGCAGATTCGGTTCAAGGCCTGCTCTGACAGTGTCAGCGAGCGGTCGATGCGCTCGCGCAGTTCGTCCAGGTCGATGCCTTCCGTGCTCTTTTTGCCCGCGCAATAGCGGGCGTACACGCCATGCACGATGCAGGCTGATTTCCAGCGGTTGAACGCCACGTAGTAGTCGAGTTGGGAAAGGTCCCGGCCGGTGCGCTTGGCGTAGCGTTCGGCGAGTTCGGTGCGGCTCGGGAATCCGGGCGGCGCGGTGGCCGCTTCGGGCGCAATCGGCTCATCGTCGCTGGGATCGGGCCAGGGGTTCAGGGCGTAGGCGAGATCGGCCAGGGGGTCGCCGAGCGTGGAGATCTCCCAATCCACCACGGCGGCGATGGCGCAGTCCGGGCCGACCAGGCAGTTGTGCAGCCCGTAGTCGCCATGCACCACCCGGGCCGGGCCTTGGTCGGGGATGTTGGCGAGCAGGAAGTCCCGGATCCCGTGCGCCCGCCGGTCATCGTAGTCGGCGGCTTCGATGGACGAGGTCCAGGAGCGGTACCAAGTCTTGAGTTGCCGGCCGACGTAGTTCTCCTTCTTGCCGAGTTCGCCCAAGCCCACGGCGTCGGGGTCCACCGCATGCAGGTCGCCGAGCACGTCGATGAAGGAGTGGGCGGTCGTTCGCCGCTGATCCTCGGGCACCAGCGCCCGGGTGTCATCGGCGTTGTAGAGCGGACGCCCGTCGATCAGGCCCATGACGTAGAACCAAGCGCCAGTGACGTCGGGGCTTTCGCAGAAGCCGAGCGCCTTGGGCACCGGCACGGGGGTTGGCCCCAAGGCGGAGATCAACGACCACTCGCGGCTCATGTCGTGGGCCTTGGGCAGCAGTTCCCCTTGAGGCGGACGGCGAATGACCGCCTGGCGGCCTTCCGCGTCGTCCAGCCGATAGGTGAGGTTCGAGTGGCCGCCTTCCAGGCGTGTCCACTGCAAGGGCGGGGTCAGGCCCTCGATGTGGTCCTTGACCCAAGCCTCAACCGCCGCCACGCGGTAGCCTTCCGGCCCCGTGCTTTCGTCGTGCTTCATGGTGATTCCGCCTCCCGTGCGCGGATATTGCCCCAACTGCCCATTCGCGGACAATTGCAATTGGCTCAGTGGCTCAGTTTGACTTTGGCTAGGCATGGGGGCCCGGCGCTCTAGCGAGCGCCGCTGCGAGGGCGTCCCGCCCTCGAAAGGGCTACCGGGATTCCAATCGAGGGCAAGATGCCCTCGCTCCGGGGCAATCCCCTTGGTCTGGGGATGACGCAAAGACCGGGCGTGGCTCCCCCGGATAAGGGCGTCCCGCCTCGATTGGGCTATCGGAATGCACCTTCCACCAAGGGGTTGCAAGTTTGTTCCATGCGAGCCACCACCCCGGCCCGCCGGGGCGCGGACGTGCAAGGAGGAACAAGCCATTTTCCTCGGGATGCCATCGCCTGGAAGCACGGCACTGCGCGCCGTCCGAGGGCAAGATGCCCTCGTTCCGAGGACTACGTCCATTTCGGGCGGGATCCCGGAGCGAGGGCGTCCCGCCCTCGATTGGGCCGCTGGGATGCACGTTCCACCAAGAGGTTGGAAATTTTTTGCATGGAATTTCCGACCCCCGCCCGCCGGGCGCGGACCCCGCGGGTACAGACCCTCTCCGAACCACTCAGCATTATGTTAAATCGGGTTCCCATAACAGATTGAAAATAAAGGGTTTCAAAATTTGTTCCATGCGAGCCGGGGGTTGAATGCGAACTCAGGCCAACAAGGGTGGAATCGCGCTACCGGGCTGTCAAGACCCCGATTACGCATAGGTTTCGGTGCTGCGGTTGAGGCTACAATGGTGCGCTTTCGACTTGGGAACCGGCGATGAAGAAACTGCTTTACGGTGCTGTGGCGCTGCCGTTGGCGCTCGGGGCCGTCGCCGCGTTCATGTACTACACCCCGGCAGGCCAGGATGCGCTGTTCAGCCGGGCGGCTCAGGCGGTGATGGGGCAAGGCCCGCCTGCGCCGGAGGGTCTGCGGGTGGTGGTTTGCGGCAGCGCCTCGCCGGCTGGCAATGACCCGGAACGCGCCCAGGCCTGCATCGCCGTGCTGACGCCGGAACACTTCTTCCTGGTGGATGTCGGCGCCCGGTCGCCGCTGCGCATCGCCCAGGCGCGTCTGCCCATGGGTCGGTTGGATGGCGTGCTGCTCACCCATTTCCATTCGGATCACATTGCGGGCTTGGCCGACGTGAACTTGGCGAGCTGGGTAGGGGGCCGCAGGAGCAGCCTTCGGGTGCATGGCCCGGAGGGTGTTGACGAGGTGGTCGGCGGCTTTAACTTGGCTTATCGGCTCGATCGCGGCTATCGGGTCGCCCACCATGGCCCGGAACTGCTGCCGCCAGCCGCCGGGCCGATGACCGCCGTCGCGTTCAGCCCCGGCGAAGTGGTTTGGCAGGATGACTTGATCACCATTCGCTCCTTCCAGGTCGACCATGCGCCCATTCATCCCGCCGTGGGCTACCGGGTGGACTATCGTGGCCGGTCGGTGGTGATCAGCGGCGACACCAACGCCGTGGAGAGCCTGTTTGCCGCCGCCCAAGGCGCCGATCTGCTGCTGCACGATGCGCTCTCGCGCACCCTGATCGATCCCATGATCGAAGCAACGCGAGCGGCGGGCCTTCCGGCGTTGCCGACCATCCTCACCGACGTGATCGACTACCATGCGGATTCCTTGAGCATTGAGGCGCGAGCGGCCGAAGCCGGCATCCGGCAACTCGCCTACTACCACTTGGTCCCGGTGCCAGCCAACGCACTGGCGGAGAGGATGTTTGCCCGCGGCCTGAGCCCCGATACCCTCTTGGTCCGTGACCTGCACACCTTCGACCTGCCCCCGAACTCCACCGAGATCCACATCCATGAACCCTGAACGTCTCAAAACCCGCATCCGCTCCCGGGCGATGCGGCTGATGGCCTCGGAGGCGTTTCTGCAATCCCGACGGCGGCGGGCGCGGCTGAAGCGAAGGCTTTCCGGCGAAACCCAGGCGGTGCACTACTTCCACCAGGTGGACGATCCCTACAGCCACTTGGCTGTGCAGAAACTCGATGCTCTGAAGGCGACCTACAGCCCGCCGTTCAAGGTCCACCTGGTGTCAGGGCCCGCCGCCGCCTTTCAAGGCAGCACCGAGCACTTCAAGGCTTGGGCGTTGCGGGATGCGCGGAGCGTCGCCGCCGACTATGGCGTGGCGTTCGATGCCGAAGCCCTGCCGCAACCCTCAAGCGTGGATCAAGCCAACGATCGGCTGGCGCCGCAGCTCGATGCCGCCGACTTTGCGGCTCAAGCGTGTGCCACGGGCGAGGCGCTCTGGTCGGGTGTGTCGCAGCCCGCGGAATCGAGCGGCAAGGGCCCAGAAGCCGTTCGCCGAGGCGACGCGCTGCGGGAACGGCTGGGCCACTACCTCGGCGGGATGTTCCACTTCGAGGGCGAATGGTTCTGGGGCATCGACCGGATTCGGCTGCTTGAAGCGCGCTTGATGGTCGAAGGCTTCGGCGGTGGCGAGCCCTGCGTGCCGGAACCGGTGCCCACGGATACTTCGGGCCTTGATGCCAGCCGCATCGTGCTGGAGTACTTTCCGTCGCTGCGCAGCCCCTACACGGCGGTGGGGCATAAGCGGGTGCTGGACTTGATCGCCCGCAGCGGCGTCACGGTGAAGCTTCGCCCGGTAATGCCCATGATGATGCGCGGCGTGGAGGCCCCGCGCCCTAAGCAACGCTACATCCTCACCGATGCGGCGCGGGAGGCGCGCGCCCATGGCGTGCCCTTCGGACGCGTGGTCGATCCCTTCGGGGAGCCGGTCAGGCGCGCCTTCGCGCTCTTTCCCGGCGCCGTGGCGTTAGGTGCGGGCATGGCCTTCGTCACGGCCTACCTCTCCGCCGCTTGGGCGGAGGCAATCGACATCTCTACGGATGCGGGCCTTCGCCAAGTGGCCGCCAATGCCGGCTTGGACTGGAATGACTTGCAGGCGGCAAGCCGCGACGCGGACTGGTCGGCGCTGCTGGACGACAACCTGAACGCCATGCTCGATGCCGGCCTTTGGGGCGTGCCGAGCTTCCGCGTCACCGGCGGCGCGGATGGTGACGCCTACGCCTGCTGGGGCCAGGATCGCATCTGGCGGGTCGAGAACGAAATCGCGAAGCGGGCCCAGCGGGAGGGGGCATCACCGAGCCCAATCCCGATGGCGGAATCGCGGTGAGAGGCCGGCGCTGCGCGCCGAATCGAGGGCGGGACGCCCATAAGCGTTAACTTGTCCGGGTTTTCAAGGACATAGCACCCAGCGCACCGTCCAAGGTGGCCAAACAGGTCCGTTGGACAGGCCAATGTCCGCACCCGAACCGCCCGAAAATCTCAGGTCGCACGGCGGCGATCCCGCACAGTTCAAAGGGCGGATCTCGCCTTCCGGCCCGCCCCCTGAGCCCCTATCGTTTCCCCAACCACAGCCACCGGAATCCGCCCGTGACCGTCCCCGAAGGCCACGACAGGGCCGCCAAGCGCCTGCTCGGCGACGCCCGCATGATCGCCGACGCGATGCGCGCCTTCGTTCCCGGAAGCTGGGTTTCCCGCCTCGACCTCGACACCCTGCGGCCCCTGCCCGCCGAGCACGTGAACGCCGAACTGCACCGGCGGCGCGGCGACCTGCTCTGGACCGCCGAGTTCAAGGGCGGCGGCGCCGTCGTCATCATCCTGGAGGCCCAGTCCACCCCGGACCCGCGCATGCCCGCCCGCATGATGACCCTCACCGGCCTGGTTTGCGAAGGTCTGACCGACGCAGCCAAGGGGCCGGACGGTAGGATGCCCGCTGTGCTGCCCATGGTGCTGTACACCGGACTGCGCCGCTGGACGCCCGCGTTGGACTTGGCCGAGCGGGCGGGGCCGCCTGCGGAGCTTTCGGCCCACATCGCCGGACAGCGCTACGTTCTGCTTGACGTTCGGGAGCTAGCCAAGCAGGATTTGCCTGAGCGGAACCTGATGTCGGCGTTCGTGCGGATTGAGGCCGCAGCCTCGCCGGAAGTGTTGGTGGAGGCCTTGCGCGAAACCCTGGCGTGGCTTGGCGATGATGAACTGGGGCCGGTGTTCGTGGAATGGGTGGGCCAAGTGCTGATGCCGCTGCGCTTCCCTGACGCGGACCAGGGGCAGATTGACGAGCTCAAGGAGGGCAAATCGATGTTGGCGGAACGGGCAAAGCAATGGACCGAGCAGTGGTTCGCGGAGGGCCGCGATGAGGGCCTGCGTGCAGGATTGGAGCAGGGATTGGAGCAGGGATTGGAGCAGGGATTGGAGCGCCAACGGAACATGGCGGTTCGGCAAGCTCGGCTCAAGTTCGGCGACGTGGCCGCAGAGCGGCTGTCGCCGCTACTCGACCGCATAGCGGACCCAGCCGCGCTGGCCGAGGTGGGCGACTGGGTGATCCAATGCGGCGACGCTGCGGTGCTGCTGGCCCGTGCGGAGAACGCTGCAAAGGGTGCATCTCCATCCTAATCCGGACGCTGAAACAAGTTAACGCTTATGGGCGGGACGCCCTCGGTCCGGAGGTCCACGCCCGAACCGGGCTCATCCCCAAACCAAAGCGGGTTCCCCGGACCGAGGGCATCTTGCCCTCGATTGGGCCGCTGGAATGCGCCCGAACAAGGTGTGAGGTGACTGTGCCGTGAGCCTCGTATCCGTCCCCAGTGCCAAGGAAGCCCGAACCGCGCTGCTTCTGCTGGTCAGCGCCTATACGCTGTCCATCACCGACCGCATGATTCTCACGGTGCTGTTCGAGCCGATCCGCTTGGAGTTTGGCGTCAGCG
>JAPPIX010000384.1:0-1787 GCA_028820495.1 Gammaproteobacteria bacterium
TTGTTAAGCATCTAAAAATCATCGATTATCTGAACTTAAACCGGACACTAGTGGCGATGGGGAGAAGTAGTAGCCGAACCCCAAAGCGTAGACGCCGATGAACGCGAGGGCGCCGAAGAAATGGCGGATGGCCACCAGCACGGTGCGCTCGTCGTAGTCTTCGGACAGCTCGGCGCCCAAGGCCATGTGCGGCACGTGGTAGAGGGTCATGGTGCCGCGCGTGAGGACGGTGGTGGTCAGCATCCAGGCGAACAGGCCCGCCTGTCCCGCGCCGTCGATGGATACCCAAGGGTCGAAGAGCAGGTAGAAGCATAGTCCCAAGGGCACGGCGGAGGCGTAGAGGAAGGGGTGGCGCCGCCCGCGCGGCCCCTGCCAGCGGTCCGAGACGCTGCCGGCGATGGGGTCGGTGACCGCGTCGAAGAGCAGCGACAGGGCGATGGCCAAGCCGGCGAGGTCCGCCGACAGGCCCAGCACTTGGTTGTAGTAGAAGAGCAGGAAGGTGCCGAAGCTGCAGGTCTTGATGCCTTCGGCGGTTTGCCCCGCCCCGAAAAAGAACTTGACGCCGATGCTCAGGCGTGTTGACTTTGCGGCCATCGCGCAACGCTACCTGATTGCGTGGGTAATTGCTAAGGAGTGGATTGCATGAGCGGAAGGTTGGATGGCAAGGTGGCCGTGATCACGGGCGGGGCCAGCGGCATGGGCGCGGCGACGGTGCGCAAGTTCGTCGCCGAGGGCGCCCGTGTGGTTATTGCCGACGTGCAGGAGGAGAAGGGCCGCGAACTCGCCCAGAGCATCGGCCCGGAAGCGGTCTTCGCGTTTGCCGACGTCTGCCGGGAGGCGGATGTGCAGGGCATGATTGACGCCGCCGTCACCGAATTCGGGGGCCTCGACTGCCTGTTCAACAACGCCGGCTTCGGCGGCGTCACCGGCGACATCGAGACCACCGACATGGGCGAACCCTACGAGCGCACCGTCGGCGCCATGCTCACCGGCGTCGTGGCCGGCATGAAGCACGCCGTCCCGCACCTCAAGGCGCGCGGCGGTGGCGCCATCATCTCCACCGCCAGCGTCGCGGGCATCAGGGGTGGAATGGGGCCGCATGTCTATTCGGGGGTGAAGGCGGCGGTGGTCAACCTGAGCCGTTCGGTGGCCATGGAATTGGGGCCGTTCAGCATTCGCGTCAACGCCATTTGCCCCGGCGGCATCGCCACGCCCATCTTCGCCGGCCAGCTCGCGCAGTCGGGCGGCAATGAAGACTACGCTGCCGCAGTGCGCCCCGTGCTCCAGCAAATGCAGCCCCTGCCCCGACCCGGGGAACCGGAAGACATCGCCAACGCGGCCTGCTTCTTGGCCAGCGACGAGGCGTCCTTCATCAGTGGCCACGCCTTGGTGGTGGATGGTGGCCTGACGGCCGGCAATTGGGTGCCGCCCGGCCAATCTTCGACCTTGGATGTCATGGCTGAGGTCTTCGGCCTCGACGACCTCGATGGCTTGGACATGGTGGTCCATGACCCTAGGGCATGATCCCGAAGCAGCCCCAGCAATGGACAAATTCGGTAAAAGTGAAAGAAGTATGGAATCGAATTCGCTAACTATTTGATGCGGTTAGTGATTTCCAAAATGCCCTTCCGAGAAGCCGAAAACCCCCTTTTCTTGGCGGAAATTTTCGGTAATCTAGGAACCCTCACTAGTCGGCGCTGTATGTATTAACTGTATTTAAACACAGTGTCATTCTCCTCGGCAGGGCGAACGATCGCATGGAGCGTCGACTAGTTGAGGCCAACCCC
>JAPPIX010000384.1:1887-3236 GCA_028820495.1 Gammaproteobacteria bacterium
TGTGTCCATGATCGATTGGACGCGCATCGACACCGTCATGCTGGACATGGACGGCTGCCTGCTGGACCTCCGCTATGACAACTGCCTGTGGAACGAGCTGGTGCCGGCCCGCTACGGCCAGGCCCAGGGAATCAGCGCCGACGAAGCGCGGCAGCGGCTGTACGGGCACCTGCTGGGCAAGGACCGCGACCTGGAGTTCTACTGCATCGACTTCTGGACCCGCCGCACCGGGCTCGACATCGCCGCCCTGCACCACGAGCTGGCCCACTTGGTGGACTACCGCCCAGGAGCGGCGGCCTTCCTGGACTGGCTGCGGGGCCGCGCCCGAACCCTGCTGGTCACCAACGCGCACCGGGCGAGCCTCGCGGTCAAGGACCGCTACTCGGGCCTAAGCCAACGATTGGACGGGATGCTGTCGAGCCACGACTTTGGCGCGCCCAAGGAGTCTGGGGCGTTCTGGGATCGGCTGTCCGGCGCGGAGCCCTTCGACCCGGCCCGCACCCTGTTCATCGACGACACCCGAACCGTGCTTGACGCCGCCAAGGGCCACGGCATCGGCCACTTGCTCACCATCAGCCAGCCGGACTCAGGGCGTCCGCCGCGCGCCAACCTGGAGTATCCGGCCTTCAACGACTTCAATGAGCTGATCGAGCATGGCTGAACCAAGCGACGCCGTGCGCCTCGACCGCTGGCTGTGGGCGGCCCGCTTCTTCAAGTCCCGCGCCCAGGCGAAGAAGGCCGTGGAGGCGGGCCACGTGGAACTCAATGGCCGGCGGACCAAGCCGGCCAAGGAAGTCACGCCCGGCGATGCCTTGAGCATTCGCCGCGGCTTCGCCAAGAGCCTGGTCGTGGTCCAAGCCGTTGCCGAGCAGCGCCGCAACGCCACCTTCGCCCAAACCCTTTACGAGGAGACCGAGGAGAGCGTCCGTGCCCGCGAGTCGGAAGCCGCGGCCCGCCGCCTGCAGAGGGCTGGCCTCACCGTGCCGGACCGCAAGCCCGACCGCCGCGCCCGGCAAGCCATCAAGCAGCTCAAGAAGTTCAAGAATGGTTGATGCAGGAACGGCGCTGCGCACCGTGCGAGGGCGGGACGCCCTCGGTCCGGAGGTCAACGCCTGAACCCAGCGTCATCCCCGCGGCCGAAGCGGGTACCCCGGACCGAGGGCGTCCGCCCTCGATTGGGCCGCTGGGATGCACGTTCCACCAAGAGCACACGGCAACTCGTTGAGAATTAGTTGATGCTGCGGGCGCGGTGCCGTACTGTTCGCCCTAGGGTGGCGTATAGGCAATATAAAAAAAAAAAAAAAAGAAAAAAACAAATAAGAAATAAGCCCAAAAACCCCACCCAAGTT
>JAPPIX010000384.1:3246-5247 GCA_028820495.1 Gammaproteobacteria bacterium
TTTTTTATATTTTTTTTTGGGGGGGGGGGGGGTGGCTTATTTTTCGCCTTTGGGTGGTTTTTGGGTTTTATCATTTAAAAACTCTGTCATAAAGCCTGATCTGAATCGAGCCGATACGCCACCCGCTCTTGGGAACTGCACGGGATTGCCATGGCCGTCGATATCGACATCACCACCAGAAACAACACCTATTTCGACCTTTCCGCCGCGGCGTTGGCTGAACTGGCCGTCTTGCGCGGCGAGGGCTGCTTCGCCAGCAACGGGGCCTTGGTGGTCGAGACGGGCAGCCGCACCGGGCGCTCGCCCAAGGATCGCTTCATCGTCGAGGAGGCCTCCACCAAGTACGCCATCGATTGGGGCGAGATCAACCAGCCGATCGACGCAGGCGTCTTCGATGCGCTCTGGGACCGGGTCCAGGTGCATCTTGGGGATCGGGAGCGCTTCGTCTCCAACCTCCATGTCGGCGCCGACCCGGAGCACTACGTCGCCATCGAGGTCACCACGGAGACCGCCTGGCACGCCCTGTTCGGCAAGTCCCTGTTCATCTCCCCGGAGCACTTCAATCCGCACAACAAGAAGATCTGGGAGGTGGTCAACGCGCCGGGCTTCGTCTGCGACCCCAAGCGCGACCGCACCAACAGCGACGCGACGGTGATGATCAACTTCGCGTCCCGCAAGGTGCTGCTGGCGGGCTTGCGCTATGCGGGCGAGATGAAGAAGTCCATGTTCAGCGTGCTCAACTTCCTGCTGCCGGAAAAGGACGTGCTGCCCATGCACTGCTCCGCCAACATGGGCGCGGATGGCGACGTCTCGCTGTTCTTCGGGTTGTCGGGCACGGGCAAGACGACGCTGTCGGCGGATCCGGGCCGCTTTCTGATCGGCGACGACGAGCATGGCTGGGGCAAGGGCACGGTGTTCAACTTCGAGGGCGGCTGCTACGCCAAGTGCATCGACCTAAGCCGCGAGAACGAGCCGGTCATCTACGACGCCATCAGTTTCGGGGCCATCGTCGAGAACGTGGTCATGGACGCCGACAGCCGCGAGATCGACTACGCCGACTCGACGCTCACCGAGAACACCCGGGCCTGCTACCCGCGCGCCAACATCGAACTCAAGGTGCCCGAGAACCGGGCGGGCGAGCCGGCCAACGTCATCTTCCTGACCTGCGACGTGAGCGGCGTGCTGCCGCCGGTGTCGATCCTGTCGAAGGAGGCTGCCGCCTACCATTTCCTGTCGGGCTACACCGCGGCCGTCGGCTCCACCGTGGTCGGCTCCTCCGAGGCGTTCAAGGCAACCTTCTCCACCTGCTTCGGCGCCGCCTTCTTTCCACGCCCGGCGGGCGTTTACGCCGACTTGCTCATTCGCCGGGTGGAGGAGTTCGGCTCGCGGGTGTACCTGGTCAACACCGGCTGGACGGGGGGCGGCTACGGGGTTGGCCACCGCTTCCCCATACCGGCCACCCGCGCCATCATCGCCGCCGTGCAGAACGGCGGCCTTGCGAGTGCCGAGACCGAGTATCTCGCCAACCTCAACCTGACCATTCCCAAGGCCCTCGAAGGCGTAGACAGCGCCCTGTTGAACCCGCGCAACGCTTGGGGCGACAAGGCCGCCTACGATGCGGCGGCGGCGCAGCTCATCAGCCTATTCGCAGAGAACTTCAAGAAGTTCGATGTCGATCAAGCCATCGTCGACGCCGGGCCGTCGATGGGTCGCCAAGACGCCTGAGCAGACTGGCCCCGTGGCCGCGCAAAGCTTGGGAGCACTAACCATACCCAGCGACGTTCTGGCCGGGCTTCAGGCCCGGGCCGGGGCGCTCGACGGCCTGCGGCGCGGGGTGGAAAAGGAGAGCCTGCGCGTGCGCCCGGACGGGCGGTTGTCGATGCGCCCGCATCCGCCGAGCCTGGGATCGCCGCTGACCCATCCTCAGATCACCACCGACTTCTGCGAAGCCCAGTTGGAGTTGATCACCGGGGTTCACGACACCCCGGAAGGCTGCATCGC
>JAPPIX010000384.1:5347-7956 GCA_028820495.1 Gammaproteobacteria bacterium
GACGAGGGCACCCTCTACCTGCCCGGCGCCACCTCCCTGCGCATGGGCCGGCTGGGCTACCAGAGCGACGCCCAGAGCAGCCTGCACATCTCCTACAACGGCCTCGATTCCTATGCCGCCACCATGCGCGAGGCCCTCACCCACCCCTATCCGCCCTACGAAGCCATCGGCGTGCGGCACGGGGACGAGTACCGCCAGCTCAACACCGCGTTGCTGCAAATCGAAAACGAGTTCTACGGCGCCATTCGCCCCAAGCGGCGCATCGAACCCGGCGAGCGGCCCCTGAACGCCCTCAAGCGGCGCGGCGTGGAGTACGTCGAAGTGCGCTGCCTCGACATCAACCCCTTCCTGCCGGTGGGCATCGATGCCGAGCAGATGCGCTTCTTGGATGCCTTTCTGCTCTGGTGCCTGCTCGCCCCGAGCGCCGCGGACAGCCTGGAGGAGTCGAGGGCCATGCAGGCCGACCAAGCCGCTGTCGTGGAGCGGGGACGCGAACCGGGCTTAAGGCTCAGCGGCGGCGACCGCGACGTGTGGGCCGCCGCCATTCTCGAGCAATGCGTGTTGGCGGCGGAACTGGTCGACCGGGCGCAAGGCGGGCGCCGCTCAAGCGACGCCGTGCGCGAACGCCGCACGCACTTGCAAGACCCCGCCAAAACCCCCTCCGCCAAGGTGTTGGAAGCCATGCGCAGTGGGCGGCAGCCGTTCTTCCGCTTTGGCCTCAACCAATCCGAACGCCACCGGCGCTGGTTCAACGAGCGGCCCCTGCCGGCGGATGAACTGGTGCGCCACGAGCAGCGCGCCGCCCGATCATTCGACGAACAACGGCGCATCGAAGCCGCCAGCGAAGAGAGCTTCGACGAGTTCCTTGCCGCCTACCTCGCGCCGCCGGAGTGAATGATTCATGTCCAAGGCTGCTAGAATCCTTCGCTTGCCGTTGCCGCGGCGACTAGCGCCAATGGCCCAGAACAAGGAGAAACGACATTGAAGGCCGTGTTGTGCAAAGCCTATGGCGCGCCGGAAGACCTGGTGCTGGAGGAGGTCGCCGAGCCCGTGCCGGGTGAGGGCGAGGTGTTGGTGGAGGTGCGGGCCACGGCCCTCAACTTCCCCGATGTGCTCATGATCGCCGGCAAGTACCAGAGCCAGCCGCAGTTTCCGTTCTCGCCGGGGGGCGAGGTCGCCGGAACGGTGCTCGGGACCGGCCCCGGCGTGACGGGGTTCGCGCCGGGCGACCGCGTGTTCGGCGGTGTCGGCTTCGGCGGCTTTGCTGAGCGCGTGGCGGCGGCGGCGCACAGTTTGCAGCCCCTGCCCGAGTCCATGAGCTTTGCCGAGGCTTCCGGCATCAGCACCACTTACGGCACGTCCTACTACGCGTTGAAGCAGCGGGCCGCCTTGCAACCCGGCGAAACCCTGCTGGTTCTCGGCGCCGCTGGGGGGGTCGGCATCGCCGCCGTGCAGCTTGGCAAGGCCATGGGCGCCCGGGTCATCGCTGCCGCCAGCAGCGAGCAGAAGCTGGCAGTGGCCAAGGACAGCGGCGCCGATGAGCTGATCGACTACAGCGACGGCCAGTTGAAGGACAAGGTGAAGGAATTGACCGTCGGCAAGGGTGCCGATGTCATCTACGATCCGGTCGGCGGCGCGCTGTTCGACCAATGCCTGCGCTGCATCAACTGGTATGGCCGCATCCTGGTGATCGGCTTTGCCGCCGGCGACATTCCCAAGGCGCCCATCAACCTGGTCCTGCTCAAGAGCTGCCAACTGGTGGGCGTCTTCTACGGCGCTTGGTCGGCCCGCTCCCGCGATGAGAGCCGGGCCAACTTCCGCGACATCCTGGCGTTCCATGCGGCGGGCAAGATCAAGCCGGTGGTGGGCCGCGTCCACCCCTTGGAGAACTACGCGGAGGCCCTGAACGATCTGGCGCAGCGACGCGCCATCGGCAAGATCGTGGTCACGCCGGGCGGCAGCGCGCCATGACGCTTCGCTTCAACAGCGCGGACTACGCCTTGGCGGCCATCGCCCTGTGCGGCGTGCTGCTGTTTGGGGCCGAGATCATGGAGCATCGCTTCGCGATGGATCCCTGCCCGATGTGCCTGATGCAGCGCCTGTGGATCTTCGCCGCGGGGCTGGCCGCCTACGCGGGCTTGGCCCACAACCCCCGCTGGGGCATCTATCCGCTGTTGACCATCGTCGCGTCCTTGATTGGCGGAGCGGTCTCGGCGCACCAGCTTTGGCTGCAATCGAGCAGCCAGCTCGGGGGCTGTGGCCGGCCGGCTGGCTACATGATCGACAACAGCCCTTGGCGGGAGACCCTTTCCGCCATGTTCTTCGGTGATGGGAGTTGTCAGCCGAGCTATTTCCTCGGCTTGGACCTGGCCTTGTGGGCGCTGCTCGGCTTCGCCGCCCTCATCGCCCTGGCAGCGCTGCAATGGCGAGCGCGGCTGTTGCGCTAGCCCACCAACACCCCTGAGCCAGCCGGCATCGAGCGGGCCCCCGGAGCGAGGGCGTCCCGCCCTCGATTGGGAATCCCGGCTTTCTGTCGCAACTGTTGCTTCGGTTCTGAGGCACCTGCGCTGTTCTGAGAGCCTTTAGGGGCGGGGGTTTGCGGGCGCTCC
>JAPPIX010000163.1 GCA_028820495.1 Gammaproteobacteria bacterium
CACCGTTTATGAGTACCGGCAAAACGGCCACTTGCGCATGGTCAAGATCGTTCCCCACTGGGGCAAGCCGTACTACCTGTTTCCCCGCGACCAGACTGCCGGCTTCGGCGACCTGGAGGAAGCCGACATGCTGCTGCCGACTTGGGTGATCGTCGAGTTCTGATGAACGCCGTCACCCGCCTGGACCGGGCAGACCTCGAAGCCGTGCTTGACCGTTATGACGTGGGCGAACCCGTGGATTTCTGGCCTGCCGCCCACGGCATCGAAAACAGCAACTACTTCGTCCGCACAGCCACTCAAGGGACGCCCCGTGAGTGGGTGCTTACTATCCTCGAACAAGCGCCCAATGCCGGCGCCGTGTTTGCACCCCTACTGGATCTTTGCTTCGCCGCCGGGCTGCCCGTGGCACCGGTGCGGCGCAATGCCGCCGGCAACCTGCAGGAATCCCTGCGCGGCAAGCCCCTCCTGCTCACGCCGCGGTTGCACGGCAGCCACCCCCAAGAGCCTTCCACCGCCCAGGTTGCCGCCCTAGGCGCCACAATCGCGAAACTGCACTTGACCACCCGCAACCCCAGCTTTGCGACGCCCAACCACCCCCGCGATGAGAGCTGGCTGTCGCGCATGGCCAAGTCGATAAGCGGCCAATTGACGGCCGATGACGCCGGGCTGCTTGAATGCGCGTTGCGCCGGGTCACCAACCTCCTGCGCAGAGACGACCTAGCCGGCCTGCCGAGAGGCATCATTCACGGCGACCTGTTCCGCGACAACGTCCTGTTCGACGGCGACCGGCTCACCGGACTGCTGGACTTCCACCACGCTTCCAACGGCTGGCTGATCTACGATCTGGCCGTCGCCGTCAACGACTGGTGCAGTGATCTTCAGGGCTGCCTGAACGAAGGCCAGGCCAACGCCCTGCTCGCCGCCTACCATGAGCACCGTCCGCTCACCCAAGCCGAAATCGAGCGCTTCCCCGACTTCATGACTTACGCCGCACTGGCTTTCTGGCTTTCCCGCCTGTCTGCCGCGGCCAAGGCGCAAGCCGGCGAGGCGGTTCGGATCAAGGATCCGGACGAATTCCAGCGCATCATTGCCGATCGGTTGAGCCGCGAGATCGCGCCAGACAGACTTGGGCCGCCTCATGGTTGATATCTCTGACATCAACATAGTTGAGACCATCTGCAGCACTGGCAGCCTGACCAAGGCTGCGGAAGCGCTCTTTGTTTCTCAGCCCACGCTCAGCAAGCGACTGGCACGGCTGGAGGATGAACTGGGCGCCAAGCTGTTCCATCGCGCCCCGTCGGGGCTGTCGCCCACCTCCATCGCGAACTACCTGGTCGATAGCGCAAGTCCAGTGAAAGCGCGCGTGGCGAGCATTGAGCGACAGGTCGAGCGGATCTTGGCCCACGATTAGGGTGAGGTCCGGATTGGCGTCGGGCCCATCATCGAGCAGGTGCTGTTGCCTGATGTGTTGATTCAAATGACCCAGAGGACCGGCAACGTACGCTGTTCCGTTTTGACGGAGCGCGCAAGCGTGCTCATGGAACAGTTAAAGGTCGGAACGCTGGATGTGATCGCCGGCCCTTTTGGCGCAGGCGACTCAAACCTGGAAGAAGAAGGGATCACTTCAATTGATCTCATCCAGGAACGAACGGTAAACGTGGCACGCGCCGATCACCCAATCTTCGTGACAAGGAACCCAAACTTTCTAGAGTACGCCTACGCGGCCCCTCCTTTGCAGGGCACAATCGCCTCTCCCGTACCGAGGGGTCTCGAACGCCGAAGGCTCTCTTCCGACAACTACACGCTTCTCAAGAAAGTGGTGCTGGAGACGGACTACATCTGCGGTGGGCCGAGGGAGATCTTTCGAGCGGAGCTGGAAGCCGGCGCGCTGCGAATCATACCCAATACGCCTTCCGTTGAGTGGCGCAGCGCTTGCCTGTTTCAAACCGAAGCGCTGGAAACGCCTCTCGTGAAGCTCTTCGTGGAAGTCCTTCTGGAGTGTCGAGACCACTACCTGGCCTCCCACGAGTCTCGGTAGAACGAGGGTGCATTCCCCGTCCAGCGGCGAAACGCCTTGCGGAAGTTGGAGACGTCACCGTAGCCGCACCGCGATGCGATTTCCTCGATCGGTATGTTGGTGTTCCTGAGGTACTCCAGCGCAACCGAGCTTCGCAACCGATCCAAAAGCGCGAGATAGCTCACTCCTTCGTCACCCAGACGGCGATGCAACGTTCGCACGGACACGTTCAGCGCCTTGGCAACGGCAGACGCTTGTACTTTGGCCGATGAGAGATTCCTCACGCATGTACGAAGGATCTGCTGTTGAAACAGGCTCTTTCCCTCACTGCGATCAACAAGCTGTTCACAGTAGTCCTCGCACAGCTGGGCAACACCAGGATCAGCCGCAGTGCATCGCTCGGTCAAGGCGCTCGCATCAAAGCGCCACTCCATTCGCTCGCAGCCAAAGTGAACCGGGCATCCAAACACTTCCTTGTACAACACCGCATGCCGAGGCGCGGCGTACGGAAAGCGCATTTGCAGTGAAGGAAACTCCCGCCCCAACACCAAGGCAAATATCTTGGACTGCGAGCTACGCCAGTACTCCGCGACAAATGGAAGGACGGGCCCCAAGGACTCAGGATTGTAGGACCGGTACACCCCAGTCCCATCCTCTATATCGAGGGATATCCGGAAAAGCGAGCCCGAAAGGCTAAAGAAGTCTCGCCCCACGCGCCAAGCATCGGCCAGCGTTTCACTGGTTGCGATGGCGTAACCATAGGCACCGTAGTAACTGATCTGCTGTCTCTGTCCGGCGCGCAAGGCCGTCTCAGGATTTTTCGCCAGCCGCTGAGCGGAGCGAAACAACGAAAGCCTCTCATCGAAACTCAACGCCACATCCGCACTTTCCAAGCCAGCAGCCGCAAGTACGGCTTGCTGGCTGATCCCTTGATTCGAAAGCTCTTCAAATAGCGCCGGAAGCCCATATCGTTGCCGGGTTTCCAGCTCCTTCTGCCCGATCACCGTAGTCCCTGCCACTCTGGCACAAAATCACCCCTATGTTGGCACAATATCACCTTGTTGAATGGGTGCGCAAACCTAGAATGCGACGCTCAAGCCAAGCAATCACAGGAGAGCATCATGGCTTCAATCACTGTCAGGCCCAGCGGCCAAGCTCGGATACTCTCTCAAGGGCGTCTATGGCGATGTTAACAACAATGGCGCAATGGACATCCGCCCTTCCGAAGAGGCGGAGCGCATGCATCACACCCACCCTCTCGCACCCGCGCACCCGGAAACAGGCCGGCGCGGCTTTCTGAGCGGTGTGTCCTACATCGTCGGATTTGAAGGACTGTCGGATGAAGAGGCCAGGCCGCTGATCATGGCGCTCAATGAGTGGCAGAGCAGAGAGGAATTCATGTATCGCCACAAGTGGGAAAGCAACATGCTGGTGCTTTGGGATAACCGCAGCGTCGTGCACCGCGCCACCGGCGGCTACGAAGGCTACCGAAGGGAACTGCTTCGAGTCACCGTGTACTGAGCACCCAAATCTCGTTCATTTGGAACGTCTTTTTCCACCAACTAGCGGTGATTCCACCAAGCCAGATCGGAAAATGAACGCAGGTCAAGCTCGTGGGTCCAAGCTGACCGGTGCTGTTGAGACACGTGATAGTAGGTTTCGGCCATTTTCTCCGGCAGCATCAACCCATCGGCATCGAGCCCTCTTTGCTCTCGGAGCTTTTGGAAGGCTTCCTCTCCGAGCATCCTGCCCAAGGTGTCCGGCGCATCAACGGCACCATCAATCAGGATATGCGCCACGTGAATCCCTTTCGGCGCGTACTCCGCGTTAAGGGTCTGACAGAGCATCCGGCGACCGCCCATCGCGGCCGCATGTGAATGTTGACCCGCGTTGCCCCGTACGGCGGCGGTTGCGGAAGTCACCAAGAATGTGCCGCCACCACGCTCCTCCATTCGAGGGAACAGTTCCTTCGCCATCCTGAACAGGGCGAACGTGGCCATGCGCCAGCCCAATTCAAACTGCTTGTAGGTCAGTTCCGTAAGCGTTCGGCTGCCGATCTGCGCCCCCAAGTTGAACAGCGCGACCTCAATCGGACCGATCTCCCGCTCGATGTGTTCGATGCGGTCCTCCAGCGCATTTTCTTCAACGGCATTCAAAAGAAATCCCGTCGCCTCACCGCCTTCGGCTTCAATGCCAGACACGAGCTTGCGCAAGCCCTCCGCATCGCTGCGGCGGCATAGGACGGCGTGATATCCCTCCTTCGCGAATTTCCTGCCAACAGTACCGCCAATTCCTGCGCCAGCCCCCATCACCAAGCAAACTGGCTTCATCCCGCCCTCCTGTCTATGAACCTTGTGTCAACTCTGCCGCGAGCTCGTGTGAGAGTTTCGCGGAGATTCCAAAAATGGACATCTGTGGTCAGCCATCGATCAAAACGCCTGCATCGATCATCTCTTGCACCTGTTCCTCGGAGTAACCGAGCCTCCTCAGTATCTCCGTGGACTGTTCACCTAGCTTGGGTGCGGGGCCTCTGATCTCACTGGGTGTTTTGCTGAACCGGGCCGCCGGGCGCGCTTGGCGGACTTCTCCAAATCCCTCGTACTCTGTTCGCTGCACCGATTCGCCCGCCACAATTTGCTCGTTGTCCAAGAGATCCGTGCGGCGCAGCAGCGGGGCATTTGGCACATCATGTCCGTTTAAGCGCGCAAGGATTGCCGCCGTAGGCCACTTGGCGATCTCTTCAAGCGTGATCTCCTTGCGCGCCTGAGCGTTCTGGAGCCGGGCGCGAGCCGTCGCGAACCGTTCATCCTCAATCAGGTCCTCCCGTTCCAGAGCGCGGCACATGCCCACCCACTCCTTGTCGGAGATGACGCCTGCCGTGATGAATCCATCCTTGGTGGGATAGATGAGATCCATCGAGCCCGAGGTCTGGGAGGGATCGTACTCGTTGTCGGCATAAGTGATGCCGCCCATGCCTTCGGGCCAGAAAAACGCCAGCATCGCATCCAACATGGAAAGCTTGATGTGCTGTCCCTCACCGGTTCGGGCCCGATGGTACAAAGCGCTCGAAATGGCTTGCGCGGCGGTCAGGGAGGCCACTTTGTCCGCGATGATGACGCGAAACATCTCCGGTGCGTGGGTTTGGCGGTTGGCCTGAATGTCAGTCGCACCAGAGAGTGCTTGAATGACCGGATCATAAACACGTTGGTCTGCATAGGGGCCCGTTTCGCCAAAACCGCTAATGGAGACATAGATGATGTCTTCGTTCCTGGTGCGAACCACCGCTTCGCCGAATCCCATGCGCTCCATCGCGCCAGGACGAAAATTCTGCAGCAACACGTCCGCCTCCTCGATGAGCTGCCAAAGCACCGCTTGGCCCGGTTCGCTCTTGAGGTCCAAGGCGATGGACTGCTTGCCTCGATTGCAGGAGAAGAAGGTGGGCGGCAGGCCGTTAACCGGAGGTCCAAGAAAGCGCATCTGCTCACCGTGCAATGGTTCAACCTTGATGACTTCAGCGCCCTGATCCGCCAGCATCATCGCTGCGACGGGGCCAGAAACCATGCTCGTCAAATCGACCGCCTTTAGGCCATTGAGTGGTCCCATCCTTGGGCCTCCTTTAGAAGTCCGGCGTAATTGGCTGTGAAGGCGCGGCGATAAGCGTCCCGTCGAGACAGCCGTTCCTTGTACCTGGCCAACGGGTCTGGCAATTCGATGCCGTAGTGCACGGCCCAGTCCAAGCAAGACATTAGAATGACGTCGGCGAGGCCCAAGCGCTCACCCAGCACAAAAGCGCGGTCGCCGATTTGACTTGCAATCACCTGAAGGTGTTTTTGAGCATAGGCTTTCGAAGACTGCACCGCTTCAGGAGCCTCACCAAAGATCTCCTTGAGGTCGCCGTGCCGACGCATGACGTAGAGACTGGTTTCATCAAGTTCACCATAGACGTAGCACACCCACTCATCTTCCTTCGCGCGGGCCTCCAAACTCGTTGGCGCTGCGATGGTCGAGGGTTGCCCGTAGCGCTCAATGAGATATCGGCTGATGGCTACGCTTTCAGAAAGACGAACGTCGCCATCAACCAGATATGGGATCTTTTGCTTGGGATTGAGTTGAGTGAATTCAGCCGCTTGCGTCTCGCCCGTTCGCGGGCCAATTGCGAGATGCTCATAGCCTAGGCCAAGCTCCTCCGCAATCCAGATAGGCCGAAACGTGCGCGTGGTTCCTGCGCCCCATATCTTCAAGGGTTGTTCGTCAGCCATGGACATCTCCTGCTTCATCTGCCTATCGCGAGATCGCTCGTGATCCCGCTCAACTCTTGAATGCAGTCTATGAGTGTCAGAGATCGAAATAAAATGAATTGTTTTGGGCATAGCTGCCAAATATTGGAATGTGGGTTGGTGGGGTTTTCGCCCGTGGAGGCAACGGCATTGGCGACATCGCGAGCGTGGGTAGAGTCACATTTTGTGTGGAATTTCGGCAGTCTATCGTGCGTAAATTCGGCATTTCATGCTGTGCAAATTAGGCAGTATAAGGTGGAGGAAAACGGTATAGTGGGCGCATGAGCCAATATCTTCAACGCCTCCTAGATCCTTTGCTGGATCAAGTCCTGCGGGACCATCCCGCTGTGATGATTGGGGGGCCGCGCGCCTGCGGCAAGACGACCACCGCCGCGCGCCATGCGGCGACTGTGGCGCGACTCGACCGGCCTGCGGAAGCGCGGGTGTTTGAAGCCGACCCCGATGCGGCGCTCAGGGGCCTCAAGGAGCCGGTTCTGTTGGACGAATGGCAGGAGGTTCCGCATGTGCTCGGCGCCGTGAAGCGCCAAGTCGATCGTGATTCGAACCCCGGCCGCTACCTGCTCACCGGTTCCGTTCGCGCCGACTTGGATACTCAGACTTGGCCTGGAACGGGCCGGGTCATTCGCCTGGACATGCTTCCCTTGACCACGTCGGAACGGCTCGCGCAACGGGTTTCCACACTCGTGGACCGAGTGGCCGAGGGCGGCGCCCTTGTGCCCGCCGAACAGGCGCTGGACTTGCGCGACTACGCAGCGTTGGCGTTGGCGGGCGGCTTTCCGGAACCCGCACTGCATCTATCGGCAGCGGGGCGGACCCGCTGGTACGAGAGTTATGCCGAACAAATTGCAACCCGGGACGCACCTGCCGTTGAGCAGGGCAGAGACCCCCATCGAATGCGTCGCTTCATCGAGGCGCTGGCGCTCAATTCGGCGGGAGTGCTGCCCGAGAAGACGATCTACGATGCGGCGGGATTGAATCGAAGAACCGCCCAAGCCTACGGCCGCTTGCTGGCGAACCTTGGCGTGGCCTACGAACTGCCGGCTTGGAGCCATCATAGGTTTCAACGGCTGTCACGCACCCCAAAGCGCTTCGTCTGCGATTGCGGCCTTCTTGCGGCCATTGTCGGCGCCGATCTTGAGGGGCTAACGAGGGACTCGGACCTGCTTGGCCGGTTTCTTGAGACCTTCGTCGCCGGTGAATTGCGCGCACAGGCTTCGGTAGCCCGAATGCGCCATCGGCTGTTTCACTTGCGCCAGCAGCAGGGGCGCCATGAAGTGGACATCGTGGCCGAGGGAGCGCTCGGCAAGCTCATCGCCATTGAAGTGAAGGCTTCGGCCGCCCCCGAGAGGCGTGACGCACGCCACCTCGAATGGCTTCGCGACGGCCTCGGCGAGCGGTTCATTGGCGGGGTAGTGCTGCATACGGGGCCAGCGACCTATCCGCTTTCGGAGAGGATTCGAGCGGCCCCGATCAGTTGCCTTTGGGGGAGTGGGCAGGGATCCATCGCGGACCGCAACAAACAGCAGGCCGATGAAGAGCGCAGTGCCTAAATCAGGAACGGCCGGTTACTCGGCCTACAGCAGAAAGAGTGTTAAGAAGGCGGCGCAAAGTCTGATTCAAGCG
>JAPPIX010000369.1 GCA_028820495.1 Gammaproteobacteria bacterium
GACAACCCGGCTCAAGCTCTCTTAAATTGGACAACTCGTGCAACATCCGGGCTAATGGTCTGCGCTGTGGAAGGTAAGGTCTCGGAGTCATTCGACGTCACTATCGAAGAGTGGTTCTCGAACCCGAGCAAGGGAAAAAGGAAACGGCTTCAGTACCTTTGCGATCTACTGGGATTCGTCTCCCCGCCACCGGGTTATCTTCGATACCGGTTGTTCCATCGTGCGGCTTCCGCCGTGAAGGAATGCCAACGGTTCCGAGGACATACCCCGGCGATGATCGTGCATTCCTTTTCTCCAGAGAAGGCGGGGTTCGAAGACTACGAGGCCTTCGTAGCCATGTTGGGTGGTAAGGCAGAGCCGGAGCTGATGACAGAGGTGGGCTTACCCAACGGTCACATGCTACTACTTGGGTGGGCCTGCGGCGACTACTCGTACTTGAGGGTATAACGCCTAGGCGCGCCTTCACGGCTTGGATGGATCGGTTAGAGGAGACTAGCCGCCCGCCCTGCGCCAGCCGCGCATCGCGCCGCCAACATGGCCACGTCGAACCATACTGCTGCCATTGTCTTGCGGCAGCACATGCTTGCTATTGACCTCGGTGCTACTCAGTATTACTTTGTAGGCGAGGAGGCTTTCGTGACCGTTAAATCATCAATCTCGCTCACCGATGAGCAGCACGCCTTCGCCAGAGCACTGGTCGAGGCCGGGCGCTACGCGAGCTTGAGTGCGGTGCTGCAGCAAGGGGTCGACCTGCTGCGCCAGCGAATGGACGCCGATGAGTTGGAGAAAGCGGCACTTCGCGAACTTCTTTCCCGTCGCCGCAGCGGCACCTTCGTCGATGCTAGGGAGATGGACGAGCGGCTTGCCGGGATGGTAGCCCGGAAACGCCGCGCACATGGCCTTCCGTCTTGAGTTCGCAACCGAGGCCGAGCGCGATTTGGCGTTGATCTTCGACCACCTCCTGCACAGCTATCTCGAATTCGGCGAGAGTCTGGAGAGTGGGCTCGATCATGCCGAGGCTCGGATTGCCGAAATCCGCACCGCCGCGAACCGCATCCCGACCGCACCGCACCGCGGCGAACGCCATGACGACATCCTGCCGGGCTTAAGGCATCTCGCCATCGGACGGGCGATCTATTGGTTCGAAGTCAACCAGCCAAAGGAGACAGTTCGGGTGCTGGCGGTGTTCTTCGGAGGGCAGGATCACATCCGTCACATGATGGCCCGGCTTCTCGAAGAATGACGGGAGTCACTGATGCGCACTCCATCGAGAACGAGCACTAGCTGGATTCGATAGGAGACATGAGATGGGTACGCTGAAGGTGGGGGCGCTAGACTTCAACGATATTGGAACAGTTGAGGTAGTTCGCGACGCCATTGCGGAGATGGCGAGTCGACCGGATTCCTACCATGCCCTTCAATTCAAGAGCTCGTACTATTTCCAAGTGACCGATTTACAACTCCCGAGCGAAGCTGGCTGGTACATCATCCTCGATGGCACTCTGCCGCTATATGTCGGGCAGGCAAACAACCTCAACGCCAGACTCAACACTAGCCAAGGAAGTACAGACAACTTCGGCCAGAGCGACAGAACAAGCGATCCAGAGCGAAACTTCATCAAGAAGTTCATTGAAGTCGGCGTCATTCAGACGCCACGCGTGTGCATCATCCGAAGCAGCGAACTGGCGGCCGCCGTTGGCACTCCAGAAAGCCGGCTGACCAATACCGACAAGGGCAACATCGAGAAGTTCATCAACCTGATGCGCAATGGTATTGCGTATATGTAGCGATGTATCCGAGGCTTCACGATCGAAGAGTGGTTCCCCTATCTGAGAATGTTAAGTGTCGGATATCCAACCCGAACGAAAGTAAGTCTAGTCTGGATATTATTTCTCCATAAATAATTTAATCTGGCATAATAACGGCATGGATTTCTTGGATCGTCAAGACGAACTGCGCCGTTTGGACAACGCCCTTCGCCGACCCGGTGGGTTTGCGGTCATTTGGGGGCGTCGCCGCGTGGGCAAGTCTCGTCTGCTGTTGGAGTGGTCCAAGGACCGCGACGGCCTCTACGCGGTGGCCGATCAATCCGCCGCCCCAGTCCAGCGCCGCTACATGGCCGAAGCGGTTCGGGAGCGGTTTCCAAGCTTTGCCGACGTCGAGTATCCAGATTGGCGCACGTTCTTCGAGCGGCTCGCCAACGAAGCGCGCTCTGCCAACTGGCAGGGGCCGTTCATCATTGATGAGCTGCCCTATTTGATCGTCGCGGATCCGAGCATCACCGCAGTGCTGCAGAACTGGCTGGACAGCCCCCAACAGCGGCCATCCCTGGTCGTCAGCGGATCGAGCCAACGCATGATGCACGGCGCGATTCTCGAGGCCGGCGCACCGCTTTACGGCCGCGCCTCGGAGGCCTTTGCGCTGCGGCCCTTGCGGCCCGGTTACCTCGCCGATGCCTTCGGCGGATGCAGCCCCCGGCAACTGGTGTCCGCCTATGCCCTCTGGGGCGGCATGCCCCGCTACTGGGAACTGGCGGAAACCTTCGGAGCGGACTTTGACGAGGCTGCCGATGCCTTGGTTCTGGATCCCAACGGCCCGCTGCACGAGGAACCCAATCGCCTGCTGCTTGCGGAAACGCCGCCCATGAGCGGCCTGCGCGCCGTGCTCGACGTGATCGGCGGCGGCGTTCATCGACTCAGTGAAATCGCAAGCCGCCTGAATCGGCCCGCATCGAGCCTTTCCGGCCCGCTGGCAACGCTGGTCGCCATGGACCTCGTGCGGCGGGAAACGCCCTTCGGCAGCCATCCGCGGTCGGGCAAGCGAAGCCTCTACCGCATAGCCGATCCTTTCATGCGCCAGTGGTTCCGCGTCATCGCACCCCACCGCGCCCTATTGGCAGTGGCGCCGCGTGAGACGCGCCTAGCCCACTGGGCGCGGCACCGAACGGCTTTGGAGGCCTCCGCATGGGAGGAGCTGTGCCGCCTTTCGGTGCCCACGTTGCATCGTTGCGACCTCCCATTGGCCCAGTTGGGGCCTTGGGAAGGCGCCCAGCGCCATTGGCGGGGCAACAACCCGGAATTCGACGTGGTGGCCCGCTCGGTTGACGGGCAGCGTCTTCTTGTGGGCGAAGCCAAATGGCCCGCGAACCCTTACCCGGCATCTCGAGCGGCGCCGCGTCCCGGCGTCCAAGCGCTGCCTGGCGCAGCGAAGGCGGAGATCGTGCACGTCCTGTTCACGCCGCAGGCGGACGCGCCAATCGACAAGACCACCGGCGTCCACATCGTTGACGCCAAACAGGTCATGGCCGCGCTAAGGTAGGCTCCGCGCCCGCGGTTCCCTTCCGAATAGGCGCAACGCATAATTTAGTCCTTTTGGAGGAATGCGCTCATGCCCGAAGCCGTCAACCGTCAGTTCCTGCTCGCCGCCCGTCCGCACGGGATGGTCAAGGCCTCCGATTTCGAGTACCGCGAGGGCGCCGTGCCGACGCCGGGGCCGGGCGAGGCGCTCGTTAAGACCGACTACATCTCACTGGATCCCTCCATGCGCGGGCAAATGGAGAATCGGGCCGACTACGTCGCACCCCTAGCGCTCGGCAATGTCATGCGGGCACGCGGCGTCGGCGCTGTGGTGGCCTCCAACCACCCGGAATATCCCGAGGGCACCCAGGTGTCGGGCACCTTCGGCATGCAGGACTACGCCCTTTCGGATGGCAAGAAGTTGCCCATGCGGACCTTTGAGGCCAGCATCGATCCGAAGGTGGCCTTGGGCGTGCTCGGCGGCACCGGCATGACGGCCTACTTCGGGCTGCTCGACGTCGGCCAACCCAAGGCCGGCGACGTGGTGATGATCAGCGGCGCCGCCGGGGCCACCGGCAGCGTCGCCGGACAGATCGCCAAGATCAAGGGTTGCACGGTGTTCGGCATGGCGGGCAGCGACGAGAAGTGCGCCTGGCTCACCGATGAGCTCGGCTTTGACGGCACCCTCAACTACAAGACCGCCGACGTGGCGGCGGAGGTGGACCGGCTGTGCCCGAACGGCATCAACGTCTTCTTCGACAACGTGGGCGGCGATATCCTCGACATCTGCCTCGACCGCATCGCCATGAACGCTCGCATCGTGATCTGCGGCGGCATCTCCCGCTACAACCTCACCGAACAGCCGCCGGGGCCCAAGAACTACTTCAACTTGGTCTTCCGCCGCGCCCGCATGGAGGGCTTCATCGTCATCGACTACGAACACCGTTACCCGGAAGCCGAAGCGGAGATGCGCCGCTGGATCGATGCCGGTCAGCTCAAGCAGCAAACCACCGTCATCGAGGGCTTCAAGGAACTGCCCAACGCGTTGATCCAGCTCTTCGAGGGCGCCAACACCGGCAAGATGATGGTGCGGACCACATGAGACAGCACTGCGAATGCCGGTAGTCGGATGAGCCGCCCATGCTGACCAAGCTGATTGTGCGCAACTTCAAGCTCTTCGACGAGATTGAAGTCGAGCTCGGCCAACAAGTGGTCTTCGTTGGTCCAAATAACGCCGGCAAGACCACCGCCTTGCAGGCGCTGGCGCTGTGGGATGTTGGCCTGAAGCGATGGCTGGAAAAAAGCCGTGCCGGGGATGGCCGAACGAAACGGGCTTGGGCGACCATCAACCGACGCGACCTGATCGCCCTGCCCGTTCCCGCCACCAATTTGCTCTGGCGCGACCTGCGCACCAAGACCGGCACCCATGAGCATAGCAGGACAACAACGAAGGATCTCCTGATCCAAATCACGGTCGAGGGCACCCACTGGTCCTGCGGCCTGGAATTCAGGTACGTCAACCCCGAGTCCTTCGGTTGCCGTCCCTTACGCGGGCAAGACGGTGAACCGATGAAAGTGCCCGAGGAGGCCAAAGCTGTCCGCATCGCCTACTTGCCGCCGATGTCAGGGCTGGCAGCCAACGAAACCCGTTTGGATCCCGGCGCGATCAACGTTCGTTTGGGCGAAGGGCGAACTGCCGAGGTGCTGCGCAACCTCTGCCTGCAAATCCTTAACGGAGAAGACGGCAAGATTCGCTGGCAACAACTCTGTGACCGCATCGAGACGCTCTTCGGCAGCCGCCTGAATCCGCCCGAATACGTCCCCGAGCGAGGTGAAATCACTATGACCTACCGGAGCCCGGCAGAGGCGCATACCCGCCCGCCGGGCAGCGGACGAGGTCGACGGAAGGCACACCTAGATCTGTCGGCCAGCGGCCGCGGCCAACAGCAGGTGATGCTGCTGCTGGCGCACCTCATCGCCAATCCGGGCTCAGTTTTACTGATCGATGAACCGGACGCCCACTTGGAGTTCATTCGCCAACGCCAGGTCTATCAGCTCCTAAGCGAGGCGTCGGATGAGACCGGCAGCCAGATCGTCGCGGCGAGCCACTCGGAAGTGCTGCTCAACGAAGCCGCTGAGCGGGATGTGCTGATCGCCTTCGTCGGCAAGCCGCACCGCATCGACAATCGCGGCAGCCAGGTGCTCAAGGCCTTGAAGGAGATCGGCTTTGAGCACTACCTGCAAGCCGAGAAGTGCGGTTGGGTGCTGTATCTGGAAGGTGCCACCGATCTAGCAATCCTACAGGCTCTGGCTAAGCGCTTGAGACATCCGGCAGTTCAAGCGTTGGAAGCGCCCTATGTCCACTACGTAGCCAACCAACCGAACAAGGCCCGCCAGCATTTCTACGGCCTGCGCGAGGCCAAGGCAGACTTGATGGGCGTGGCGATCTATGATCGGCTTGAGACTTCGCCGGGAGAAGAAGATCCACAGCTCACGCAATTGATGTGGCGCCAGCGGGAGTTGGAGAACTACCTGTGCCACCCGGAGGTTCTACTGGATTTTGCCGAGGACGCTGGCGGCAAGGAGCCCAACGACCTGTTCGCAGCTTCCTGGCGGGAGAACATGCGCGAGAGCATCAAAGAAATCGAAGCAGCCTTGGAAACGCTAGGCGATCCCTCGCCTTGGAGCGGCAACATCAAGGCGACCGACGCCTTCTTGGACCGATTGTTCAAGCGATTTCATGAAAAATGCGGCACCGGGGAACTGCTCCGCAAGACCCACTACCACCGGCTGGCCCGATTCATCCCGCCGGAGAAAATTGACCCGGAAGTTGCTGAGAAACTGGACGCCATCGTCGCGACGGCAAATCGGGCCAAAGACACAACTGGAGCCATGACATGAGTGACGAACTGCAAGCGCTGAAGGCCCGCATTGCACGCCTGGAGGCCAAGGAAGCCGTTCTGAGCGCCTTCAATCGCTATCTCTACAGCTTGGACACCGGCTTTGGCGACGACATCCTGGACTGCTACACGGACGATGCGGTGCTCGATGTGCCGAACTTTCCCGGCGCCGGCGGAGACGACCTGCACTTCGAGGGCCGTGCGGAGATCGCGCCCCTGTATGCGCCCTACGCCGAGGGTCCCAAGGGGATACGCGGTGGTCACCACTCCGCCAACATCGCCATCAACGTGGCACCGGACCTCAATTCGGCCGAGGTCTCCGCGTACTTCATGACCAACACGGCAAACGGGGTGCAGGGCGGGCGCTACGAGGGGGTGATGCGGCCCGGACCCGACGGCCAATGGCGCTGGCAAACGCTGGCCATCACCAGCGCTTGGGGCTGGCAAGCCAAGGACTTCGTGACGATATCCGAACCCGTCGGTTTGGAATACTCGCCATTCGGCGGGCGCCATGTGGCCTACACGCCATCCTGAAACCCGCCCTGCCCTAGGACGGCGCAAAGCGCCGTGTTAAGGCGCCTGAAACAGCGCCTCGCAGCCGGTTCCATACAGCAGGTCATCCACAAAGGCGCGATCCTCCCCGTCCAGCCGCGCCCGTTCGCTGCGCAGCCATTGCAGGCATTTGGCTTGGTAGGGGAAGGGCTTTTGGGTCCACGGGCGCCCGTCAATCTCGGTGCGCACTTCATCTGCGCCCTGGTTGACCGCGGCGGCGTTGGCCAACAACGCGGGGGCGTACACCCGGCCCACTTCCTCGAGCAGCCCGCGCAGCGTTTCCGGCAAGGCATCGCGATCAAACCAGTGGTCCCGGGTGGGTTCAAGGCCAGACAGGTCCTCCATGACGCCCACCCAGGCAAAGACATGGGGCGCGCTTTCAAGCGCGATTTGCATCGGCGTGGGGTCGAAGCCGGTCAACTGGGTGAGCTGGCCAAAGATGGCGAAGTCGGCGGCGGCAGGACGCTGGCCGAGCACGAAGGGGCCGTTGCGGATGTGGGCGTCGAAGAGACTCAAAAAGCGTTGGTAGCTTGCCTCGATGATCGGCGCGGTGGTTTCGTTGCTGCCCACCACATGCAGGCGGCTGATCTGCCGGTCGCGAATGAAGGCCGACATGGGGGCAATCTCCGCGTCGCTGGCGGCCAGGTTGCGCCACCGCGGCAGGATTTCGCCGCCGCGCTCAATGTCCGCCGGGTAGTGCCACCGATAGTGGAACATCGCCTTGGTCAGCCATTCATCGCCGTAGTCCTCAAGCAGGAAGTCGATGAACGCCAAGGCCGGATCGGGCGCAATGACCGAGCGGCCCAGGACCTCGTGCTCCAGGCGGCGGATGATGGGCGAGGAGTCCACCACCGCTTCGAGCTCGCCATCAGCGGCGGGCAGGTAAAAGGTGGGCAGCAGGCCCACCTTCGGCTGTGGCAGACCGGCATCCGGCTCCCTCCCGTCCACCGCGCTTTGCAGAAAGCGATAGGGAATGCGCCGGTAGCGCAGCAGCGCCAGCATCTTGCGAGTGTAGGGCGAGCCGGGCGCTCCTTTTAGGGCGATTGGGACGTCAAGCATGGGTAAGCACTCAAGCAGACAAACGAAGACGCCAGTATAGCGCCGGCGTCCCACATCGACCTTCGATAGTGGTAAATTCGCTTTTTTGCGCAGCCAACCCAAA
>JAPPIX010000110.1:0-4648 GCA_028820495.1 Gammaproteobacteria bacterium
CAGCACCCCGAGCGGTTCCGCCGCGCTTCTGCCGTAGGCCGACAGCAGAAAGCTCATCAGGGCGGCCGAGGCGGCGTGCACCCACTTGGTCATCAGGCCTTGGACGCCGTAGTACATGGCTGCACGGCCGGCCCCGGTGTGCGCTCGGTCGAGATCGATCAACTGGCCCAGGATGACCGTCGGCAGGATCATGACGCCGGCAATCGCCAGCCCCTTGAGTGCGGCCAGCCCCACCACCACGGCCAGGTTCAGGAAGTCATGGGCATCGCCCGGGACGCTTGGCGTGAGCAACCCGTAGGGCACATGGGCTAGCCCTAGGATGAGGATGGAGAGCACCAGCGTCATCTTGGTGCCGATGCGGTCCACGACGTGCTGAATGAACACGAAGCCGATCAGGATGCCGGGCAGCATGCTCAGGGAAAGCACCGCCGCGAACCCTTCGTCCCGGCCCAGGATCACGCGGGCGAAGTAGGGTATGGCCGGCCCGCTCATGTGGATGCCCAAGGTGAATATCACCTGAGCGAACAGGTAGGTGAGAAAGGGCCCGCTTTTCAGCGTGGTGGCCAGCGCCCTGCGCATGTTCATGGCGCTCGGCTGGTGGTGCAGCTCCTGTTCCCGCACGACGAACAGCGGGCACAGGCAAAACGCGAATGAAACCACGCAGGAGATGACCACGACTGCTTGAACCGCGGTGTTGGCGTCCATGCCCAGCTCCCGGAACACCTTGATGCCCGCCAGCCACAGGATGCCGTAGGCCATGGCGATGGAGCCGCCGATCGCGGAGCGCAGCCGCATCAGTTCCACCCGTTCCGCTTCGGTGTCGGCCAGTTCCGGCAGCAATGCGTTGTAGGGCGCGACGTAAACCGTGAAAAAGATGTAGTACAGGCACAGCAGCACCGTCAGGTAGATGAACACCTCGTGGGTGCCGGGCTCTCCCGGCGGAAAGAACAGCAGCGCCGGGGTCACGGCCATCGGCACAACACCAAACGCCAGGAAAATCCGGCGTCGGCCAAACTTCGAGCGCGAACGGTCCGAGTAGTGGCCGACCAGCGGGTCGGTCATTGAGTCGAGCAGGCCGCCGATCAGCCGTGCCAGTCCGTAGGCCGTCAGCACGCCTAGGAAAATCTCCTCGGAAACCTGGACTTGAAGCCCTGCGCCTTCCGGCGGCAGGTAAAAGTAGATGCCGATGGAAACGACGATGGTCGAGGTGATCTGCCATCCGGGTGCGCCGAGCACGAACAGCACACTGTCCCGAAGGTTCAGGTGGCCGGTTGGATACCGTTTCAGACGCCCTGCCCCCAAATCCCGTATGATAGCCGTCTTTAGAAGACAGGGAGATTGCAACGATGGCAGAAGCAGAAGTTGTTGACGACACACCGATCCACCTGCGCGGCAACGGCCGCCCCATCACCGAGGAGCGTACGCTCACGGAGCTCAAGGTAACCGGAACCATTCCCGCCGAGCTTGACGGCCGTTTCGTGCGCAATGGCGCCAACCCCTTCACCGGGACCAGCAGCCACCCGTTCTTCGGCGACGGCATGCTGCATGGCGTGCGGGTTCGCGATGGCCGCGCCGAGTGGTATCGCAACCGCTACGTGCAAACGCCCTTCATTGCCAATCCGGCAACCGACATTCTCGACCCCTCCGTGTTGATGGACATGAAGTCGTCGAAGGCGAACACCCACGTCATCGGCCATGCCGGCAAGATTCTCGCGCTTGAGGAAGGCCACTTCCCCTACGTGATCGACGGCGAGCTCGAAACCTTGGGCCCGACCGACTTCGACGGCGTCCTGAACGGCGCATTCACCGCGCACCCGAAGATCTGCCCGGTCACCGGCGAGTTGCTCGCCTTCGGCTACTCGGCGATGCCGCCCTACCTGCGCTACCTGCGCGTGGCGGCGGATGGCCAACTGGTGCAGGTCGAGAACATCACGGTGGGCGGGCCCACCATGATGCACGACTTCAACATCACCCGGAACCACGTCGTGTTCATGGACCTGCCGGCGGTGTTCAACATGGAATTGGCGATGAGCGGCGAAATGCCCATTCGCTGGGACGACAGCTACCCGGCCCGGTTGGGCGTGATGCCGCGCAACGGCAGCGACGACCAGGTGACCTGGTACGACATCAATCCCTGCTACGTCTTCCACCCCATGAATTCCTACGAGGACGGCGACGCCATCGTGCTTGACGTGGCCCGTTTCAGCCACATGTGGCGCGAATCGTCCATGGACTTTCCGCCGCCGGAACTGTGGCGGTTCACCATCGACACCGGCACCGGAAAGGTGCGCGAAGAGCAGGTGGACGACCGCAGCGCTGAATTCCCCCGGGTTGCCGACAGCGTCATTGGCCTCAAGCACCGCTTCGGCTACATGATGAGCATGTCCGAGCCGGGCATTCCCGACGACCCGATGAGCGCCTCGGGCGCCATTCTGAAGTACGACCGGGAGTCAGAAGCGCGTTCAGCGATCGAGTTCGGACGGGGCCGCGTCGGCGGCGAAGCGGTGTTCGCGCCCTCGGCCGACCCGAAGAGCGAGGACGACGGCTACCTGATGACGTTCGTTTACGATGCCCACTCGGACAGCAGCCGCTTCGTCATCATGGATGCGGCGACCATGGACAACGAACCGGTCGCGTCGATCGAACTGCCCCGCATTCCGAATGGCTTCCACGGCAGCTGGATTCCGGCATCGATCGCGGACTGAGACTCATCCTTTCAGGCTTCCTAGGAAGTCCAGGGTGCGTTGGTAGGCGCCGTCCTCGACGTTCATGATGGCGGCGTTGAAGTCGGTGACGCCGGCGTCTTCCAGGCGCTTGATTTCGCCGCGCAGCAGGTTCTCATCGCCGAGTATGGCGATGTCTGCCGGCCCCGCGACGCCTTCCCGGTCGAGCATGGCTCGATAGCTCGGCAACTGGCCGTAGATCACGAGGTTCTTGGCGATTTCCGCTCGGGCTTCGTCGGGTCTTGTGGTCAAGGCGATGGGATAGCCGCCAACGATCTGCGGCGCGGGCCGCCCGGCGGCGCTTGCGGCTGCGGTCAGCCGTTTCACGATGTGGGCTTCCATGGTCTTGGGCCCCACCATCCAGGTGTTGGTGCCATCCGCCAATTCCCCGGCGATCTTCAGCATGGCGGGCCCGAGGGCGGCGAGCACCACCTTGAGGCCCTCGGAACCGGGGATGTCCAAGGCCAGGCCGTGGACCCGATACTCATCGCCGTCGTAGTTGACGGTCTCGCCTCGGACCAGTGGCATGAGCACTTCGAGATACTCGCGCATGTGGGCGGCCCGCCGCTCATAGGAGAGGCCGAGCATGTCTTCGATGACCAGCTTGTGGGACAGCCCGATGCCCAGCGTGAAGCGCCCGGGGGCGGCCGCTTGGGTGGTGAGGGCTTGCTGGGCGATGGCGGTCGGATGCCGGGGGTAGGTGGGGGTGACCGCGGTGCCGAGGCCGATGCGCTCGGTTTCGCGGCCGATCAAGGCGAGGGTCGAAATGGCGTCGAATGAAAAGATGTTGGCCAGCCAGACGTTGTCGAGCCCGGCGGCCTCGGCCTCCTTGGCCTTGCCGATGACGCTGTCGAGGTCATTGCTGGTGCCGTCCGCGCCGATCATGGTGCCTATGCGCATGGGTATGCTCCCTGAATTGAAAATTAGCCGCACACCTTAGGGCAATTGGGAGCGGCGGGGCAATCCCGTTCAAAAAATGGCGTCAAGCCGGCATTTGCCTTCATAATCGCACCCTTTTTTGAAGGGGCTTTTGGGAAGCGCTTATGTCAGGAATCGAGAACGACAAGGAAACCATTGCCATCCTCGGCGGCACGGGGGACCTCGGCACCGGCCTCGCCATTCGCTGGTCGAAGGCCGGTTATCGGATCATCATCGGCTCGCGGACACTGCCGAAGGCCGAGCGGGCGGTGGCCAACCTGCATGCCATAAGCCCGGACACGCCTGCGGTGCCCATGGAGAACGCTGATGCGGCGGCGGCCGGCGACATAGTGGTGCTCACCGTGCCGGCCGAGCATCAGCTTTCAACCCTGGCCGGGGTCAAGGCCGCACTGGCAGGCAAGATTCTCATCGACGTCACCGTGCCCCTAGTGCCACCCAAGGTGGGCACCGTGCAGTTGCCCTCGGAAGGCAGTGCCGGCAAGCGGGCCCAGGACCTGCTCGGCGAGGAGGTCATGGTGGTCACTGCTTATCAGAACGTCGCTGCCCATCTGCTGCAGGAAGACGTGCGAATCGAATGCGACGTGCTCATTGCCGGCAACAAGAAGGCCGCTCGGGACAAGGTGATGCAGCTCACCGAGGAAGCGGGCATGACCGGCTGGCATGCCGGGCCGATCGAGAATTCAGCAGCCGCCGAGGCGCTCACTTCCATTCTCATCCAAATCAATCGCCGCCACGACATCTCCCACTCCGGCATCAAGATCGTCGGCCAGTCCGACCACTGATGGCCACCGCCCTGCACTTGACGCCGCTCGGCACCTCGGACAGCCACTCATGACCGCTGCACTGCATTTGGCGCCGGTTCCGGGTCTGCCCATGATCCAAGCCGGCGACGATTTGGCGGTGCTGGTGGCGAATGCCGTGGACCGGGCCGGCCTCAAGCTCGAAGGCGGCGACGTGGTTTGCGTCGCTCAAAAGATTGTGTCCAA
>JAPPIX010000110.1:4748-7892 GCA_028820495.1 Gammaproteobacteria bacterium
GGGAGACGGCCAGCAAGATCGTGCGCCCGCTGGATGAGGATCTGTTCCGCTGATGCACTATGTCGCGCTCACCGGCGGCATCGGCGGGGCCAAGCTGGCGTTGGGGCTGGCCCGGATCCTGGCTGCGGACGAGATCGCCTTTGTCGTCAACACCGGCGACGACTTCGAGCACCTCGGCCTGCACATCTCGCCGGACATGGACACGCTCACCTACACGCTGGCGGGATTGAGCAACCCGGAAGCCGGTTGGGGGCGCAAGGACGAGAGCTGGCAATTCATGGCTGCCCTGGATGAGCTGGGCGGGGAAACCTGGTTCCGGCTCGGCGACCGGGACTTGGCGCTGCACGTCACGCGCACCGGGATGCTCAAGGAAGGCGCCACCCTCACCCAAGCCACCCGGCGCATCGCCGCCAGCCTTGGCGTTCGGCAACCCATCATTCCGATGAGTGATGATCCGGTGCGCACGCAGGTCCATACCGCCAGCGGTCCCATGGCTTTTCAGCACTACTTCGTGCGCGACCGCTGCGAGCCCGCAGTGACCGGCTTCGAGTTCGCCGGTGCTGAAGATGCCGTGCCCAGCCCCGAATTGGCCACTCACCTCGATGGCTGCGACGGCATCGTCATCTGCCCCTCCAACCCCTTCGTCTCCGTCGATCCCATACTCGCGGTGCCGGGACTTGAGGAAGCCTTGAAAGCCAGCGGTGCCCCCTTGGTGGCAGTCTCGCCAATCGTCGGCGGGGCCGCCATCAAGGGGCCGACCGCCAAGATGATGGGCGAGCTCGGGGTGCCCGCCACCGCCGATCAAGTGGCCGAACATTACGCTGGCTTCATCGACGGCTTCATTCTTGACCAACAGGATGCCGCCTTGGACGGCACCTTGGCCATGCCGACCCGGGTGGCGCAATCCCTGATGGTGACGCTTGAGGACCGGGAGCGCTTGGCGGCGGAGACCTTGGACTTCGTCAACGCGCTGCGCAAAGGAACGGACTGATGTGGGCCATCGTTCCCATCAAGCGTTTCGACCAGGCGAAAAAACGGTTGGCCAGCGTTCTGAGCGCCCCGGAACGGAAGGCGCTCATGCTGGCGATGGCGCGGGACGTGCTCTCAGCCCTGTCCCGCTGCCAGCGATTGAGCGGCATCCTGCTCGTTTCCCGTGCCCCGGAGGCAAACGCCTTGGCGGAGGCTTTTGGACTGCGCCAGTTCGCCGAGAGCGCCGAAGCCAACCTGCCCGAAGCGCTGAACGAAGCGCGGGACCATGCAGTGGCGGAACTCGGCGCCTGCAGCATCTTCATCGTGCATGCCGACGCCCCGCTGATCGACCCCACCGAAACCGATGGGATCATCGCTGCGCATCGAGGCGTCACGCTGCTGCCGGACGCGGAGCGAATCGGCACCAACGGCATGGTCTGCACCCCGCCGGACGCGATCCCCTTTGTGTTTGACGGCAAGAGCTTCAACGCCCACGCCGAACACGCCCGGCGGGCGGGGTTGGGGCTGCAAGTGGCAGACGGCTCCGGCCTCGCCCTGGACATTGACACGCCGGCTGACCTGCTTCAGTTGCTGCGTCAAGGCCCGAGCAGCCAGACCGGCATTTACCTGCAAAAATCGGGTATAGCCGAACGGCTCGCAGGTGTTGATAATGAAGCGCCCTAGAAGCCGGGCGCACAACCAAGCGCCAAGGACTTGAAATGGCCAGCTCCGAACAAGCCCTCGACAAGGCCCGCCAAGGCGGTCGGATAGCCGACGCCGAGGCCTTGCGGCTGGCCGCCTGGCAGGACACCCTAGCGCTCGCCGACGTCGCCGCGGCGCTGCGCGACGAGGGCTTTCGCAATGTCGTCACCTATTCGCGCAAGGTTTTCATTCCCTTGACCCACCTGTGCCGGGATGTCTGCCACTACTGCACCTTTGCCCAAGTGCCGCGGCGGGTGAAGGCGCCCTACATGACCATCGACGAAGTGCTCGAAACCGCCCGCCACGGCGCGGCGATGGGCTGCAAGGAAGCCCTGTTCACCTTGGGCGAGAAGCCGGAACTGCGCTACAAGGCGGCTCGCGAGGGGCTGGCCGCCCTCGGCTTCGATTCCACCTTGAGCTACCTGCGCCACGTGGCCGAGGCCGTGCATCGGGAAACCGGCCTGTTGCCCCATTTGAATCCCGGCAACATGACGCCGGACGAGCTGGCGCATATGCGCCCCGTATCGCCGTCGATGGGCATCATGCTGGAGTCGGCGTCGGACCGTCTTTCGGAGAAGGGCATGCCGCACTACGGCTCGCCGGACAAGGTGCCCGCCGTGCGGCTGCAAACCCTGGAAGATGCCGGACGGGCGAAAATTCCCTTTACCACCGGCATTCTGATCGGCATCGGCGAGACGCGCTTGGAGCGCATCGAATCCCTGCTTGCCATCCGCGCCGTGCAGGAGCGGCACGGCCATATTCAGGAGATCATCGTCCAGAACTTCCGCGCCAAGCCGGAAACCAAGATGGCGCAGGCGCCGGAGCCGGACCTGAACGAACTGCTCTGGACCATCGCCATGGCGCGCCTGATTTTCGGACCGGCCATGAGCGTCCAGGCACCGCCCAACCTGAGCCCCGGCGTGCTGCCGCAAATTGTCGATGCGGGCATCAACGACTGGGGCGGCGTCTCGCCCCTCACCCCGGACTTCGTGAATCCCGAAGCGCCTTGGCCGCACTTGGACGAACTGGCTCGGGAAACCGCCGCGGCAGGCAAGCAATTGCATGAGCGGGCGACCATCTATCCGGCTTACGCGCAGGATGTTGGAACCTGGGTTGCGCCGGAATTGCGCCAAGCGGTGCTCGACCTAGTGGATGCGGATGGCTTTCCGCGCACCGACGGCTGGTCGCCGGGGGAGCAGCTTGACCCGCCCGAAGCGGAACTCGCTGCCATCAACGCCACGCCCAGTCGGATGGCCAGCGACGTCGCCGCCATCCTGGACAAGTCGGCCGCCGCCCAAGGGCTTACGGAAGCGGAGATCGTGCGGCTGTTTCAGGCGCGGGACGACGACTTCGTCGCCGTGGTCCAAGCCGCCGACCGCCTGCGCGCCGAGGTCAACGGCGACACCGTGAGCTTCGTCGTCAACCGCAACATCAACTACACCAACATCTGCTACTTCAAGTGCCAGTTCTGCG
>JAPPIX010000363.1 GCA_028820495.1 Gammaproteobacteria bacterium
ATCTACGAGCGGCTGGGCGTGACGGAGTACTGGCAGTTCGATCCGACGGGGGACTACCTGGACCCGATCCTCAAGGGCCGCGCGCTGGCGGACGGGCGGTACCGTGAGCTTGAGCTTGAGCTTGAGCGGCGGGACGGCGGGCTGTGCCGCTTCTCCGAGGTGCTGGGCCTGGACCTTCGCCTGGAGGGCGGGCGCCTGCGCTTCTTCGACCCCAAGCGCGGCGAGTACCTGCTGACCCCCGAGGAGCAGCGCCAGGTCATTGGGGCGAAGGACCGCGCCCTTGAGCATCAGCGCCATGCCCTCAGGGAGCGGGACCGCACGGTTGACCGGCAGCGCCGCGCCCTCGAGGCCGCCGAGGCCCGCATTCGTGAGCTGGAGCGTCGCCGCCGGGAAGGCTGAGCCGGCTACGGCGCCGTTGCGTCAAGGGCTGCGGCGGGATGGCTGCGAGGGACGGCCCGCACGAATGAGATCGGTTCGAATTCAGTCTGATTTTGGAATGCGCATGGGCCAATCGATCATCAGCCTCTCGGAGTTCAAGGCGAAGGCAGCGAGGCTGTTGTCCAACATGAAAGCGGAGGAGCACACGATCATCTTGACGCAAAACGGTGCGGCAAACGCGATGGTGCAGGACTATCAGCCATATCAGCGCACGTCGGCCGCGCTGCTGCTCCTGAAGCTCATGGTTCAGGGCGAAGCCGATGTCGCAAAGGGGCGAGAGGCATCGGCGTTCGTCGTGCCGGACGTTCATCGCGCCCGACCCAATCACCGCGCTGTTCGAGGTGGAGGCCCTGCCCGGCTCAGTTTTTTCCTACTCCGTGGCCAATCCCTTCCGCGGCGCCGTTGTTGTCGGGCACGCCGTGTCTAGGCTCAACGTCGTCGACCTCGCCGATCCGGCAAACCGCAGCATCATCGACACCACACGTCAGGAGCTAACCGGCGACTGGCGCGGCTACCGCACACCCCATGCCGCCCCGGCTCCGACCCAGGCACTCGCACACGCCGTCCACCAAGCCCTTCCCGCAACGCACGGCATCCTAGCCCCCTCGGCGCGCAATCCGAGCGTCAGCAACCTCATTGTCTTCCACCCCCGCGGCCTTGCCGTGACGCCAACCTAACGCGGAAGTTTCCGCTCCTCCCGTCCCATCACTTGGTAGAAGTCTTGGCGTCATGGCCTACAGGCGCACCCTGATTTCCCTGTCAACATCACCCGTTCCGAAATCAACGAATTGGGCCGATGCCGCATCCGCCATCCGGCCATGGATCCGCGGCAGCAGGCTTGAACGACGGTGACGCTTTGCCAGCGCTAGGGAGTAAAGGGCGGCCCGCTGTCCGGGGGGCGCTCGCCCCGCCCGGCGTGGTCCCCCAGCGTCAGTCGAACAGGCCGTATCTGAAAACGCAGTAAACGGCTCTCACGCCATCCCGCCAGCCAATCTTCTTGCCCTGCGAGCGGCTTCTCGGCGCATAGGGAACGCCGATCTCGCGCACCCGCCAACCGCCCTTGGCGACCTTCGCGGTGATCTCCGGCTCGAAGCCAAACCGCCTCTCCCGAATTGAAAGGGACGCAAGGACAGGCCTTGCGAACATCTTCTGGCCGGTTTCCATGTCGGTCAGCCTGAGCTGCGTGAACAGATTGGAAAGGCAGGTCAGCGCGCCGTTGACCATGCGGTGGCGAGAGAACGCCATGGCTTGGCGCGGCAGGAAGCGGGACCCAAAAACGACATCCGCGTCACCGGCAAGAATGGGCGCGGCCAGGCTGGCGTATTGGTCCGGGTCGTACTCGAAATCGGCATCCTGCACCACCACAAGGTCGCCGGTTGCCGCCTCAAGGGCGGAACGGATGGCGGCGCCCTTGCCCTGATTCACCGGATGAACGACCAAATGGTCAATTTGCGGGGCAAGAAGGCCGCGCAGCGCCTCGCCGGTGCCATCGGTGGAGCCGTCGTCAACCACCACGATCTCCTTGGCGCCCGGAAACGGGGCTCGGCGCACCCGGGTGAGGACTTCGGCGATGGTGCCGGCTTCGTTGAAGCAGGGAATCACAACCGAAAGCGTCGTCACCTAAGCCACCTCGCCTGCGGAGAGCAGCGCATCGAAATGCGCCACGGTCTCGACAAGGCCCTGCCGCAGCTCGACGGTCGGTCGCCAGTCGAGCTTCTCCGCTGCCAGGTCAATGTCCGGACTGCGCCGCCGCGGGTCGTCTTCAGGCAATGGACGAAAGACCAGCGGGGACTTCGACCCCGTAAGGCTCACTATGAGCGCAGCGAGGTCGGCGATTGCGGTTTCAACGGGGCTGCCGAGGTTGACGGGCCCAACAAAGCCCGCCTCGTTGGTCATCAACGCAACCATGCCGCTCACCAGGTCGCTGACGTGGCAGAACGACCGGGTTTGCCGTCCGTCGCCAAATATCGTGAGCGGCTCGTTCCGCAACGCGGCCACGATGAAGGCGGGAACCACCCGGCCGTCGCCGACGGCCATGCGCGGCCCATAGGTGTTGAAAATGCGCGCCACCCGGATGGCCAAGCCATGCTGCCGGTGATAGTCGAAGAACAGCGTCTCCGCGCAACGTTTGCCTTCGTCGTAACAGGCGCGGGGGCCGATGGGATTGACGTTGCCCCAATAGGCCTCCGATTGCGGGCTCTCCTGGGGGTCGCCGTAAACTTCACTGGTTGAGGCTTGGAGGATGGGTATGGCGAGGCGTTTGGCCAGCCCCAGCATGTTGATGGCGCCGTGCACCGCCGTTTTCACGGTCCGCACCGGATCCTGCTGGTAGTGGACGGGAGATGCCGGGCAGGCCAAGTTGTAGATGGCGTCCACTTCGGTATGGAGGGGGAAGGTGACATCGTGGCGCATCGCCTCGAAGTCGCTGCGGTGGAGCAGGTGGCGGATGTTGCGCCGGCTGCCGGTGTGGAAATTGTCCACGCACAGGACTTCATGGCCGCCCGCGAGCAGCCGCTCGCAAAGGTGGGAGCCAATGAATCCGGCGCCCCCGGTTACGAGAACGCGCCAACCGTTGGAGCGTCTGGGTCGCATTTCTCCGGGCATGGGGCTGTGGCGCGTTCTCTCAGCGCGCTGGCTGGCGAGGCGGGGCCGGCTTCCTGAACACGCATAGGATGAAGTCCGGCGGGAGGCGGTTCAGCAGCGGCACCGCCAGCGCCAGCATCGTGAAGGCCACCAAGGCCGAGGGCGCGGACAACCGGCATCGAATGCGTCGCCACAGGCCCGGAATTCGAACCGCCTGCAGGCGTTGCGTCGAAATCAGGCGAAGATCCGTGGTCCGCTCGAACAGGCGGCGCAAGTTGCCCGGATTGAAGTAGTGCAGGTGCGGGGAGGGCAAGCCCTTCTGCCACAGCAGTTCCCAAGCGGCGAACAGCCCGGCCCGGCGCCCGAACGAGGCCAGCTTGAACAGGGTTCCCTGGGATGACGGCAGCTGCAGGGCGACCACGCCGCCCTGGCGCAGCAGCCCGCTACTTGCTGCAGCCGCCTTGGCGGGGCAGGGCAGGTGCTCGAATGAGTGATTGAAGGTGATGGCGTCGTAGGCAGCGCCGTCCACCGGCTTGATGGGAAAGGCTTCGGGGCGAATTGGCAGGCCGTTGGCCGTGCGTTCAGCATCCGGCGCTGGCTCAATGCCTTCGGCGCGGAAGCCGGCTACCGCCGCGCGCTCAAGGAATCCCCCCCCCCCGCAGCCGACATCCAACAACGACTTGCCGCCGCTGCCAAGATGCCGCCGGATCTCATCGAGCGTCGCCTTGTCGTTGACGCGCTGGACCGGCGCCAAGCCGTCCACGCCACGTCCGAAGCCCGGCGTCAGGCCAGCCGCCATGTAGCCGCAGGCAGCGCATCGCCGGGTCCAGTGATCGAGTGGCCGCATGGGGTGGCCGCAGCAAATGCAGTCAGCAGTTGCCCGAGCGGGTTCCGAACGCGTCCCGCATTGCGAACCGATCCCGATCCCGTTCGTTGGGCTGCCGCTCAATTCCTCCCTCCACGATGGTGAACTGCGTGCGCCGGGCCATTATCGGTGAGTTGCATTTGGAAGGGAACACTTGGCCGCCGGGTGGAGGGCAAGGCACCGGCGCCGCTCACCGCGGCCATTGGGCGCTTGAGTCCCTGCCGTCCTGCAGTTCATGGGCCTCCCTGATCCATTCCAGCGTGTGGGCGTGGCAGTCGGCAAAGAACCCGCAGATCGCGTCGAGCGAGCCGCCGGCGGGCCAAGGGCCGGATTCAGGCGTGACCGGGCCGCAAGCCTCCTGGTAGTCAGCGAGGTGGCGCATGTACTCCCCTCGGCGCCCTTTGTCGATCAGGATGGGCGGAAAGCCCGCGCTGAGCATGGGCAGGTTGGAAACCAGGCGCGCCAATCGCCCGTTGCCGTCCCAGAAGGGGTGCACGGACACGAACCCGGCATGGAGCTGCGCGTAGGCAGCCACCAAGGCATCAGCATCCATGTTGCCGGCGCCCAGGATGCGCTTGTTCATCTCCAGGATGAACGTGCCCATCAAGGCCGGGACGTCCGCCGGCCTGGCAAACTCATGGAAGCGTTCGCGCCCGTCTGGGAGCGGGACGTAAACCCCGTTGGGCTCCCTTTTCCACGCGCCCATGGGCTTGTAAATGTCGAAGACGGCATCAACCTGGACGGCCTTGTGCAGGATGAAAAGGTCTTCTTCCCCAACGGCTCGTCCCAACAGGCCGTAGATCAGCTCGACGCATCGGGCATGGCCCACCACTTCCTGATGCTCGCGCAGGGTCTTGCCGCCGACGGTCAGCCCCTCCTCGATGAGCATCCTAGTGTCGAACAGGGAGAGGGAGTTGCCCTCAATAGCGGTTGAGTGGTGGGTCCACGAGGTCTTGATGCGGTCAAGCAGCCCTTGGCGAATGTCATCATCAAGCCCGTCAAGAAAACGCATGGGCACTCTCCGCGCAGCCAACAAAAGCCAATCGAGCCACTGCTCATTATAGAGGCTTGTCAAGCCCATCCGGCAACCCGCCCAATCCGCCGAATGGGCCGGCGCGAATTGGTCCTGGTGACGGCAAACTGCGCTTTCGCCAGTGTCAATCCCGCTTTGCCGACCCCTTGGGCGGCGCTACAATTGATGGCGTGGGGAAGCGCATTGAGAGCCAGCAAACACTGAAGGGCGATTCCTTCGCCGCCCAGAGGAGGGGGAGAACTGCATTTTGATGGAAGTCTCCGTGCATGTGCATGGCGCGCGCGCTTTCACGGTGCCAAGCACGTCAACGCACGATGCGCGGAGTTCAAGCAGGGAAGGGCGCGGTGGCTCGGCAGGCGGAAGCGGCCCCGCGCGGAGCCGGGAATGTAGCCGCGCCACGCCTCAATGTCTCACTCGAACATGAGCGCCGGGCGCGCCATTCCAGCGGCTTGGTCGAGTCGTTGGGAGCCGCAATGGGCATCGCCGTTGCCGCGCTCCCATCGACAACCCTTCGGGGCCGCGGCCAGGGCCGGACGGGTGACTCGGACGAGTCGTTTTACATCGGCGGGAAGGCGGAGGTTTACCTTGAGATGGAGCGTGGCGGCGCGAAGATTGACGCGTTTGCGGCCCGAGCGCAGTACGAAGGAAGTGCGTTGCACAAGCTGAAGCCCGCCGACCAACCCCCGGCCTTCCAAGTCCGTGTGCGACGACATCCGCATCATCAAGCAACCGGAGGCGCATGATCTGCCTTGAATCGGGCTGGTTGGCTGGCCAAAATGCCGCAAGGCAGTCTGCGATGTGGGGCTTGACATGGCGCCAATGAATCGAAGGGACATTCCGGGTTATCTGCTCGCGGACCCCGTGGCCCCGGAAATGACGTGGGAGATGGGGTCATTGGGGTCCACGGTGCTTGCGCTCCAAGGCGGGAACCCGGAAGTGCTTGAGAAAATGGCGGACTGTTACGCGGAGCGATTCCGAAAGGGGTGGCGCGACCTTCGCGAGGGCATTGCCGTGTTCATGGCTCCCTCCTATGTGCATGAGCGGGAATCACGGGCCTCGGGCGGTTTGGTGGAGTCGCTTGGGGCTGCCATGGGCCTTGTGGTGGTGGCGCTTGCTTCAACCACGGTTCGCGGGCGCGCGGAGGGGCGGCGTGGCGACCCCGACGAGTCCTTTTATGTTGGCGCGAAGGCCGAGCGCCTGTTGGCCATGGAGCGCAGCGGGGTTGATGACGCCGAAATCGAGGCATGGGTGGGGAGGACGCCGGTTGACCTTGTCGTCGAGGTGGAGCACACGCACTACGACGGTGCAAAACGGGGAATATACAGGGACGCAGGAGTGGCGGAGCTTTGGGAGATTGCAACGCCGCGGTCCGGCAAGGAGGCCGTCATCATTGACCTGCAGGCCATTGGGCGGGCATCGGTGATTGAATCGTCGGAAGTTGTGCCGGGCGTTTGGGCGGATGGCCTTGTCGATGCGTTGCGTCTGTTGCGGGAACTCGGCGGGTACGGCGAGTTCATGCGGGCGGTGGAGAGGGCGGACCCCGTGGTTGAGCAGCTGCTAAGCGCAGCCCGCGCGGGCGAAGCTGACCGGGAGACGGGACAGGAGGGGCCGTAACGGCCACTTTGCGGTTGTCCCGAAAGCGGACAGGGCAAGGGTGGAAGTGAATCTGCGAAGCGGCGCTACCGCCCCTCCGCCGCCACATGCAGCGCCGTGCGGCCCATGGCGTCGGTCCGGCTGATTGCCGACGGGTCGCTGCGCATGGCGTCCTGCCACCGGGACAGGTCTCGCGGCTTCGCCCCGATCTCGAAATGATCCAGCCAGCCCCCAAGCAGGCCATCGCTCCCTTCTGGGGACAGTGCGCCGATGGTGTGGATGCAGTGCGGCCCCGCCAACCGGCTGATGCCGATGCCTTCCGGCCGTTGTGCGAAATGTCCGAGCCTCCCGCGCGCCCTTCCCGGCGCAATGGGGGAAATCTCGCACAGGTCGTGGCGTCGTGGCCTACAGACGCGCCCTGATTCCCTTGCCAACATCACCCGTCCCGAAACCAACGGAACGGGCCGATGCCCCGCCAATGCCGAACGCGCGACCTGACGGTCGCGGCGAACCTCGGTTCGTTGGAGTTTCGCTACGCGAAACTCCTGCGTAGCACACGGCGCTGTGCTAACGTCGGCACCGTCGACCAACGGCCCCGCCAAGGAGCCCGCCATGCCGCAAGCCGAACCCGTTTCCAGCCGACCCCGGCCGCTGGCCGCCGCGCCGCCACGTCGCCGCCCCCCGACGGCCCGCGTCCATTACCCCGTCGAGGACGATCAGCCGATGTCTGAGACGATCAAGCACGGGAAGGTGGCGACGGACGCGAGGATGGTCCTGGACCTTCGCCTGGAGGACGGGCGCCTGCGCTTCTTCGACCCCAAGCGCGGCGAGTACCTGCTAACCCCCGAGGAGCAGCACCAAGTCAATCAGGAGCAGCGCCGCGCCCTAGAGGCCGCCGAGGCCCGCATTCGCGAGCTGGAGCGGCAGCGCCGCCCCGAACACTGAACCGGCGCGGGCGGCCGGACGGCACGGGAATTGGAAAATCGACAAGCCTCGGCAAATTCCTTTTTGGTGATTAGGTCCGGCTTGCTCAGTGAAGAGTTGGGCATTTTGTCGAATCTATCCCGACACCAACTCCACGGACCTCGGCACGACCCGGACGAGTGGTTTGCGGGCACCCAAGACGGCGGTGCTGATGTAATCAACGCCGTCGCTTTTCATGTGCGTCAACGTTTACCGCCGCATAGGCGGCTGAGGGATAAGACTTCGACGCACGCAGCTTGGTCGATTTGTTTACCGCCGCACAGGCGGATCGGAAAGGCCCGCTTCGGCGGGCTTTTTCGCATCTGAGAGCGCCCCGGCCCGAGGC